>NZ_JBEZIB010000066.1:0-25051 GCF_040650855.1 Streptomyces sp. NPDC048606 | reverse complement strand
AGGCCAGCCCTTCGGGCCGGTTAGGCTTCCGCTTCGCTCCGGCCTAGGCAGAGACGCCCCCTCGCTGCGCTCGGGCGCGGGCCGCTTCGCGGCCCAAAGCCGGCCCTGCGGGCCGGTCAAGCCTCCGCTTCGCTCCGGCCTATGCAGAGATGCCCCCTCGCTGCGCTCGGGGCAGGGCTGCTTCGAGGCCCGAGGCCGGCCCTTTGGGCCGGTTGGGCCTCCGCTTCGCTCCGGCGTATGCAAAGACCCCGCCTCGCTGCGCTTGGCGCAGGGCTGCTTCGCAGCCCAAAGCCGGCCGGAAGGACGGGCCTAGGGCTTCAGCTTCAGCGAGGCCTAGGCAGAGAAGACTCCGTGATGCTGAGTTCTGCGTAGCGCAGCTCGGGGTGGCGAAGCTGTGTGTGGTGCGGCCTTGCTGGTCTTGGCTGGTGGGCCACAGGCGGGCCTTTAGGGCTTGTGTCGCTGTGTTTGGTGCAGACCTGGTGAAGGCCCGGGCAGCGGTGTTCCGCGGGTCGAAGTGCCCTGTGGGTGGGGGCGTCTGGCTCCTTGGCGAAGTTTTGACTTCGGGTGCTGGGTAGGGGTTTGAGGGGGTGGGCCTGGTGGTGGTTCAGGTGGGGGAGGGGCTGTTGTTTTTGGTTCCGGTTCAACAATTGGGTGCCGCTCCAGTGGGGCGCTTGTGGGGAGGGGTAGAGCTGAGTGGGATTTTGAAGTGTGCATGTTGGGGTGTGAGTGGAGGGTTCTTGGAGCCTCGTTGGAGGTTGGGAAGTGGGTGTTAACGGCGTTAATGGCGGAGGAGGGTTTGATTCAAAGTGGTGGTGAGATAGAGACGGGAATCAGTCAGATTCCGCGAGGTTATGGACAGGGTGTCCGAGAGCTTCCCTTCGGCCGGCTGGTGCTTCGGGGCGTCAGAAAGTGCGGTGGCGTTGAGCGTTGAGACGACGTTCAGTGCGCGCAGCGCGGCAGGAGACGGCCTATAGAAGGTACGGAGATGGATCGTCGCAGGTCAGGCGGGGTGCGGGGGGAAAGTTATGTCCCCTCAGGAGGGACATAACTCGATGGATGTGTCCCTGGTGGGGGGACAGAACGGCTGCAAAACGTCAGTGAGGCTGACGGTTTTTGGGCTAAAACGTCGGGGAGACTGACGTTCTTCCGGAGATACGTCCCCGAACTGCTGGAGGGAGGGGACGGGTTGGGTGGGGGCCGGGGAGGGGTGCCGGCGAGGGGGCGTGGCCGAGATGTGTCCCTGCTGGGGGGACATAAGACACGCCGAACGTCAACGAGCGTGACATTAGTGTCACCCTTGTTGACATACTCTCTCTGCAGATCAACGAAGTGGAGAGCATCCTCGTGTCATCAGAGCCACAGCGCCGTCGGCCGAGTCCGTCGCGCGCGCCGCGTCCTGATCTCCCCGTTGATGACGCGATCTCGGCATGGAGTCAGCCACTGGCTCCGGTCAAGGACCTGGACGGCCTGGCGAAGAGGTATCCGAGCCGGAAGCTGACGCTGGACGGCGAGCGCAAGCCGCTCGAGTTCTACGGGACGCAGAGTCAGCCCAATGCCTTTTCCATGGACAGCCTCGAGTTTTTTCTGGTGATCGCCCAGTACTTCAGGGAAGCATTGCCGTTGAGGTTGATCCTGCTGCTGATCGCGTGCCAGCGCGCGGGGGGGCGGATTCCACTTACTCAGGAGGAGATGGCTACGATCCTGGACGTCAGTCGGACGAAGACGTCGGAGGCACTGCACACCGTCATGTCTCATGGGATCGTCTTCAAGGTGCGGCGGGGTGTGTACCAGTTCAACCCGCCCTACAGTTACCGGGTGGCCGAGTTCATCCCGGGGACGGAGACGGCGGGTGAGTTCGTGAAGGTGGAGCAGCACAGCACCATCTCGCAGATCCGTGGCGATACGAGCCTGCCTGATCTGGTGCGCTTCCCGTCGCTGGACCACATGCGGCAGGCAATCGAGGAACTGCGGGCCGAACGGTCCAGAGAGCGCGCTGCGCGCCGGCTGAGCCGGGCACAGCGCAAGGAAGAAGGGACACCTCAGTGAGCACCTTGCGATTCGCTGCGGTCAACGCCGACGGGCTTCTCTCCGACCTGGACCTTCCGCCCGCGGCGTACCGTGTGTTGCTGAAGCTGCGCTCGCTGAGTGAGCCCGGGGGTCGGATCCTGATCGACCAGGCCTCCATCGGGGGGATGCTGGAGCTGAGCCGGCCGAGCGTGAACGCGGCGCTGCGCAGCCTGGAGCTCGCGAAGCTGGTGCGCAAGGTCCGCAACGGCGTCTACCAGATCAACCCGATGCTGGCCGGCTACAACTCCTTCGAGGACGCCGTCGCCGCGGTGAACGGGATGCCCGCCGAGGAGCGTCTGGACGCGCGGGGTTACGTCGCCAGCTACCACCAGGCGGTGGCGGAGTACCAGGACCAGTTGGCGGAGCAGCGGAAGAAGCGGGCGGCGCAGGCCGCGGCGAAGAAGGCCGCGGAGTCGAAGCGGCGGAGGACGTTGCACGCGGTGGGGTGAGAACGGCCCCGTGGAGGCCCCTGAGGGGGTCCAGGAGCGTGGAAGGCCCCGGGTGGATGGATCCCACCCGGGGCCTTCGGTTTCAGGGGCTTGGAGGGGCTGTTGGGGGCTAGAAGGCGAAGTCGACGTAGTCGATGTCCGTGAACTCGACGAGGAGGGTCGTCGCCCGTGCTCCGTTGTCCTTGAAGTAGATCTCCTGGAGGGCCTCGGCCGCGATGTGGCGGAGCTGGGCCTCGGTGGCGCCGGCCTCCTGGGCGGTGAAGAGGCGGCCCGCGTACTCCGGGGGAAGGTGCTGGGTGATGCGGCGCATGCGGCCGTCGTCGGTGGTGCCGGGGGCGGCGGTGAAGCCGAATCGGGCGCGGGTCTCGATGACGACGCCGGTGGTGCGGGCGGCCTGCTCGCGGGCGCGCTTGCGGACCAGGGGCTGCCAGCGGCGGCGTACCTCGGTTTCGAGGCGGGCGGCGAGCGCCGGCTTCGGTTGTCTGATCTGGTTGCGCACGTAGCGTTCGACGGTGCGCTGGGAGATGCCGAGGAGGGTGGCGGCCTCCTTGGTGGACTTGAGCTGTTTGACGAGGAAGCGCATCTGGGCGCCCGCCGACTTCGGGATCGGGCGGGTGAAGTGCTGCTCGTCGGCTCTGCTGAGACCGTCTGAGATGTCGGACACGGTTTACTCGCCGTCTGCGGCTGCGTCGTGGCCCTTGATGTGGCGGGCCGGGTTGATGTGTTCGTCGAGGAGTCCCACGGCCCACAGGAGCGGTTGGGTGCCTTCGTGCTTGACCATGCCGGGGCTGACGCCCAGGCGGAAGCCGCCGGGCAGGGGCTTGCCCTCGGGGGTGTGGGGGAGGAAGTCGAGGGGGCCGGGTCCGTCGGAGAGGTAGACGGCGCAGTCCGACAGGACCGCGATGGGGTGGAGGTCGGCGGCCTCGGCGAGCCTGCGCATCTTGCGGTGCATGTTGACGCGGGCCGTCGAGATGACGGCGGCGCGGATGTCGGGGCGCCAGGTGGGGCGTTCGAGGGCGGGCCAGGCCTCGCCGGGACGGTAGCCGGCGCCCTGGGGGCGTTCGCGGAGCTTGCCGATGCCGCCCTTGACCGTCGACTTGATGGCGGACAGGACGGCCACGGGGGCGGGGTCGTCCTGTGACTTGTGGGTGGTCATCGCGTCCAGGAACTCGGCTTCGGTGAGCGAGGTGGTGACGCCGAGGTCGGCCATCGTCGCGATGTAGGCGTCGCGCAGGCGGGTGTACCAGGCGTCGAGGTACGGGCCGTTGTCCGGGCGGATCCACGCCTCGGTGGGGCGGACGTCGTGGCCGAGCTCCAGGGCGTAGGCGAGGGTCGGGGTGGCGTACCAGGCGGGTCCGGTGGGGGGCTTGCCGTGCGGGGTGAAGGGGCTGGGCAGGCGCGGGTCGTGGGGGACGGCCGAGAGGTCCGCGAGCCAGCAGCCGGGGGTCTTCGGGTCGAAGCGGGGGCGGTCGGTGTGGACGGCCGGGCCCAGGCCCACCGGGAGACGGTTGGCGGCCGCGGCGAAGGCCATGTTCACGTCGATGCCGACGGCGTGGGTGCGGGCGCACTCGGCGTCCGTGAGGAGTTCGGGGTCGCGGATCCAGTCGTAGGCCTCCTCGTCGAGGACCTGGTCCGGGGTGCGCTGGTGGGCGCGCGGGTACAGGGCCGCGACCACCGGGTGCTCGTCGGGGGCCTCCGGGGGAGCGGGGTCGACGGGGTGGGTGAGGGAGCCGGCGACGGGGGCGGATTCCCAGGCGTTCGTGAGGGGGTTGCGGGCGGCGCGGGTGGGCGGGCGGAGCGCCGTCATGAGTTCGAGGCCGGTGACGGCGGTGGAGCCTCGGGGGGTCAGGACGCGGGTGGCGTACGTCGTGAGGACGTCGGCGAGTTCGGGGGCCGGGAGTTCGGCGGTGTCCTCGCCCCAGGCGCGGGGGTCGAGCGCGCCCCAGGGGAGTACGGCGAGTTGGACGCACTGGCGGCCGGTGGCGGCGGTGGCCGGACGGTAGACGCGGGCCCAGGGGCCGAAGCCGCGGCGGGTCAGTTGCCACTTGGCCTTGGTGAGCTGCCGGACCACCGGGTGGTTGTCGGGCAGGCGGAGGGCGCGGCGGTCTTCGAGGGTGAGGGGCAGGCCGAGGGCTTCGGCGGCGGGGGCGGTGAGGACGAGCAGGGGGTCGCCGTCCTTGCCGTTGCGGTGGAGCCGGGGGGTGCGGAGGTCCGCGTCGGGGCCGAGGGCCCAGGTGATGAGTGCGGGGAGGTCCGCGGTGGGGTGGGCGAGGACGAGGCCGCCGGCGGCGTGGGCCTGGCCGGTGCCGTCGAGGACGGCGAGAGGGCCGTTGCCCGCGAAAGGGGTGGGGGGCGTCGGCCGGGGGCGGGGGTGGGCCCGGGGTTGGGGCTTCTGCTTCTGGGGTGCGGGCTCGGGGTGCCGGGGGGAGGGGGCGACTTCGGGGTCGGCGGCGTTGACGGCGTTAACGGCGTTAACGGTGGAGGGCGGTGCGGGGGTGCCGGTGGGAGGTTCGGCGTTAACGGCGTTAACGGGGTGGGGGGGAGGAAGCGGGTCGGTGGGGGTGGGGAGTCCGGCGTTAACGGCGTTAACGGTGGAGGGGGGTGTGGGGGGTGCCGGTGTGTCGGTGGGGGGCGCGGCGTTAACGGCGTTAACGGTGTCGGTGGGGTGGAGGGCGGCGAGGCCTTCCAGGAGGCGGGCGTACGCGGCGCGCTTCGGGGGGCGGGGGGCCGTGCGGCCCGTTTCCCAGGAGGTGACCGTTTCGCGGCGGACCGAGAGGGCCTTGGCGATCTGGTCCTGGCTGAGGCCGGCGGCCTCGCGCAGGCGCTTGCGCTCGTCCGGGTGCGGCAGCCCGTCCTGTGCGGCCGCCTCTTCGAGCAGGGCGTCGACCGCTGCGAAGAGGGTGGTCTGTTCGTTCTTGTCGCTCATGGGTACCTCCGGGTGCAGCCTATGCGAACCGCACGTTTGAACGCACACGAAACGCACGTGGGGGCGTCGACGGTGTGGTGCCGTCAGCGCCCCCGGCGTGGGTGTGGCTTCAGATGCGTGTGATCAGGAGCTCGGTGACGGCCTTCAGGTCGTCCGGCGTGAGGTGGGCGGTGAGGGCGTCCGCGATGGTCTGCGGGGAGTCGGTGGCGATCGTGATGCGGGGGGTCGAAGGGAGCGGAGGGGGCGGAGGGGTCGCCGGGGCGGCCGGGGCGTTAACGGCGTTAACGCCGTTAACGGTCGGCGGCGTCGGGCGGGTGCGCTGGCGCGGGGGATTGACCGCGCTCAGGCTCTCGGCCGCCGCCGTCGCCTGCTCCTCCTGGGGAAGGCGGCCGATGCGCCGGGCCGGCTCCACCTTGAGCTCGCCGGTCTCCACCTTCTCCTGGAGGCTCGGGGTGAGGTTGAGGAGCGTCAGGCGCTGGGAGACCCAGGCGGCGGTCTTGCCGAGCCGCTTGGCCACCTGGGCCTGGGAGCCGTGCACCTCGACGAGCTCCTGGAGGGCGCGCGCCTGGTCCATGGGGGCCACGTCGACCCGGTGGACGTTGGCGATGAGGGCCGATTCGAGGATGTCGGCGGCCGACGCGGAGAGGGCGTCGTTCACGTGGATCTGGATGGTCTTCAGGCCCGCGAGCTGTGCCGCCGCCAGCCGGCGGTTGCCGTCGATGACCACGTACGGGGCACGGCCGAGGCCGTCGGTCTGTCCGGGGTGGGCTTCCATGAAGGCCATGCGGGTGGCGACGGCGAGCGGCTGGAGCTGGCCGCGGGAGAGGAGGGACTGGGCCAGTTCGTCGATCTCCGTGAGGTCCTCGCGGAGGTTGAACGGGTTGTGGGCGAGGGCCTCGATGGGCACCTCGGACGGCGGGACGACCCCGGAGGTGGGGGCGCCGGTGGCCTCGGCGATGGCCGCGCGGCGGGGGCTGACGCCCACGGGCTGCGCGCGGGCGAAGGACGCCGAGACTCCGAGCTTGTCGGCCTTGCTCATGAGATCTCCCGGGCGAGGGCGCGCAGTGCGACGGCTTGGTCGCCCTTGGGGGCGTAGACGAACAGCGGCTGCTTCACGCGTACGGCTTCGCGCTGTTCCTTGAGGTCGGGGACGATCGCCACGACCCGCGGATCCTTTATGTCCATCCAGGCCTGGAGGGAGGAGGTCGCGATGTAGCCGCGGCGGCCGTCGTAGAGGTTCACGACGAGGCCGAGGTAGTCGATGTCCAGGCTGAGGTCGTCGCGCAGATCGTTGATCTGGGAGGTGAGCAGGTCGTAGGCGTCGGCGGAGGAGTCCTCGGCCTGTACGACGATCAGGGCCCCGGAGGCGCCGGGCTGTTCGGCGTCGCGGCGGCGGCCGTAGTAGATGGCGGCGTCCATGCTGAGGCCGAGGCTGGGCGGGCAGTCGATGAGGATGACGTCGTAGTCGGACTCGACCGGGGCGAGGGCGCGTTCGAGGGCGGCCTCGCGGGCGCGGACCGTGGAGAGGCGGACGTCCAGGAGGAAGGCGTCCGTGCAGGCGGGCAGGATGTGGAGACGGTCGCCGAAGCGCTCGTCCGGGACCTGGACGATCAGGTCGGAGAGGGGGCCCTTGGCCTCGCCGGCCATGTGGCAGGTGAGGCTGTCGCCGCCGATGGGCAGGGGCTGGCCGCCGAGCTGCTTGGTGAGGTGCCCCTGCGGGTCGAAGTCGACGAGCAGGACGCGCATCCCCAGGCCCGGCAGGTCTTCGAGGTCCAGGGGAGTGGTGTGCTCCGGGTGGTGCGGGGCATCGCCCTCGGTCGGGGCGAGGCGGGCCAGTTGGCGGGCGACGCGCACCGGGTGGAGGGTCGAGGGGTCCTCGGCGAGGGCCTCGGCGGTGCCCGCGGTGATGGCGGTCTTGCCGACTCCGCCCTTCTGGTTGCACACGACGATGCGGCGGACGACGGCCGGTCGCCGCACGGTGGGGGCCGGGTTCATCTCCAGCCAGAGGCGCACCGCCTGGGCGAGACCCTGGATGAGGGAGACGCCGCGGTCCTTGGCGTCCGTACGGAAGGAATCCCACTGACCGGCGGGCAGCCACGTCGAGAACGACTCGGCGCCGGAGGTGTCGACGGGGGAGGGCGCGGAGGCGAGGGCGCTCCAGTGGGCGATGCCCTGGTGGACGGCGTCCTGGATGTCGACCCGCAGTTGGGCGGTGCGGATCTTCAACTCCTGGCGGAGCCACGGGGGGAGCTTGGAGACGACCTTCTCTCGGTCGCTCTGGGACGAGGGCGAAGTCATGAGAGGGACTTTACTAACGTTCTTGGGTGCGTGTGAGCGCCACGCTTGAGTTTTGCTAACGAAGTGGGTCGTGGGTGTCGGGAAACGCGACAGGGCGGCCTCGCACACGCCGTAGCGAGCACCCCCGTGGTTCACCACGGCGTGTGCGAGGCCGCCCTGGACGCGTCGTCAGCCGACGGGAAGCGCCGGGACGGTGGGCTCGGGGGCCGGACCGACACCGACACCGAGGTCGGGGTCGAGGACGTCGAGACCGAGCTCGGCGCGGCAGGCGGACGAGCCGGCCGGGTCGAAGAGGGGGATGCGAGGTCCGGGGACGATGCCCGGCAGGAGGTAGTTCCAGAGGTCGACGACCCGGGTGTGCAGGTCCTCGCGGCCGGTGCGCACGTGCGAGGTGACCTGGATGCCGGTGAAGGAGCCGACGAGGAAGGTGGAGAGGTCGTTCACGTCGATCGACGGGAAGAGGTCTCCGCGTTCCTTCGCCGGCGCCAGACAGCCGCGGCTGGTCTCGATCCAGGCGTTGTACGGGGACGGGTCCGGGTGCGTGAACGACCCGAACTCGATCACCAGGCGGATGCCGGCGCGGACGCGGACGTTGGTGCGCAGCCCGAACGCCATCTGGTGGGTGAGGTCGATGACCGTTTGCAGGCCAGGTTCCTCGATGGCGGGGACGTCCTTGGAGACCTGGAACTGTTCGTCGATCAGGGTGCGGGCGAGGGCTTCCTTGGACGGGAAGTGGAAGTAGAGGGCGCCCTTGGTGACCCCGGCGTGCTTGACCACGTCGCTGAGGCTCGTGCCGCCGAAGCCGGAGCGGTCGAAGGCGATGGCCGCGCCCTCCAGGATCGCCTGTCGGGTGTTCTCCGCCCGTTCCTGCCTGACCCTCGCCACGTGGGTTTCTCCTGATGCCTGTTGGGGTCGCTGGTACGGGTCAATGTAGTGCGACCCCGCGAAAGAAAACCAGTCGACAAGTACTTTTAAGGGCGGGGTGGAGTGGGGTTTTGGGGGTGTGTGGTGGGTTGTGGGGTGTTTCTTTTTGGTGGGTTGGGGTGGGGGCTGGGCGTTAACGGCGTTAACGCCGCCAACGGGTGGGGGCGTTAACGCCGTTAACGCCGTTAACGCCGTTAACGCCTTCAGCGTCGGTGAGGCCGGCGGTGGTGGGAGCCGGCGTCGGCCCGGCGGCGCGGGAGGAAGGTGCGGGGCCGGGCGGTCGACGTGTATGCATGCCCGCATGGATACGTTCGCGGTACTCGACGTCGTTTCGGAGGCGGAGCGGGAGGGCGTGGTGCCCCGGGGCGCCACGCGGGGCGAGGGGCGGGCCGCGCGCTGATGGTGCCGCTGTTGTTGCTCCTCGTCCCGGCCGCGCTCGTCGGCACCTGCTTCCTGCTCGGCTCCGCGTTCACCGGGTTCGTCCGGGCCGGGTCCCGCGGCGGCGGACGCGGGACCCGGCCGCGAGCGCTCGCCGCCCTGCTCGGAGCCTGCGCTGCCGGCTGCTACGCGTGGGGACTGCTCCACGTGGCGGGGGCGGTCCTGGAGACGGAGGACGGCGGCGCCGGCTCCTCGCCGCCGGCGCCCTGCCGGATACCCGGCCGGGAGGCGCGGGCCGAGACCTTCGTCGACTACGCCGTGACGTACGTGCCCCTGCGCTTCGTCTGCGAGACGGCGGACGGCGGCGGTTACGTCGGCGATTCCCTGCCCGCGTACGTGAACCCGGTCGCGTTCGGCTTCGCGCCGGTGGCCCTCGGCTCCTGGGGGCTCGCGGTCGCCGCCTCGCGGCGGCGGGTGGTCGGGGTGGTCGAGGCGGCCGGCGGGGAGCGGCAACGGCGTTAACGGCGTTAACGCCGTTACGCCTCGGGGGAGCGGAGCAGGGGGCTCCGGTGGGAGTCCGGTCACGCTCCGGCGGGGGCGCCGACTGTGGCCGCGAGGATTCCGCGTCCCTGCCCGGGAACCGGCGGACGCGGTCGGCGCGGTGTGGAGAGCCCCCCATGGTCAAGCAGGAGCGTGCCGCGCGCACGCGGGAAGCCCTCGTGCGCGCCGCCGCGGAGGTGTTCTTCGAGGAGGGCTACGTCGCCGCCTCGGTCGCCGCGATCAGCCGACGGGCCGGACTGACCCCCGGCGCGCTCCACTTCCACTTCGAGAACAAGACCGCGCTCGCCACGGCCGTGGAACACCGGGCGGCGGACGCGTTGCGCCGCCTCACCGGGGCCTGTGGCGTCGACGACCCGCTGGAGGCGCTCGTCGAGTCGACGTACGAGCTGATGGACCTCCTCACCCGCGACGTGGTCGTGCGGGCCGGCTTCGCGCTGTCCGTGGACGCGTCCTACCGGAGCCGCGTCGCACTGCGGCGGCAGTGGGGGCGGTGGGTGGGCGAGTCGCTCGTCGCGGCGCACCGGGCGGGCCGGCTCGCCGACGGAGTCTCCCCGCAGGACGCGGCCAGGGTGGTCCTGGCCTCGACCGTGGGGTTGGAGGTGCTGGGGGTCGCCGAACCCGACTGGGCCGCGCCCGACACCCTCGCCCGCATCTGGGCCCTGTTGCTGCCGAGGATCGCAGCGGACGGGCACCAAAAAACAGACCGCTTGGTTTGATCTGCCCTGCGTAGAGCCCCCTGAGGCCCTCGTCGAGGGGTGGTCCAGGGTGTCAGTGCTGCGGTCAAAGTGCCCGATCTGAAACGTATAGGCTGGTCAGTCAGTGTTCTTGAGCGGAAGTAGAGTCTCACTGGCTACAAAACAGCGCGGACGGTTTGATATTGACAAACCGTGGGGCCTGTTTTCTACTGACTCTTGCGACTCATCCAAGGACACAGGGGAGTACGACGTGGACATCGATGTACTGGGCGCACTGGCCGTGCGGGAGAACGGGATCTCCATCACGCCGACCGCCCCCAAGCCCCGGCAGGTCCTGGCCCTGTTGGCCCTCCATGCCGACCAGGTCGTGCCGGTCTCGGCGCTGATCGAGGAGCTGTGGGGCGGATTACCGCCGCGCAGTGCCCGTACGACGCTCCAGACGTACGTGCTCCAGCTCCGCGCGCTCATCGCGACGGCCCTGGAGGGCAACGAGGGCAACGGCCGGGTGCGCACGGCCAAGGACGTGCTGGTCACACTGCCGGGCGGCTACCTGCTCAGCAGCGGCGGCGGGACCAGTGACGTCCGTGAATTCGACCGGCTGGCCGGCATGGGATACCGGGCGATGGACGCCGGTGACCACCCGAACGCCGCGCGGTTGCTGCGCGAGGCGCTGGCGCTGTGGTCCGGGCCGGCGTTCGCCGACGTCCAGGGCGGCGTCCAGCTCGACATGGAGACGCGACGGCTGGAGGAGACCCGGCTGTGCGCCCTCGACCAGCGCATCGAGGCCGACCTGCGACTGGGGCGCCACCGCGAACTGCTCGCCGAACTGACCGTCCTGGCCAGCCGGTACCGCACCCACGAGAACCTGCACGGACAGTTCATGCTCGCCCTGCACCGCTCCGGCCGCCGCGGCGAGGCCCTGGACGTGTACCAGCGGCTGCGCGCCACGCTCGTCCGTGACCTGGGGCTGGAGCCGTCCGGGGCGCTGCGCCGGTTGCAGCGCTCGATATTGATGGCCGGTCCGGAAGGGGCCGGGGCCGCCGCGGCAGTGGGCGTACCCGTCGGTGCCGGGGTCGGCGCCGGGGTCGGCGCGGGTGACGCGGTGGCAGCGGTGAGGGCCGAACGGCTCGTGCGGGCCTGACCACCCCGCGCGGTGTGGGCGTGGGGAGATCGGGGGCGGAAGGAGACGGAGCGGTGCAGGAGAGGTCGGAGCGAACCCGTAGGCGGCTGGTCTTCGCGGGGGCCGAGATGTTCCACCGCAACGGATACGCCAATGCGACGCTCGGCGAGATCGCGGGCGCGGCGGGTGTGACGAAGGGGGCGCTGTACTTCCACTTCGCCTCGAAGGACGAGCTCGCGGACGCCGTGCAACAGCGCGGCTGCGGGTTGCTGCACGAAGCGGTGCGCGGGCTGCGCGAAGCCGGCGCCTCGCCCTTGCAGGCACTGATCGACATGACGCACTGGTTGGCGCGGACGCTGCACGAGGATCCGGCGATCCCCGCGAGCTTCCGCATCACCAAGGAGTGCGCGGGGCAGCAGCCGGCGGTCGTGGACTTCCACGGGACGTGGCTGGCGGCGGTGTACGGACTGCTGCGGATGGCACGGGACACCGGGGAACTGCCCGTGGTCGACGCCGGGCGTGCGGTGCCCGGCGGGATCGGTGGCGTCGGTGCGGTCGAGGGCGTGGGCGTGGGCGCGGTCGGTGGTTCCGGTGCGGGCGACGGGCGGGGCCACGACGGCCCGGGCGCCGGCGCCGGTGGCTGGGAGAGCGCCGAGGCCCTGGTGGCGGCCGCGGTCTGCGGCATCGAGGTGCTGGCCGGGACCGGGCTGACGTACTGGGAGTTGCAGCGGAAGGTGGCCGCCCTGTGGGGGCTGCTGCTGCCGAGCCTGGTCGGCGAGGCGCGCGTAGGGGAGTACCGCACCGGCGCCGTCGAGGCGCGGGCGGTGGGCGGGGAACGGTGCTACGAGTTCCTCGGCAGCGGGGTGTAGGGACACGCAGGACGAAACGGAAATCGAGGCGACTCGACGGAAGGCGGAAGGGTCATCGTGGAGATTCAGGTTCTGGGTCCGTTGAGCGCCGAGATCAACGGCCGCTCGATCGTGCCCACGGCGGGCAAGCCCCGGCAGATCCTGGCCCTGCTCGCACTGCACCCGGGGCGGGTGATCCCCGTACCCACCCTCATGGAGGAGATCTGGGGCCACGACCTGCCCCACAGCGCGCACACCACCCTCCAGACGTACATCCTCCAACTGCGCCGCAGGCTCGGTACGGCCATGGGGCCGGGCCGACCGCAGGGCGCGAAGGAGGTGCTGGCGACCCGGCACGGCGGATACCTGCTCCAGGTGCCGCCCGAGTCCATCGACGTCAACCGGTACGAGACCCTCGTGACCCAGGGCCAGAGCGCCTTCGAGGACGGGGACGACGAGACGGCGGCGCGACGGCTGCGGGACGCGCTCGGGCTGTGGCAGGGGCGCGCGCTGGTCGACGTACGCGTGGGGCCGATCCTGGAGATCGAGGTCATGCGGCTGGAGGAGAGCCGGCTGGTCACGGTCGAGCGGCGCATCGACGTGGACCTGCGGCTCGGCCGGCACAGCGAACTCCTCGCGGAACTGACCGAGTTGACCGCGCGCCACCGGCAGCACGAGGGGCTCCACTCCCAGCTGATGGTGGCCCTGTACCGGTCGGGACGACAGGGCGGCGCCCTCGACGTCTACCGGCGGCTGCGGCACCGGCTGATCGGGGAACTCGGGGTCGAGCCCTCGAACCAGCTCCAGCGGCTGCACCAGGCGATGCTCACCGTGGACCCGGCCCTCGACGTCGTCGCCGGCCCCCGACGCGGATCGACGTTCGACCTGTACGCGGCCTGATTCCGCGGATGCGGGTGCGGATGCGGATGCGGATGCGGGCGGCCCGTGCGGGGGCCGCCGCGGAGCGGGATCAGGGCTGGGGGACGACCGTACGGTCCACCGCGTCCAGCGCGACCTGCCACGGGAAGTGCGGCGGGGCGTCCGGACCCGCCGGGCCGGGGACGAAACCGCCCTCGCCGTAGAGCAGTTCGGCGCCGGCGCCGCGCAGGACCGTCAGGGACTGCTCGAACTGGGGGTGCGCGGCGAGCGCGGCGTTCGTACAGGGCATCGCGACGACCGGGGTGCCCTTGCCGAGGGCCTCGGCGGCCACCCCGACGGTGAAGCGGTCGGTCAGGCCGAGCGCCCAGGCGTTGATCGTGTTGAAGGTGGCGGGGGCGAACAGCAGCGCGTCCGCGGCGGGCCACACGTCGGGCTCCCCGGGGAGCTTGTACTGCCAGCGCACCGGGTTGCCGGTCAGGGCGGCGAGCCCGTCGAGGCTCTGCGCGATCCACTGCGCCGCCGTCGGGGTCAGGCCCACGCAGACGTCCCAGCCGCGCGACTGGGCGTCCTCGATCACGTGGGCCACGTCGAAGACGGGCGGGGCGGCGGAGCAGAACAGGTAGAGAGTCCTCGTCATACCGTCATGTGATCATATTGCCGGCCCTTGACCCTCCCCGATGGCGTACACGGGTCCGCAGGGAGATCGAGATCACTGCGGACCCGGGGACCGCGGTCAGGCGGCGGCGGTGACCTTCGAGGCGAAGGCGTCCAGGTTCCCCCGCATCCGCGCGAGGCGCTCGTCCACGGTGAGGGACTCCTCGTGACGCGTGGTGCGCAGCTTCGGCTGCCGCTTCCCGCGGACGTACAGGGAGCAGGCGAGATCGGCGCAGATGTACGTGCCGACCGTGTTGCCCTCGCGGCCCCGGGCGCCCGCCAGGGGCGCGGCGAGCAGGGTGACCCCGGAGGAGGCGTGCCCGGTCAGGCAGATCTGGCACAGGCTGGACTTCAACGCGCTGGTGCGGCCGACGGCGGGCACCCGCAGCGAGATCCCGACGGGCCCGTCGGGGCGGGGCAGCACGAGGTGGGCCCGCAGCGGCGCGCCGGGATCCACCCAGCCCAGGAAGTCGAGGTCCTGCCAGGGCAGTTCGGCGAAGTCGAGGGGCAGCCGCAGCCGGGCGGCCTCGCCCTTGGTGCAGTTCACGAAGGATGAGCGGATCTGTTTGTCATTGAGCGGTTCCACGGGGGTCGACCCTAATGCCGGTCCGCGGGGGCGCGCATCCCGATATCGGGCACCCCCACCCCGGTCGTGCCTCGGGCGCTCTCGGGGCTCTCGGGGACTCTCGGGGGCGTGGACGCACGCGTATGCGGTTGAGCTTCTCGCCGATGTCGCGCGTCGGGCGATCGGGCTTGACTGGTCCACATGACGACGAACGAGAAGAACCAGAAGAACCAGAAGAACGAGAAGAACCAGAAGAACCAGAAGAACCAGAAGAACGAGAAGAACGAGAAGAACGACGCGAACGACGCGAACGAGGCGAACGAGGCGAACGGGATGGACGCGCGGGGGCTCACGCTCGTCATCGGCGGCAACGGCAAGACGGGGCGCCGCGTCGTCGAGCGGCTGCGGAGCCTCGGCCTGCCCGTCCGGGTCGGGTCCCGCGCCGGCGAGCCGCCCTTCGACTGGAACGCCCCCGAGACCTGGGGGCCGGCGCTGCGGGACGTGCGCCGGGTGTACGTGACGTACCACCCCGACCTGGCCTTCCCCGGGGCCGCCGAGCGGATCGGCGAGTTCGCCGCGCTTGCCGTCGCCACCGGGGCCCGCAGGCTCGTGCTGCTGTCGGGCCGGGGCGAGGAGGCCGCGCGGCGCGCTGAGGAACTGCTGAAGGCCTCCGGCGCCGACTGGACGGTGGTCCGGGCCTCCTGGTTCCACCAGAACTTCGACGAGGCCTTCTTCCTGGAGCCCGTGTTGGCCGGGGAGATCGCCCTGCCGACGGGGGACGCGGTCGAGCCGTTCGTCGACGCCGACGACATCGCCGACGTCGTCGTGGCCGCGCTCACCGACGAACGGCACGTCGGCCGGACGTACGAGCTGTCCGGGCCGCGGCTGATGGGCTTCGCGGACGTGGCCGCCGAACTGTCGAAGGCGACCGGGCGCGAGATCGCGTACGTCCCCGTCGCGGACGAGGAGTACCGGGCGGTCCTGCGGGAGAACGGGCTGCCGGAGGAGTTCGCCGAGCTGTTCACGCTGATCACCGACGGGCGCAACGCGCACCTCGTCCACGGCGTGCGGGAGGTGCTGGGGCGCCCGCCGCGGGACTTCGCCGACTACGCCCGGGAGGTGGCGGCGAGCGGGGTGTGGGACGTCTGAGCGGGGTGGGGGCGGGGAGGATGGGGGCATGGACACGCTGACCGGTCTGCTCGAAGGGCCCCACGCCCGGGGCGCCTTCCTGCTCAAGGCCGTCTTCAACCCGCCGTGGTCCGTACGGATCGAGGACCGGGCCCCGCTGTCGGTGCTGACGGCGGTGCGCGGTGCGGCCTGGGTGCTGCCCGACGGGGGCGAGCCGGTCCGGTTGGGGCCGGGGGACGTGGCGCTCGTACGGGGACCCGAGCCGTACACGCTGGCCGACGACCCGGACAGTCCGGTACGGGTCACCGTGGGCCCGGACCAGCGGTGCAGCAGCGCCGGCTCGGGCGAGGACCTCACCGACAGCCTGACGCTGGGCGTGCGGACCTGGGGCGATCCGGTGCGCGGGCCCCGCTCGACGGTGGTGCTGAGCGGGACCTACCAGGCGCCGGGCGAGGTCGGACGGCGCCTGCTGGGGGCGCTGCCGGCGGTACTGGTCCGCCCGGCGGGGCACGCGGACGCGGCGCTGATCGCGCTGCTGGCCTCGGAGATGAGCCGGGACGAGCCGGGCCAGGAGATCGTGTTGGACCGGCTCCTCGACCTGCTGCTGATCGGGGTGCTGCGGGCCTGGCTCGCCGACCCGGAGGCGGGCGCGCCGGCCTGGTACCGGGCGCAGGGCGATCCGGTGGTCGGGCCGGCGCTGCGGCTGCTGCACGAGCGGCCGGGCCACGGTTGGACGGTGGCCGAACTGGCCCGCCGGGCCGGGGTGTCGCGGGCCTCGCTCGCCCGGCGCTTCACGGAGCTGGTCGGCGAGCCGCCGGTGGCCTACCTGACGGGCCGGCGGATCGCCCTCGCCGCCGACCTGCTGCGCGAGCCGGACGCCACCGTCGCGACGGTGGCCCGCCGGGTCGGCTACGGCAGCGCGTTCGCGCTGTCCACGGCCTTCAAGCGGGTCCGGGGGGTCAGCCCGCAGGAGTTCCGCGCGGGCGTCTCCCCGGCCTGGACGGTGACGGGGGCGGGGGCGCCGGCGTCGGCGTCGGCGCGGACGGTGGTGCTGGCCTGACGGGCCGGTCCCGGCGGGGCTACCCGAGGTCGAGGGCCGCCACGGGCTGGTCGCCGCTCAGCTCGCCCGTGAGCCGGAAGCCCAGCCCGAGGTAGAAGGGCTCGGGGCTGCCCTCGCCCGGGTGGAAGGTGACGTACGCGCGGGCATCGCCGCGCCGGCGCAGCTCGTCGAGGACCGCCCGGACCGCGAAACGGCCGTAGCCCTTGCCCTGGTGGTCGGCGGAGACGTTCAGGCGCCACAGGCCGGAGCGGCGGCCCTCGGGGTCCGCGGCGGGGTCCCAGACGATGTCGAGGAAGGCCATGACGAAGCCGACGACCTCGTCGCCGTCCACGACGGCGCGGGGCCAGGCGGTCGGGCCGTGGGCGTAGGCCTCGGCGAGCGACTTCACGACGGGGGAGACGAGGTGCTCCTGGTGCGGGTGGATCCGCACCGCGCACACGGCGTCGAAGTTCTCGGGGGTCACCGGAACCAGACGGAGGGTTGAGCTGATCATGGTCTCAGCGTAGATCCGACGGACTTCGGTGATCCCATGGGAAAGGAACGGGGCGTCCGGTATATTTTTGCCGAGCGGGAAGAGAGGATCATGATGCGCGCGTGCGGCACGCCGACGTCGGACTCAGCCGCGGACCCCGATCCGCTCGTCTTCGGGCAGGTTCGCCGTGGCCTCCCTGTAAACGTCGGTGGCACGGGTCTCGCCGAGCTGGAGGGAAGCCAGCACGGAGGGCATCACGATGCTGGGGAGCAGGTGGCGCAGGAGAGCGGTGACCCTGGTCACGAGATCCCGGTAGTCGGTGAGCGCCTGGGACATCGATTGGATGCCCGCGTAGGAGCCGACGATCACGTCGGCCGTCTCGACCGGCACGACGTGGGGCAGCAGTTCTCCCTGCGCCTGGGCCTTTTCGAGGCGCTCCAGGACGGGCATGGCCCAGGTGCGGAACGGGCCGCTGCGGTCGAGCCCCTGTGCCTGCTGGTCCATGGTCAGCCGCACCGCGGCCCGGACCATGGCGTCCGTTTCCAGACGGTAGGTGTGCAGCATGACGATGTCCACGATCTCCTGGACCTTGGACGGCCGTTCGGGCAGAACGAGGTTCTGGTCCTGCGAGCTGAGGACCCCTTGCGCGAGGTCGTCCTTGGATTGGAAGTGGAAGTACAGGGCACCCTTGGTGACCCCGGCCGTCGTGAGGATCTCCGAGATCGTGGCGGCCTGGTAGCCGCGCTCCTCGAAGATCTTTGCCGCCGCGAACAGGATCGCCCTGCGCGTCCGGATGGCTCGGGCCTGCTCAGCCACTTTGCCTCCCTCCTCCACAAAATGTTCCGGAGCGGCGGCAGTCAGGTGCAAACCGTCCGTCCCGTACGTATCTTACAGCGGGTAACTGTGGCGCCAAGTCTTTGCGCGGCCGGGCAGACCTTCGACGGGGGAAAGAGACCATGATTCTCGTGACGGGTGCGACCGGGACGATTGGCCGGGAAGTGATGTCCCGTCTCGGACCGGAAGCGGAGGTTCGGGTACTGGCGAGAGAGCCGCGCAGGGTCGACACCGTGTCCGGGGCGGTGGAGGTGGTGCGGGGGGACTACGGCGACCCGCGTTCACTGGAGTACGCCCTGCGGGGCGTGCTCGGAGTTTTTCTCGTCACCGCGCGGGTGGGGGGTCGGGACGACGCCGACTTCCTGCGAGCCGCGCGATCGGCCGGTGTCCGGCACGTGGTCAAGCTTTCGGCGGCGGCCGTCACGGACTCGGGAGCGGACGACCTGATCACCCGTTGGCAGCGGGATACCGAGGAATTGCTGGTCGGTTCCGGGATGGACTGGACCCTGCTGCGCCCGCGGTCCTTCATGTCGAACACCCTCTCCTGGGCGGGATCCATTCGCGCGGAAGGGGTCGTACGGGTTCTCTACGGGAGTTCGGCCAATGCCTGCGTGGACCCTCGCGACATCGCGGACGTGGCGGTGCGCACGCTCACGGAGCCGGGCCACGAGGGTCGGGCGTACACGCTCACCGGACCCGAGGCGATCACCGCGCACGAGCAGACGGCCCAACTGTCCGAGGTGCTGGGCCGTCCGGTGCGCTGTGAGGAACTGGAGCCGGAACAGGCCCGTGCCCGATGGGGCGAACGGTATCCGGCGGACGTGGTCGAGGCCTTGCTGGGCAGCGCCGGGCGGCAGCGTGACGGTGCCAAGCTTCGGGTGGAGGACACGGTGCGGGAGGTGACCGGAGTGCCGGCGCGATCCTTCCGGGAATGGGTACGGGACAACGTGGCGGCGTTCGGGCCGCGGTGACGGCTCCGGTCAGCAGAACCCGGGAGCGGCCGTGAGAGTGGTGCCGAAGACGAACTCGCCGTCCTGGTGCCCCGTGACGTAGACGGTGTCGTAGGTGCCGGCATCGGCCCGTGACAGCACCCGTGCCTTGATCAGGCAGGGCAGGTCCAGTTCCACGTACCGCTTGAAGTCGCTGTCCATGCTGAGGGGCAGAAGGGACGATCGGCCGAGCGCGGCGGTGGCCGCTTGGCGTGCCGCCTCCAGCAGGGTCATGCCCGGCACGTGGTCGACGGGGTGGTCGAAGAGTACGGGGTGCAGGGTGTCCACCCGCAGCTGCCAGTGATCGGGCTCGCCCAACGGGGAGAGGACGACGTCCGTCGGGGACAGCCGTCCCACGCTCTGGGGCGCCACGGGCGCGGTGAGCGGCAGCGGGCTGTGGTCGGCCTCCAACGTGTGGTCGGGGCGCAGTCGCTGGTACACGGCGGGGCTGGTGCAGGTGTAGGAGAGACGGCCGCGCGCCACGACGTGTCCCTCTCGGTGGACGACCGCCTCGTAGGTGAGACCGGACAGGCTGCCGCCCCGGCGCTTGACCTCGGTGCAGTGGACGTCGATGTCGAGGGACGCAGGCGTGGGACGGACCTGGAGGTGCTCAGGGTGCACCGACAGGCTGACGTCCCACCACAGGAAGTGATGGCCGAAAGGAACGCCGTACTCCGCGTGGGCCAGCAGGCTGCCGATCTGCCGGATCGTCTCTCCGCAGAGCAGTGGATCGTGGAAACCGCCCTCGAGCGGTGTGTAGAAGCTGTGGCTGCGGGGCCACTGCGCGGTCACCCGGAAGCGATCCTCACCGATCCGATCCCAATCGGTGAGAAGAACTTCGGCGACCGAGGCGCGATGCACTAATTCCTTCGGAACGGTGGCGGTGAGGGACGGGTACCGGTGACCGTTCGCGGTTCTGAGGGAGGAGGCCGTGCCGTGCCACGGCGCACTGCGGTCGACCGACATGCGCTCGACTTGAAACGTGCTCGCGCTCATTGTTCCCCCTAGACAGCGCTGGCGAGATTTGGTGTGGCTGCTGAGAAAAATATATACCAACCGGTTTTTTATCCAGGGGGTGTCCGGACCTCGGTACGGGAAAAACCGGAAGAAACGCTTCCGGACATTCTTTGCCGTGCTGTTTCCGTAGATCCTCGCAGTTTGGCGGGATTCGGTTCTTCCATGGGCCTCTGACGGCATCCTTCCGGCGTCCGGCGCGGACGGTCGAGGGGGTGACAACCCTTGGCCGGTGGCCCGGGGAGGGGGATGGTCGAGTCCCGGACCATGGGCCGGCCTGCGGCTGGGGGCCGGCGACGTGTCGTGGGCGCCGTTGGCGAGGGGCGCCGAGTGACTTGATCATGGCCGGTTCGCGACTTGCGAGAAGGTGGCCGCGAGGCTCTAACGAAACCGCGCAATCGGTTTGTTAGGGAGTGTCCGCAACGGTGCGTGTGCCCCTGTGATTGCCGAGCGGTGCTCCAGTGACGATCCAGTCGCACTCCGGGCAGGAAGGTGATCATGATGTGAACTTAGCCGCCACTGGGCAAACCGTGACCGGTTTGTGGAGATCGCATGGTCAAGCAGGAACGTGCTGCCCGCACGCGCGAGAGTCTGGTCCGGGCCGCCGCCGAGGTGTTCACCGAGGAGGGCTTCGTCACGGCGTCGATCGCGTCCATCAGCAAACGCGCGGGGGTCAGCGCCGGCGGGCTGCACTTCCACTTCGGGAACAAGGCGGCGCTCGCCGAGGCCGTGTTGCTGCGGGCGTCCGAGGCGGTCCGGGTCATCACGGTGTCCCGGCTGTCCGGGGGCAACGCGCTCCAGGTGCTCGTGGACTCCACGCACGACCTGATGGCGCTGCTCGCCCACGACCCCGTCGTCAGCGCCGGGTTCGGGCTGTGCGCCACCGCGAGCGCGCGCGCCGACCACGACGGGGGCGACGGGTTCGACCTGCGCCGGCAGTGGCGGCGTTGGGTCGAGGCGATGTTCCGCGCCGCCGACCAGGAGGGCCGGCTCGCCGACGGGGTGTCGCCGGACGACGCCGCGGCCGCCGTCGTGGCCGCGATCGTCGGCTTCGAGGTGCTCGGCGCCGCCGAACAGGGGTGGTTCGCGCAGTCCTCCCTCACCCGCTACTGGACGCTGATGCTGCCGCGGATCGCCGCGCACGGATCGCTCGGCGAACTGGCCGCCGACGGATCCCGCGAAGAGGGTCCGCCCCTACCCGTCGGCGCGACCGACTGAGACGACCAGATGGTCGGTTCTGCTCCGCAGAGGACCCCTCGGGACCCTTCCCGAGGGGTCTTTTTTGTTCTTCTGTAGGGGCTCGGAAGCGGCTCCCGAGGGTCTCTCGACCATTGAAGTCGCAGGTCAGAGGTGGTTTTCGGGGTGTGAGGGGGTGCTCAGCGGAAGGAAACGGCGCAAGCGGTTTGGTATTGACAAACCGGAGCTCCTGTTTTTTGCTCATTCCGGTGAAGTTCAAGGGCTCATCCACGGACGAAGTAGGGGAGTACGGCGTGGACATCGATGTACTGGGCGCACTGGCCGTTCGGGAGAACGGGACCTCCATCACGCCGACGGCGGCCAAGCCCCGTCAGGTGCTGGCGCTGCTCGCCCTGCACGCGGACCAGGTGGTCCCCGTGGCGGCGCTGATCGAGGAACTGTGGGGGGAGGAACCGCCGCGCAGTGCCCGTACGACGCTCCAGACGTACGTGCTCCAGCTCCGCGCGCTCATCGCGACGGCCCTGGAGGGCACCGACGGAACCCGCACGCCCAAGGACGTGCTGGTCACGCTGCCCGGCGGCTACATGCTCAGCAGCAACGGCGGGACCAGTGACGTCCGCGAATTCGACCGGCTGGCCGGAATGGGCTACCGGGCGATGGACGCCGGGGACTTCCCCGGCGCGGCCCGCCTCCTGCGCGAGGCGCTGGCGCTGTGGTCCGGGCCGGCGTTCGCCGACGTCCAGGGCGGCGTCCAGCTCGACATGGAGACCCGCCGGCTGGAGGAGACCCGGCTGTGCGCCCTCGACCAGCGCATCGAGGCCGACCTGCGACTCGGCAGGCACCGTGAACTGCTCGCCGAACTGACCGTCCTGGCCAGCCGGTACCGCACCCACGAGAACCTGCACGGACAGTTCATGCTCGCCCTGCACCGCTCCGGCCGCCGCGGCGAGGCCCTCAGCGTCTACCAGCGGCTGCGCGCGACCCTCGTGCGGGAGCTCGGCATCGAGCCCTCGGCCGCCCTGCGCCGGCTCCAGCGCTCCATCCTGATGACCGGCCCCGAAAACCCGATGGAAACCCCCGACTCGGCTCGTAAGCGCCTTGCGCGGGTCGGTTGAGAAGTCATCGCCGGGTAATCGCTCGCTCATTTCCGGTAGCTGTCCGGTAAATGCGTTCGAGAATTTTCGAAGAAAATGTCGAAAGAGATATGAGCGAGCGTAACCGGAAGTAAGCAGACCTGGCCGAAAGTGCAGGAGAGCGGCGGTGTGGGGACGTAACCGGAGTCTAACGGTTTCTCGACTCCCGGAGCCCTCGCGTTTCGGAGAACTACTCGACGTCGACTTGAGATTTCGGTGATGTTGCCCAGGGCGGCCTTATCGTTCTCACGTCGAATACTGAAAACCGGGAGTAGCTCGACGAAATGCGGAGAGGAGACGAGAGACCGTGAAGATTCAGGTTCTGGGGCCGTTGAGTGCCGAGGTCAACGGGGCATCGATCGTTCCTACGGCAGGCAAACCGCGTCAGATCCTGGCGCTCCTCGCGCTCTACCCGGGGCGGGTGATGCCCGTACCGACCCTCATGGAGGAGATCTGGGGGACCGACCTGCCCCAGAGCGCGCTCACCACCCTGCAGACGTACATCCTCCAGCTGCGCCGCAGGCTGGGCACCGCCATGGGCCCCGGGTCACCGACCACCGCCAAGGACGTGCTCGCGACCCGGCACGGCGGATACCTGCTCCAGATCCCGCAGGAGTCCGTGGACGTCCACGAGTACGAGAACCTCGTCGCCGGCGGCCAGAGCGCCTTCGACGACGGTGACGACGAGCGCGCCGCCGACCTGCTGCGCAAGGCCCTCGGCCTCTGGCAGGGCCCCGCCCTGGTCGACGTACGCGTCGGGCCCATCCTGGACATCGAGGTCCTGCGGCTGGCCGAGAGCAGGCTCGTGGCCACCGAGCGGCGCATCGACGTCGACCTGCGCCTGGGCCGGCACACCGAACTCCTCGCCGAGCTCACCGAGCTGATCGCCCGCCACCCGCAGCACGAGGGCCTCCACTCGCAGGCCATGGTCGCCCTCTACCGCTCCGGCCGGCAGGCCACGGCGCTGGACGTCTACCGCCGGCTGCGGACCCGCCTGATCGACGAGCTGGGCGTGGAACCCTCCCAGCAGCTGCAGCGCCTCCACCAGGCGATGCTGCGGGTCGACCCGGCCCTCGACGTCGTCGCCGGGCCGCGCCGCACCTCCACCTTCGACCTGTACGCGGCCTGACGGAGCCGCACGCACCACCCACCCCACGGGCCGCCGGAGCGCGGCCGCGTGCGCGGTCCGCCGGCCGCGTACCGCTTCCAGCCGCTCTCCACCGACTTCGGTCAGGCTCGGGTCCACCCGGCGCGCTTCCGCGTGCCCGAGGACGAGGAGAGAGTAGCCATGGACCGGCTGGACCCCACCACCCTGACCCGCATCCTGCGGGCCTGGGACGGAGAGGAAGAGGGCGTCGAACTCACCGACGACGTCCTCGACCTGTACTGGGTCGAGCTCGGCTACGACTGTCTCTCCGTCCTGCAGACCACCGGCTGGATCGAGTGGAGGTTCGGCATCCTCCTCGACGGGGACGCCCTGGAGCAGGCCGACACCCCCCGCAGCTACCTCGGCCTGGTCAACGCGGAACTCCACCGGAAGTCCAGAGACCTTCCGGTGGTCGCGGACAGGCTCTGCATCAAGCGTTGAGAGGGGTGTCTATGTCTGTCGAGCGAGTACACCGGATGTCGTTCGCGGTGGACGCGGCGGCACCGGCCGGCGTCCTGTACGGGCTGGTGGCGGACACCACCCAGTGGCCGCTGCTCGTGCCGGCCACCGTCCACGTCGAACGCATGGACTTCGACGGGACCCAGGACCGGTACTTCATGTGGGCCGGCGCGGACGGGAACGTACGGCAGTCGGTCTGGCGCCGGACCCTGGATCCCGAGCGGCTGCGCGTCGACTTCCACCAGGAGGTCCCCACCGCCCCCGTCACCTCGACGGCCGGGAGCTGGAGCGTCCAGGCGCTCGCCCCCGGCTGGTCGCGGCTGACCCTGGAGCAGTACGTCACCGTCGCCGGCAACCGCGCCGCGGACGTGGAACGGACCCGCGCGGCGACGGAGGCCGACAGCCGGGCCACGCTCACCCGGATCCGGGAACTCGCCGAACGCTGGGGCCGGCTGGACGCGCTGACGCTCTCCTTCGAGGACACCCTGCGCATCGAGGGCCCGCCCGAGCCGGCCTACGCCTTCCTGTACGAGGTGGGCGCCTGGCCCGGCCGCGTCCCGCACGTCGCACGCGTCGACGTGGTCGAGGACCGTCCCGGCGTGCAGGTCGTCAGCACCGACACCCTGACGCCCGACGGCTCCGTCCACACCACCGACGCCGTACGCGTCTGTTTCCCCGCGGCCGGCCGCATCGTCCACAAGCAGACCCGGCCCTCCGCCCTGCTCGCCGCGCACACCGGCGAGTGGTCGGTGCTGCCCGACGCCGACGGGGTCACCGTGGTCTCCCGCCACGACGTCCTGCTGGACGAGGCGATGGTCGAGCGTTCCTTCGGCCCCGACGCCGACCTCTCCGAGGCCCGCCGCTACGTGCGCGAGGCCCTCGGACGCGAGAGCGAGGCCACCTTGCGGCTGACCCGCGACCACGCGCGCGAGGTGGCCCGGCAGGCGGAGCGCGACGCCGCCGCGCGCGCCGGCGTCAGGACCCTGCGCGCGGTGTGAGAGCCGGACCGCGAGCGGAGGTCCGGCTCCCACCGTCGATCACCGCCGACGGGTCACCCGCCGATGGTCACCCGCCGACGACGGTCCACGCGTCGTTGCCCGTCAGCAGGGCGCCCAGGTCCGCCTTGCCCTGCCGCTCGACGGCCTTCTCCAGCTGCTCCGCCATGAGGGTGTCGTAGACGGGGCGTTCGGTGTCGCGGAAGACGCCGATGGGGGTGTGGTGGAGGGTGTCGGGGTCGGCGAGGCGGGAGAGGGC
>NZ_JBEZIB010000065.1:0-26915 GCF_040650855.1 Streptomyces sp. NPDC048606 | reverse complement strand
CAGCTCGGCCCTCAACGGCTACTCCGTGGAGGTCTCCGAGGCGCAGGCCAGAAAGCTCGCCGCGGACCCGGCCGTGAAGTCGGTCGTGCAGAACCCGGCGTCACCACGGCCGTCGTGACCGTGAGCCCGGACTCCAGGTGACCGAGGAACATCCGGCGACGCTGGGGAGTGAGCCGCGGTGCGCGTACCGGTGCCGGCCGGTCGGCCATCAGCTCCCCGACCGCGTCGCAGGCCCGTGCGAAAGCCGGATTGTTCCGTCGCCAGTGCCCCACTGGCGACGCGCCGTCGAACAGGATCTGCGTGGCCAGGGTGGGCGTGCAGCCCAGAGCCAGGAGCCGTAGGTAGTCGGCTCGGTCCGTGATGCCCTTCGCGCCGGACTCGTCGGGGTCGACACCCGCGAGCAGCAGAGCCACACGGCCATCCGTCCGAGCCGTCGCGAAGACTTGGCGTACCTCCATGCCGGCGGCCTGCGCGGCGGCCGCGACATCCTGCCCCATGCGTAGCCGGTCGACGAGGGACGCGACCTTCGTCGCCGGCGAAGAGCATGGCATGCCCGCACGCCAGGACATCCGGCATGCCTGATGGACGATGACAGGCCGTGCGGCAGCGACGACGAGGCCCGCAACGAGGCGGTCACCAGCCCGTTCAGCGGCATGCTTCATCAAGGCAGCCGGTACTCGGCCTCTCCGTTCGCCATCCCGTTCCTCGCGAAGGGCCTTTTCGGCTGGTGTACGACAGCGCGGCTGGGCCATGCATTGTCAGTGGTACTGAGTACGGTCTGCCTATGGATCATCAGAAGGCAGGAGACGTACGGCAGGCGTGGGCTCGGGTGACCGCGTGGCTTGAGGATCATGCCCCTGAGGTGTTCGCTGCTCTCGGCGGGCCGGGGAGTTCGACGGCCGTCTGCGAAACCGAACTGCGATTGGGTCTGAACCTGCCGGAGCAGCTGCGGCAGTGGCTTCTGGTCCACGACATCGATGCAGGTCGACAGCCTCCCGCCAGATCGGTTCTCGTGGCGTTGGGGTGCCCGGGCGTCCTTCCCGATGGTGGACTCCTGCTGGGCCTCAGGGACATCGAACGCGTCTACTTTCACCAGATGGCAATGGAGGAGTTGGCACGCTCCGAAGGCGCCGGCTACCCGTCCTGGCACCGAGAGTGGGTGCCGATCGGCTCCGGAGTCCGACGGCTTCCACGGGACGTTGGTGAACACGATCACCGGCACGGTGGGGTCTTGGAGTGAGGCGGCGCTACCCGAGGAATGCCAGTACGCCTCGCTGTTCGCCTTCTTCCAGGATGTGGCTGACCAACTCGAAGGAGTTTCATCGGGCGCCTGGGAAGCAGCAGACCGAGCCCGCAGACTCGATCCTCGTCCGGAAGACGGACCTGTACGTCGCTGGGCTCGTGCGAACGGCTACCTGGTCAATGACCGCGGACGTATCCCCGCGTCCATTCGCGAGGCATACGAAGCATCAAGGTGAACGCAGGGGGCAAAGGGGGCCGGTAACAGTCAGTCACCGAGCGCGGCGATGAGGGCTGTCGCCTCATGGCCGGCTGCGAGGGACGCTGACCTCACTGCCAGGAGACACCCGAAACCTTGTACCGGGTCGCCGGTGTTTGGACGACACTTGAGTAGTGGACAGTTTTCAAGGGACAGGGACGTTGGAGTGGTGGGCGAACGCAGCAACGAACCTGGCCGGTTACGAGGTTCAGGTCTCGGTCCGCGTGCTCGACGGACACTGGTCCTGCGAAGCGTTCCTCGACAGCGAGCACCTGTCGGCGGATCACCGTGACGCCTTCGACTTCCTGATGAATCTCGACCCGGTCTTTACTCTGCGCTTCGCCGACGGCGGCGAGATCCTGGTGGACGCCCTGAAGGTAGGGGACGGCGCGCGTCTCGTTCTGACGGCCTACGAGCCCAAGACGACGGCTGCTTGAAATAGCGGCAGAGGGGGAGTTGTCGGGCGAGTGGATCCGAAGCGCTGGGCGGTGTTCTGGCGATCATGTTGTGTCGGCGGATACGGACGAGATGTCTAGCGCGAGGTAGCCCGATGCGGTTCCTACGATGAGCAGCCCACGGTGTTCTGTCAGTACGAGGGCTCGGTCGGCCAGAGGCAGGGTCTTTGCTGTCCCGCTGGCCGGGTTCCAGATCCGCACCGTCTCGTCTTCGCTGGCCGAAGCGATTCGGGAGGTCCCGTCGGGGGCGGTGAAGGCCGTCACCGTGTTCACCTTCCCCGTGTGGCCGGTGAGGTATGGGACCTCGTGGGCGCCGGTGGCGGGGTTCCAGATCCGCACATCCGAGTCGTAGGGTGAGGCGAGTCGAGGAGTGCCGTCGAGGGCGGTGAAGGCCGCCAGCCCCCACGGTGACTCCCTGGGGGCGGTGAGGGTGGGGCCGTCTTGGGCGCCGGTGGCGGGGTTCCAGATCCGCACCGTCTCGTCATAGCTGGCGGAAGCGAGGCGGGGGGTGCCGTCGGGGGCGGTGAAGGCCGCCACCGCCCACACCTTCCTCGTGTGGCCGGTGAGGGGATCGCCGTCTTGGGCGCCGGTGGCAGGGTCCCAGATTCGCACCATCTTGTCATCGCCGGTTGAAGCGAGGCGGGGGGTGCCGTCGGGGGCCGTGAAGACCGCTCCCGCGTGTTCCCAGTTGGGACGGCCGGTGGGGCCGATCAGGATGGGGCCGTCTTGGGTTTCGGTCGCGGGGTCCCAGGTCCGCATCGTCCCGTCGTCGCCGGTGATGACAAGGCGAGGGGTGCGGTCGGGGGCGGTGAAGGCCGCCACTACCTTCACTCTCCTGGCGTGTTGCTCAGCCATCTGATCCAGGGACATGGGGGGCTGGCGCTGAGCCGTGAACTCGCCGGTGAGAGGCTCGCCGTTTGGGTCGCTGGTTGCGGGGTTCCAGATCCGTACCGTCCCGTCATCGCCGGTTGAAGCGAGGCGGGGGGTGCCGTCGGGGGCGGTGAAGGCCGCCACCGCGTACACCGGGCCGGTGTGGCCGGTGAGGGGCTCTCCGTCATGGGTGCCGGCGGCGGGGTCCCAGATCCGCACCATCGCGTCGTAGCCGGCCGAGGCGAGGCGGGGGGTGCCGTCAGATGCGGTGAAGGCCGCGACTGAGGACACCCAGTCGGTGTGACGGGTGAGGGGCTCGCCGTCTTGGAGGCCGGTTGCGGGGTCCCAGATCCGCACCGTCCCAGCACCGCCGGCCGATGCGAGGCGGGGGGTGCCGTCGGGTGCAGTGAAGGCCGCCAGCACCCTTACCTCCCTCGTGTGGCCGGTGAGGGGTTCGCCGTCTTGGGCCCCGGTGGCGGGGTTCCAGATCCGCACCGTCTCGTCAGCGCCGATGGTGGCCAGGCGAACAGTGCCGTCAGTAGCGGGAAAGGCCACCACCGCCCACCCCACTCCGGTGTGGGCGGTGAGCGGTTCGCGGTCTTGGGCCCCGGTGGCGGGGTTCCAGATTCGCACCGTTTGGTCATCGCCGGTGGTGGCCAGACGGATCGTGCCATCAGGGGCGGTGAACGCCGCCACTGCCCTCACAGGCCCGGTGTGGCCGGTGAGGGGTTCGCCGTCTTGGAGGCCGGTGGCGGGGTCCCAGATCCGCACCGTCTCGTCGAAGCCGGTGGTGGCCAGGCGGATAGTGCCGTCAGGGGCGGGAAAGGCGGCCACCGCCCACACCAACGCGGTGTGGCCGATGAGTTGGAGGTGGGCCTGGCGGCGGTGGACGATACCGGCGGTGAGGCTGGGGGGCCAGGTCTGGGGGGTGTGGGTTTCGGGTGGGGGCGGGGTGCCTTGGATGTATGTGGTGCCGAGCCGGCGCCACCATCGCCGCCAGGCGAGCGTGTCGGCTTGTGCCGGGTGGTGGCCGGTGTCGTGGGCCTGGTGTTGGAGGAGGACGGTTCCGGCAATGGCGGGTGGCAGCGCATTCGGGGCAAGGTCGGGGTGGAGGGCGTTGGTGGTGATGGTGATGAGGTCGAGGGCGTCCAGGACGTCGGGATGGTCGGCGAGTGCGCGGAAGACTTCGGCAGCGCGGCTGAGGCGCGCGTGAATGGCGAGGTGGTGGCGGGTGTAGGGGTTGACGTCCTCGGTTCGCGGCGCAGCGCCGTCCTCCGACGCCCTGGTTTCGAGGCTGTGGCGGGCATGTGCGGTAAGAGCTCGGGTGATGGCCGCGTGGGCGGCTGGGGTGCCGGGGTCGCTGGTGAAGTGTTCGGTGAAGGTGCGGTGGGCAAGGCGGTAGACGCTCTGGCCGCTTTCGTGATCGAGGGCGAGGTAGGGGGCCGCGTCACGAACCAACCCGGCGATGCAGGCGCGGGTGCCGCCCGCCCCGTCCGGGGTGAGGACGTCGGCGGTGGTGGCCCAAATGCCGTCCTGGTCGGGCAGGCCGCGACCTTGGGCAAGGCCGAGGGCTCGCAGGAGAGGGGTGTAGTGGGGGTCTGTGCGGTGCAGGCGTTGGAGGGCGTGGGTGAACAGCTGGCGGTGGGTGCGGCCGATGAGCGGTGTGGGGTCGGCCAGGAGCGTGGGATCGGCCAGGATTTCGTGGGCGGCGAGGCGGGCGTAGAGGAACTGCTGGGGCTCGGCGCCGCTGCTGGTGTGGTCGGCAACCAGGCGGTACACGGCATCGGCGATGGCCGCGTCGTCGGCTTGGAGGGCACCGCGGCGCGTTGCGGCGTGAAGTTTGGCGTGCAGGTATCCGGCGAGGGCTTCCCGGTCCTGGGTCACTTCGACGTACCGCGGTCGCGGCGCCTGTCCGCTGCTCGTTTCGGCGGGGCGGGAGTGGAGGGCATCGAGGAGGTCGCTGTCGCGGGGGGCGGGCTGGTCGGGTCCTTCGAGGGTGGAGCGGCGGGTGCCGATGACGATGCGGACCTGGGGGAGGGCTGCGAGGGGGCGCAGGATCTGGTTGGCGATGACGAGGGGCTGGTCGGCTTCGTCGAAGGCGTCGAACAGCAGGGTCAGCGGCTCGTCGCGTTCGCGTAGTGCGGCGAGGATGCGGGTGTGGAGGTCGGCGGGTGGCCGGCCTTCGGCGGCCCGCTGGGCGAGGTCGGGCAGGCCGGCGGCCTGGGCGATCAGGTGGAGGGTGCGTGCGGGGGTGAGGCCGGCGAGGTGAACAGTGAGGTCGAACGGGTCCTCCGGGCAGAGGGTGCCGGGCGGCAGCGGCATGAGGTGGCCGTGGCGGATCAGGATGTCGCGCAGGCGGGTGCTGGTGTGCAGTAGGACGTGGCCCAAGAGGGCGGACTTGCCGGAGCCGGCGGGGCCGGTGACGACCAGGGTGCCATGGGTGGCGGTGGCCAGCCAGCGCAGTATCTGGTCGCGTTGCAGGGTGCGGCCGTGGAAGTACCACGCGAGCTCGCCGAGTTCGGCGCCGGATGCCTTGGGCAGGAAATGGCGCTGCTCGTCGGTGGGGAGCTGGTCGATGACGGCCTGGAGTTCGGCGATCTGGTCAAGCGGGCCGGAGACCGCGCTCGCCGCGTTGGCGGTTCGGCTGACGAGTTGGTCGCGGTCGTCGTCGAGGGTGAGGTCATCGACGAAGCCGCCCAGATCGCGGTTGAGTTGGCGGCCGAGAGCCCCGAGACCGATGGTCCGCTGGGTGGGGAAGGTGATGTGCAGGGCTCGCTTCAGGGCGTGGGTGAGGGCGCCGAGTTCGGCGTAGCCCTGGGCGGCGGTGGACAGCAGCAGGTAGCGGCCGGCGCCGCGATGCTTGGTGAAGAGTTCGAGGTGGACGGCTCTGGCGAATTCCTGTGAGAAGCAGGCGTCCAGAACGATGATCGCCCAGCTGTCCTCACTGTCGGGGTGGAGCTGGCGGATGGCGATGGCGCGGGCGATCTCCGGCGGGTCGATTCCCCTGGGAAACCGTGCCGGGGTGCGGTGGTGGGCGAGGATGTCGGCGCTGCCGTGGCCGACCCAGTACAGCACCGTGTTCCCACCGGGCGGGTCCGTCTCGCCGACCCAGGCGGCCAGGCGTTCCTCAACGGCCTGGCTGTCCCGCTCGGCGGCCCGCACCTTCCACTCTGTGGTGTGTGCTCCGTAGGGGGCGAGGAGATCGGCGATCTCCCGCACGTACCGCTCGGTGTCCAGGTCCTCGTGGTGCTGGTAGGTGGTGAAGTTGATCGGGAACAGCTCGACGCCGCCCTCGCGGAGCGGTCCGGACCCTTGGTGGCTGGTGTCGTCGGGGTCCGGGGGCGGCGGTGGGGTGACGGCGGGGTGGGGTGAGGTCACGGGGGCGGTGGCTCTCAAGCGTCAGGAAGGGTGACGAGGACGAGTTGGGTGAGGGGTGTATGGCGACCGGTGTCCAGGACCACCCGATACAGGTCCGGAGCGTCCGCGGTGAACCGGGCCGAAAGGGTTCCGTCTGTACGCTCGGGGTCGCGGCGCAGGGTCAGGGGGTGGCCGGGGCGGCCAGTGGTGGCGGAGTGCACGCTCAAGGTGACGCCAGCCGGGGTGTCCAGGCCGGTAGCGGCGAGGATGAGCGGCTGGCCGAGAGTTCCGCCAAGCTCGGGAGTTTCCAGGCCGGGGCCGGTTCCGTCGCCGCCGCCGAGGTAGGGGCTCTGCGGGCGTTCCTGGATGACGCGGCGGATCTGCCGCAAGGCCCCATCGTGGCGCATGAGGGTGCCGTGCTGGCCGTAGACGTAGGTGACTGCCTCGGTGCCCGCCCGGGCGGAGGGCAGGTGGACGGTGCCGTCGCCCGAAGCGTTGCGGCGCGCGGGGAGGTCGGAGCCGGGGGCGCGGACCAGATCACCATCCGCGTCGACGTCGAAGGCGTAGCGACGGCCGGCGGCGACCCGGAGATCGGGGTGCTGTTCGGCGAGGGACTGGATGGTGGGTTGGGCCTCCCCGACGATCGCCCGGTGCCCGGGCAGCGTGAACCCGTCCTGGCGGTGGCGGGTGCGCTCGGCCAGGGAGCGGGCCGCCAGCTCCGCGTCGCCGCCGAAGCGGGCCACGTCCGCCGCGCTCAGGCGCTCCACGTCCACACCGCGGTCCAGGCAGCGGTAGCCGGGCAGCAGGTCGTGCACCCCTGGCAGAGTCGCCGCCATCGCCTGTACCCCACGCACCAGCCGCTTCGGCCTCGCCCCGGTGTGCAGAAGGTTCAGGGCCAGGACCGACTTCGCCGAGCCGAGGAACGGTGTCCCGACGGTGATGACGGCGCGGGTATCGGCCGCCAGTTCCGGGTCCTGCTCCAGTGCGGCCCGCACCACCAGACCGCCCATCGAGTGCGCCACGAACACCAGCCGCGGCCGCGCCCCGCCCGCCGCCCAGTCGGGTGTCGCCGCGACCCGCTCGCGCCAGCGGGTCAAGTGCGCGCGGGCCGTGCGGGCGAGCAGGGTCCCGTTGTAGGCGACGGCCAAGCGCCAGTCGTACGGGAACGGCGCCACCGCCTGCGGATCCAGGACGACACCGGTCACGCTCTTGAGGACGTCGCTGTAGGGGTCGAGGCCTTCAAAGACAGGCAGCCACCACGGCCTGGTCAGCAGGGCGGTGGCGCGGATACGGGTCAGCGGCGCCCGCCGCGCGGTGTCGGCGTCGGCTTCCCGCTCCCGCTCGTCCGCGTGCAGGGCGCCGAGCAGGCCCCCGCTGATCCGCGGCTTGGTGAGCATTGCCAGGTCCACGCCCCACAGCGGGCGGCCCGTCACGGCGTCCTCAAGGACGCTGCCCATGATCCCGGGTACCACCACACACGCGTCCCGGCTCCGATCCTCGAACACCTGCGGCCCCTGAGTAAACGACACCGAGCCCCCCCTGCACCGTCAGCTCCATCCCCATGCCAGTTTGACGATAGAGGAGCCTGCACACCCGGGGGAGGGCTTCGCCCAAGAAGCGCACGCCCCAGCCATCGGCCGTCCGGCACGGCGGCGGCCGCCACCGATCGCCGCTCCTGGGCCGGGAGGCACCGGCGCCACATCGGCAGCCGCTGGCCGTGCTGAGGAATCACGGGGTGATCTGAGTGACGCGCTGTGGTACCGGCTCGCGCCGCTGCTGCCGCTGCTGCCGCTGCTGCCGGTGTGCAGTGGGCGGTGCCGGTGCTGGCGCGATCACCGACAGGTGCTGAAGGGGATCTTGCACAGGATCCGTACCGGTGTCTTGTGGCGGGATCTCCCCGCCCGGTACGGGCCGTGGTGGACAGCATGATGTCCGCGGCGCCGACCTGGGCCGAGGGGCGTCCTTCTCTGTGCCCACACCCGGTACGAGCAAGCTCGGCGGCCCGGACCGCGCCTGTTCAACAGCTCCCGTCGCCTCCACATCGCGGTCGTCGGCGGCCTGCGGCACCTCAAGGCCGCCGACGTTTCCTCCCGACGGATCCCGACCGCCTACGAACACCGGCGCGGGCGGCGCGGTGCCGGGTCCTTTGTGAAGGGCAGGCCACCTGACACGCGCCGAGCCCGGTGAGATGATTACCCCGGACGTCCTTTGCCAGCAACGGGCCCTCACGCCCACCAGCCAGAACAGGGAGCCACATGAGCGCCCAACCGAGCGAGAAGCCGACCGGCTACCCGTCCAAGACCCTGCGCGCCATCCGCGCGGCGGTCCCGGACGACCAGCGCGCCGCCTTCGAGGAAGGTCTCAGCTCCCTCGACCTCGGCGACCTGGGCGCGGTGGCCTCCTTCCGCGACAAGTGGTGGGGCCGGGCCGTGACCGCGCGGGATTCCGATCTGGACTCCGACAGCGACGCCGCCATGGCCGGAGACCTTGAGCTCGGACAGCCCTGGGCCCTTGCGGGACGCCGGTGACCGACGCGACACACGCCGTCCCGGGCCCATGGCCCTGGGCACCGTCCAAGCGTGCGCAACAGCAGTACGAGGAGCTCGCGAACCACCCGGTCGCCCCGGTCCCGCAAGACGAGGTCGACGCGATGATCCGGCGGATCACCACCGACCCCTACGGCGCCGGCTCCACCCGCGCCGAGCACGGCCCGGAATGGGACCGCGTCGCCGCCTTCGGCTCGACCGTGATCCCCTACCAGATTCACGACCCCATCCAGAACCCGAAGGCACGACAACGCTGCGTCATCATCCTGCGGATCGTGTGGGCCGACTGACCCCTCGAGCGGGTCGAGACGTGCCTCCCAGGCAGTGCGCATCCGCCGGGCGGCGCAGGGCCATGACAGGAGTGCTGATCGAAGTGTCCGGTGTTCCCGGCGACGTCCTCAGCGCTGTGAGGCGCATCCTGCGCACACGGCGATGTGGGCTGCGTGCAGGGACCTCAAGAGGGCGAGGTCTGCCTGGATGGTGCGGTCGAAGTAGGAGGCGATGGCGCTGAGGGACATCTGGCTTCCGTCGCGGAGGACGATTCCGGGAGCGCCGCTGCGGGCCGGACCGAGGCCTTGGGCGTAGGTGTTGATCTCGCGGATCCCGCACCACGGTACGGTGCGCCAGCGGCCGACGGGGCGCTCGGTGATACCCCTGGAGTCGATCCGCAGCCCCATGAAAAAGCCACAAAAGGCGAGCCAGGAACCAAATCCCAGAATCGTCAAATGGATTGCGACGCTGACCGGATCCGAGGTGCTGGACAGCAAGGCCGCGCTGATGAACACGAACACGCTGCCCGCCGCGATCAGCGTCAAGCGCTGCCCCAGGCGGCAGAGGGTCTGAGCGGGTATCGGGTGGTGCGATACAGGCGTCATGCCTGACGACCCTACGCCGTGGGCCCCTTGATGGTTGAGGCTTTCGCACCGCCGTGCCGACGCCGGTATGACGGTGCGCGTGCCCGCCGCAGTCGGCGAGCCGCCTGCCACAGACCTGTCAGACCAGACGGCGTGTGCCGGTGTGGCGGAGTGGAACGGTAGTCAAAGACCCGCTGTCGGTGTTCTTGGAGTCCTTGCCCTGCGGCGATGTCCTCTCCGCCACCGTCGCGGCGATCGAACAGTTCCTAGCTTTTGCCCCGAGCAGGAGGCGTGAGGGTGTTGGGTGGTTCGTCGAGCCACAGGTGTTGCCCCGTGCGGTCGACGGTCAGTCCTGCCCGGTCGCGGACGGGGCTGCCCAGCGACATCCACCACGCATGCGCCGTCTCGATCTCATCCCACAGGCCGCGGGGCCCGTACTGATCAACCGCATAGTCAGATACCTCCGGCTCGTACTCGACAGTGGCCCAGGACTTCCGGTCGTCCGCGAGGATCCACAAAGTGGCCTCACCACTGCCATCGTCGGCCTCGGCCAGCAAATACCAGGCATCAGGCAGCGCAAGCCCCACGAAGAACAAGGCGTCGAGGTCCGAAACCAGCGCCCGCGGTGAGATGACCGTCCGGCCGCCCGTTCCCGTCTCCCGGCGGTAGAAGTCTCGAAGGTAGCCCCGATGCGGACGGGCGACACGGTCACGCATGAACGCCGGCCGACCACTGAACCTGCCGTGCGCCCGACCGTCGATGACATCCAAAGCGGCGTACGAGTGAGCGAAGAAGGAACCACCCCAAGGCACGACGATCCGACCACCCGGAGCCTGCTCGACCCAGGCGTAAGGGACCTCGGACACCGTGTACGTGCCGATGACCCGATCGTAGGGAGCCCACCCAGGCAGACCCAACCCCGCATCCCCAACCACGAGATGCGGGCTGAAGCCGGCGGCAACCAGGCTACGTCCAGCCTGCTTCACCAGCGAAGGATCGATGTCCACGGACACCACATGCTCCGCACCCAGCCGATGAGAGAGCCACGCCGCGTTGTAGCCCGTCCCCGTGCCGGCCTCAAGTACCCGATCGCCCGGCCGGACGTCCAGCAAAGAGAGCATCTCCAACATGACCGTGGGCATACTGCTCGATGACGTGGGCAGCCGGTAGGCGCCACCCGGGACCGGCTTGCCGTCGTTGACCTGCGTGGTGATCGGCACATCGTCGTAGACAGCAGACAACCACCCGTCCGGGTTCGCAGTCCGAGACAGAATCACATCACCGATCTCGATGCGATCCGGGATGAACAACTCCCGCGGCACCGTACGCACCGCACGCTCCCACACATTGGGCAGAACACCCCTGTCCACCAGGAGACGAGCCAGCGCTTCAGGCGAGGGCATCCCTACTTCTTCTTCGGCGGGTCCGAAACCGGCTTCGTCCACTGGCCGTCGGAATCCTTCGGAGACTGCTGCTTGTCGCCATCCGCCCCGCCCTTACCGTCGCCGTGCTTGCCCACAGAACACCCCATCCTTCACCCTAGACAGCACCAACAGCAGTGTCCCGGACGCAGAGCGTGTTCAATAGGCGGAAATTGGACGAGTGGGGGAGTGTCCAATAGACGGCGGATCCGATGATCAAGGAGACGCCTGATGAGCGAGACCATCGCCGAGCACGAGGCCGTGGAAGAGATGGCCGTCGGTCGGCTGCGGAGGCGGTGTCGGACGAGCAGTTGATCGCGATGCTGGTCGACCGTGCCCGTACCGACGGGCTGCAGCTGACCGGGGAGGGCGGACTGCTGCAGCAGCTGACCAAGCGGGTGCTGGAGTCCGCCCTGGAAGGCGAGATCACCGATCACGTCGGCTATGACAAGCACGACGCGACGGGCCGCAACAGCGGCAACAGCCGCAACGGGACCCGGTCGAAGACGGTGCTGACTGACGTCGGTCCGGTCGAGGTGAAGGTGCCCCGTGACACCGCCGGGACCTTCGAGCCGCAGATCGTGAAGAAGCGTCAGCGACGTCTGACGGGCATCGACGAGATGGTGCTCTCTCTGTCCGCGAAGGGCCTCACGCACGGGGAGATATCGGCCCACCTGGCCGAGGTCTACGGGGCGAGCGTGTCCAAGCAGACCATCACCACGATCACGGACAAGGTGATGGAGGGCATGGCCGAATGGCAGTCGCGTCCGCTCGACCGCGTCTATCCGGTGGTCTTCGTGGACGCCATCAACGTGAAGATCCGCGACGGCCAGGTCGCCAACCGCCCCATCTACCTCGCCATGGCCGTGACCGTCGAGGGCACCCGCGAGATCCTCGGGATCTGGGCGGGCGACGGCGGTGAGGGCGCCAAGCACTGGCTCCAGGTCTTCACCGAGCTCCGCAACCGCGGCGTCGAGGACGTCCTGATGCTCGTCTGCGACGGCCTGAAGGGCCTGCCGGACGCGGTCGAGACGGTCTGGCCTCGAACTGTCGTTCAGACCTGCATCGTTCACTTGATCCGCAACAGCATCCGCTACGTCGCCCGCCAGGACTGGGACAAGGTCGCCAAGGACCTCCGCCCTGTCTACACGGCACCGAGCGAGGCCGCCGCGACCGAACGCTTACTGGAGTTTTCCGAGAAGTGGGGCACCAAGTATCCGGCCGTGATCAAGATGTGGTCCGACGCCTGGGCCGAGATGGTGCCCTTCCTCTCCTTCGACGTCGAGATCCGCAAGGTGATCTGCTCGACGAACGCGATTGAGAGCGTGAACGCCCGCATCCGCAAGGCCGTGCGGGCCCGCGGCCACTTCCCGTCCGAGAATGCCGCCCTGAAGTGCGTCTACATGGCGCTGATGAGCCTCGACCCGACCGGCAAGGGCCGGCGCCGCTGGACGATGCGCTGGAAGGTACCCCTGAACGCCTTCCAGATCGCCTTCGAAGGCCGCCTCACCCCCACCACCAGCCACTGAACCCCAACAACCAAGATCAGCCGTTGATTGGACACACCCACGAGTCGCCCGGATGAGGAGACCACCCGATCCGGCAGCGCGATCACCGCGCACTGGCCTCGCAAACCCCCACCGGAGAATTGATGTGTTCTATCGGGCGGCTCGGCGGTGCCGTAGTGGTGCTGCGAGTCGCACCCGAAGAGTTACACGGGCTGTGCGGACGGCTGCGCTGGCACCGACCGGGACTGTAAATCGTGTTCGATTGGCAGACCCAATCCTGAGCCTCGACCGGGCTCAGGCGCGGAGCCGGTTCGTCGGGGGAGCGAAGTCCTCATCGGTACGACGGGGGCGTACACGATCGCGGGGCGGATGGTGGCGGCGTAGGCCTCGATGCCGGGGCGGTTGTGGAACCGGTGGTTGAGGGGCGTTCGGGTGTCGAGGACGGCGATGCCGTCGGTTGCCTTCAGGGGTTGCGGTGGCTGCTGATGCGGCCGGTGCTGTAGTCGACTCGGGGCAGGGAGGCGCCCTCGGGGCTGTGCCAGGCGAGTCAGGCCGGCGTGTACGGGCCGAGCTGTTGGCGCGATCCGGGGCTATCTGGCCCGGAGTTGGGCTATGTTGATGGGTGGATCCGCTGTCGCGAGGTCCTCATGAACATGAAGCAGCCCCCGGCGGTGCGGGAACACCGGCCGAGGGCCTACACCACTCAAGGTCTTCTGGAGGACCCTGGGATGCTGAGGCATGCTATCGCGCCTGCGCGGTTCTTTTCACAGGTGCCGAACGAGATCATCCGTCATCCACGTCTCGGAGCGGAGGCGGTGCGGTTACTGGTGTGGCAGTTGTCGCTGCCGCCCGGGCAGGACGAGTGTCTGTCGCGAACGGCCGCGCGTGCCGGGATCAAGCGTTGTGGCTTCACCCGTGCCAAACGCGAACTCCTGACGGAGGGGTTCCTGCACGAGTGGCGTGCGCAGGGGCCCGGGGGCCGGTGGGCGACCACACAGCTCCTGTCGAACACACCCCTGACCGGGGAGCAGGCCCAAGCGGCACGTGATCGTCCGTCGTCACCGACTGCCGGTCCCGCGACGGTCGGTGGACCGGCAGGTCGGGCGGTCGGCGGTCCTACCGAAGACCCAGTGGAGAACACACCCCACCCACCACCCGCCGGCCCCATCACACCGCGGACGACGCCATCCCCCGCCTCAAGAACCGAACCCGTTCACCTGGTGCCCCCTGCCTCGACCCCGCCGCACGCCTGCGAGCCCGACCGCAACTCGCCAGCAGCGACACACCCCGACGAGATACTGCAAGAACGGGCCCGAATCGCCCTCGCCAGACTGGCCGGGCACGAGCCACGACTGACCATTTCAGCGCACGACCTGGCCGCCCTCGCGCCCTTGGCAGCCCACTGGTTCGAACAAGGCGCCGGCGAAGAAACCCTGCTGACCGCCCTACGCACCGGGCTGCCCAACCAAATCCACCACCCGACAGCACTGCTCCGCAATCGCCTCACCCGCCTGCTCCCCAGCGCGCCCCACGTTCCAACTGTCGGCGTGGTTGGAGAGGCCGCAGCCATCCACAGCGGCCTGCCGCGAACGCCCGGCCGGCGCGTGGCGGCCATGCGCGAGTGCGCGGGCAGGCACATCCAACCGCGCCTGTTCCGCCCCGACCATCCCGACACCGACCTGTGTGAACAATGCCGAAACGTCCCGAGCGCGCCGCGAGACACACTCACCCTGCCGGGGCGAGCGGCCTTCGACGCCGGCCGTGCGCTTCTGCGGAGGACGCCACGGACCACCCGGGAGTGAACCGCACCAACGGGTCCTGGGCGTGCCTGTCCGACGAGGCCAACTGTCCCGCTGCCGCGCGATCGTGAGGGAAGCATGCCGCTGCGGCTCGTCGGCTGATGTAACACGGCCTGTCACACGAGCCGCTCCGCAGCTGTCACACACGGTCCTGTAACACGACTGACCTGGGCAGACTGGTTAGTCTCCCCCGGGTAGTGTCCTGTGTTACTCCATTCGTTCGCCGTCGGGGCGTAGCGTTCAAGCTGCCTGCCCAGTGCGGGTCTGGGGCAGGCCTGGTTTCTCCCACTGGTGCCAAGAATGCGCCTCAGGACAGGGCTCAGTGCTCGACAGTCGATCTCTGGTACAGCACAGCCGGAACGCTAGGCAGAGCAGTCGTCCACCGGGTGAAGGTCTTCAGAAGGAGATGGGAAGGGGTTGCAGGAAGAGGCGCGCTGGCTGAATTTCGCACGCTGCAGGCTGAGATCGGAGCGGTCACCGCCGCGTGGGATACAGGGCCAGGGCGCGTTCATTCCGTGGTGTCGCGCGTCTCGGGGCGGAGGAACGGCCATCAGGCAAGAACCGCTCCACGCTGATCGGACGGGTTCTGCCTTCAACGGGCGAGGCCGCCGACTCCGGCATAGGGTCGAACTCTGATCTTGGAGGGTGGGGGAGACACATGATGTATGAGGCCGCTCCTTGGGACCAGTTGTCCGAGTTGTCGACCTACGTCCTGTCGGGTGGGGGTGGGCTGCTGGCCATGCTCGCGGTGCTCGCCTACGTGGCGAACGACAAGGGCAAGAGCCGCCGGCCGAACGAGGAGTTCAACCGCGCGATCGAGCGAGTGGTGGGCGGGGCTGTCGCTGGCATCGGGCGCTACGTCGCGGGGCGAGATCTGACCGGGGATCAGCGCAGTACCGCGACGTGGTGGCGGTCTGGTGTCGTGGTCGACGACGGAGGCCGGTTGCCCTCGGTGGAGCCGAGGCAGTCGGGTGACTTGGCGAAGGCGCCAGCCGGGGCCGTGGGCCGGACTGCGCGGGCCGTGGGGCGCGTCGTCGCCGGCATGGGTGCGGCGCTGCGTGCGTGGGTCTGCTGGCCCGGCGCGGCGCGGTCGGCGGTGCGGCTGTTGCCGTTGCCTTTGGCTTGGCTGGCGTGGCAGCGTCCGGCAGCCTTGGTCTGGGCGGTGGGTGTCCTGGTGGCGGTGGTGGTGGCTGTCGCGGCGACCGGGCCGGCCGGTGCCCGGTGGTGGGCGGTGCGGACGGCTACCGATGACGAGCTGTTGGGGCCGTCGATGTGGGCGGGGGTTCGGCAGGTGCTGCGTCTGGACGAGGGCGAGCGGCGGGTGAAGTGGCTGCGGCTGGACGCCGATCTGTCGGTGGAGGGGGCGGGGATCGTTTTGCGGTTGCCGGTCCAGTGGATGGGCGGCAAAGAGGGCATGGCGGCGCTGTCGCATGTGGTCGACGCGCGGGTGCCGGGGGAGTGGGTGGCGGAGTGGGAGCGGCAGGGTGCGGCGCACCATGTGCGGTGGACGCGGAAGAAGCAGCCCGTGCAGCCGACTCTTTCGTCGATGGTCACGTGGAGATCTCTGTCGAGTCCGTACGAGGTGTATATCGGCCAAGCCATCGAGGGTGAATCGGTGGTGGACGTGGTTGTTCAGACGCAGTCCGCCACGCCGCATTGGGGTGTGGCGGGGGATACGGGTGCCGGTAAATCCACTGTCCTTTATATTCCGATTGTCCATGGTCGTTTGCATGGTGTACTTGTCGACATTTTAGATACCAAGCAGAACAGTTTGATGGAGGCGGAAGGTTTTTCTGGTGTCCGCATCCACAAGTCGGTGCGCGAATGTATTGCAGCATTCGGAGAGTTCATGGCCTCCATGCAGGCTGCGGAGACCGCGCAAGGGAAGAATGCCGACCCCGCACTGAGAGGTCTCCTTCAGGAGCGCCTGTTGGTGATCGACGAGCTTCCGACGCTTATCAAGCTCGCGTACATCTGGTGGCGGTACGGCCTGAAAGGAAAGGGGTCGCCTCCTTTTCTCGAGTGGCTCTCCGTGATCCTTCTTCAGGGAAGGTCTGCCAATCACCGCGTCGTGGTCGGCACGCAGCAGTTCGCGAACTCGTTCTTCGGCGGCACGATGGAACGTGGGCAGATCGGGACAAAGATCATGGTGGGTTCCCAGGAGCGAGTTTCCTACGGTGTCGCTTTCGGCCAGTCGACGCCGGTCGTTCCTTTCGACACCGAGGTAAAGGGGCGAGGGGTGTATGCCGACAAGCGGATGGCGCCGGGTGCTAATTTTCCGTACGTCCGCGAAATTCAGCTCTGTAAGATCACCGATGAAGTGGCCGGCCGGCTGGGCGGGTGCCGGCCCGCGCCCGCCTGGTTCGACGCGGGCGAGCGGGCCCCCTGGATCACGGAGTCGTCGTTGATGGAGACGCACCGCACCACCGGTGTCAAAGACTTCCTCGTCGGCGGCAAGTACGGGCCCGAGGAGGTGGTCACGGCCGCTGTCACCTCCGTCTCGCACCTGGCGACCAGCGGTGTTAGTGCCAGCTCAGGGCATGTGACAGGTACCGGTGTGACAGCTCCCGTGACAGGCGGTGTGACAGCGGGCGCGCCTGCCGTCGGGGGTGTGGTGGAGCCGGAGGACCTTCCGCCGGTCTACACGCTGGCCGAGGCCTGCGAGGCGGGGATCCTGCCGTGGAGTCACGGGACCGCGCGGCAGTACAAGCGGCGTGGCGAGGCCCGCGGCATTGAGTTCCCGGAAGGAATCAGCGACGGTCGCGCCACCTCCTACAGTGAAGCTGAACTGGTGGACTGGTATGCGCGATACAAAGCCGGAAAGTAAAACCTTGACACCGTCGATGGATGTTCAGCGTGATCTGATTTCGTAAATCAAGTGAAATAATGTCCGGACATCCGGCGGGGGGTGAATTCTCCTCCTCTTCGGATGTTGCTATCGAGAACATCTGGCCGAGCAGGGGGATCCGTCGATTCGGGATATCCGGCCAGCCGACTTCGACGTCGCAATATGTGGTGGGCTCCGCCTTTAAGAAGTGAACCACGTCCGATTGATGCAATGCAATCCGTTTAAAATGTGGTGAACCTTCAGTGCGGGTCCGTCGGTCGTAGCGATTTAAAGTCCGGCTTCACGTCGAGTAACAGACAGATTTTTGAAAGCTTACCGGTGTCGGTATGCATGCGCAGGATTCCCATACGGAGACGTTACTGCGGGCGAAATCCAATGCGGCGGCAAAGTATTTTTTGGTGTCGATAGCCGCGGCGGAGGAGGCGTAGGTCCCGCAGATGAGCCCTGCAGGGTTACCGATCGCTCGGATGGGTTGCGGCGATGACGCCGGACTCCAGCGCTGCCGGCCACTCCTCCCGGCTCGGCTGTTTACGATCGGCCGGCTGATTCATACGTATTGCTTTGACCTGTGATCATGGCAGGTTTAGGGTCGGCCGCCTGGGCGTGCGAGCCGCGCCGTGGGGGAGGAAAGCATGGGGTTAGGGCCGACCGTGCGCCGCGTTCTTGGGTTACCGGACGTGGGGGATTGGGAGCGGAAGAGATCGCGCGCGAAGGCGAAGAAGCAGACGTCCGTGCCGGCGCGGCCGACCGCCGTGGGCAATCCGTGGGAGGTCGCCGCCGCGCAGCTGCGAGCGGAGCAGACCCCGCCGCCGTCGGCCCCCGCCGCTGTGTCGGGGGCCCCGGCCGAACCGTGGCAGACCGTGGACGAGTCGTCGGGCGCGGCGTTCGCCCGTCGATTCGGCCGGGGGCTGCTGTGGGCGCTCGTCGGGGTGCTGGTTCTCCTCGGCGTGAAGAGTCTCGTCGTCTCGCGCGAGCCCGCCGCGCCGGCCGCGGCCCCCGGCCCGTCGCAGTCGACACCGGCCTACCCGGTGGAGGAGGCGCAGGCCGTCGCCTCGCGCTTCGCCCGCCTGTACCTGACGTGGGACGAGAAGGACGCCGGGGCTCGCGCCGCCAGCCTGGCCACGCTCCTTCCCCAGGGAGCGGACACGGCCGCCGGATGGAACGGCAAAGGCGTCCAGGAGGTGCTGGCCGTGCAGCCCAGTACCGTCACCCCCGCCGCGCAGCAGCAGGGACGTGTACGGGTCGAGGTGCTGATTCGGTCGGCCGCCCTCTCCGCGACACCCTCGCCGGCAGGACAGACGACATCGCCGGCGGGCCCGGTCGCCCGATGGGTGGGCTTGGACGTCCCGGTGATTCAGGCAGGTGGCCGCGTCGTCGTCTCCGGCCCGCCCGGCCTGGTCGGCGTCCCCGCCGCAGGCCCCCAGGCGCCGGCGGTCAAGGGCCCTGAGGCGGACGCACAGTTCAGTGAACAGACGGCCGAGACCATCACCCGGTTCTTCCGCACGTACGCGGGAGGCGACACCGACACGGTCACCGCGCCGGGCGCCACGGTGCCGGCCCTGCCGGCCGGTGTGAGCCTGGGCGGCGTCTTGACGTGGACCGCGGACAAGGGGGCGGGCGCCGACCGGGTGGGCACCGCCCGCGTCGCGTGGTTGATCGCCGGCGCCCAGCTCGATCAGACCTATCGCATCCGACTCACGCGAGTGGCCTCGGCGGACGCCGAGCGATGGCAGGTGGCCGCCGTGACCGGGGGCACGGCCTGACACGCGCCCCTTTTCGCTCCTCCGCTTTGCTTCGACACCTCTCGAAGGGACTCCATGCACCACGATGTCGTGACGCTCGCCGCCCTCACGGACGGCAGCGCCTTAAAGACGGCCGTACTCCTGCTGGTCGGGAACCTGTTCGCCGCGTGGCTCGCCGTCAGAGCCTTCCGCCACTTCGTCAAGGACGACTGGGGCGGCATGGTCACGATGGTCATCGGAGCCGTGTTCGTCGCAGGGTTCGTCTGGTTCCCCGACGAGATGCGGACACTGCTGGGCGACCTGTGGGACACGGTCCGGGCCTGATGCGTACCGGGACCACGTACACCCGCCACATGGACATCGAGACCCGGCAGCACGAATTGATGGGCATAGACCTCGGCGAAGGCGCCCCGCGGAGGGCGCTGGTTCTCGGGTTCGTGCTCTACCTGCTGTGGACCGGCGGACTGCTTCTCGCCTTCGGGCTCCCCAACCGGATCACCTTCACCCTCTACTTCCTGCCACCGCTCTTGGTGGCGATCTTCGGAACACAGCGGTCGCGGCACAACGATCGTCGGTGGAACGTCACGGTCTGGGCCTTGAGCGTGCGATATCTGGTGCTCGGCCACCGACCGATCATCTGCGGGGGCAGACGATCGGCCGCCCGTGTCGAGTGGATCCCCCGCAGAGCCCGGTGGGGCACCAAGGGCGACTCCCTGCGTCGGGAGTCCGTCCGCGCCCGCCGCGCGGAGGAGGACATCACGGATCCGGTGATCGTCGCAGGGCTCCCGATTCCACACGACGTTCGACCCCGCCTGTACGGGCCGGACGTCGTATTCAAGGCACGGCCGCGTGGCGGCAAGACGCAGGTAAGGGCGGGTAAATGAAGCTTCTTCACCAGTTGGGTGCCTTCCTCGGCGTCGGCGGAGACCGCAGCGCGGACCCGACGCGCTACGTCGCCCTGGCGGACGGGCTCGTGATCACCGAGACGCACGCCGAAGGCTGGTTCGTGCTGGCCAGCAGCAACACGGACCTGATGGCGGAGGCGGCCCGTGACGCGGAACTCGACGAAGCCGTCAGCGCGCTGTCGCGTCTGCTGTCGGGATCCGACGTCCACCTGAAGGTGCTGTGGTCCCCGCTGTCCGCGGCCGACTACCTCGAAGAGGCCGGCACCCTGTTCACCTCCGGGCAGTGGCAGGAGTGGGCACAGACCCGAGTCGACCGGCTCGACGACATCGCGCTGCCCGCGCGGCACCTCCTCATGGGTGTGCGGCTCACCGAACGGACCGGTCAGGCCGCCGCCGCAGGACGGCGCGGCGTCAGCGAAGGCCTCGGCGTCGCCACGACCGGCGTCGGCGCCCGCGAACTCGCCCGCCTGGACGCCAGCATGCGCCGGCTCGGTCGACTCCTCGAAGCGACACCGTGGCGGGCACAGCCGGCCGCGGTGGAGATGCTGGCGTGGATGATCGCCCGTGAACAGCACCGCACCACGCCCCTGCCATCCCCCACCAAGGGGCTGATCATGGGCTCCAAGCTGACCACCCTCACCCGCGGGCGGATCCTGCCCTACCCCGACCACGTACGGTTCGTGGACGCCCACGGCGTGACCACGGCGTGGGTGGCGCTGCTCACGATGACCGGCTTTCCCGAGACGCTGGAATCGCCTGGCCCGGGAGAATGGCTGCGCACGCTCAGCGAGATCACCTACGTCCCGGAGATCGACGACGACGACCTGGTCGTGGACATCGATCCGGCGAGCCTGATCCTGCCCGTCAGCCCCGAAGCGTCGCTGCGCTTCAAGGTGCTGCCCAAGCGCACCGCCATGTCGAAGGCCGAAGAGGTACGGCGCCGCGCCAAGGAGCAGCGGCGCAGCGCTGGCCAACACTCGGCGGAGGATCCGGGCCGCGCGGTCGAGGAGACCGAGGGCGTGATGGCCGGGCTGCTGCGGGACATGAGCCGTCATGACGTCACCCTGGTCGAGGACCACCCCCGCTTGATCGTCACCAGCACCGTGGGCGTCGAGGACCTGCGCGCACGTGTCGACGCCACGGTGGCCCACTTCGGCGGGATCGGCATCGAGGTGGGGGTGGGTGCGGAGGAGCAACGCGAGATGTGGATGGAGGCGCAGGCCGGTGACCGGTTGAGGGTGCCGGACCTGGGCCACGTCCGTGACGTGACGGCGCTCGCCGGCTCCTGGTGGTGGGGCGGTGCGCACGTCGGGGACGACCAAGGGCCGATCACCGGATTCCTGACCGGCTCGACACCCGGCACGTTCCGTCTCGACGTGACCATGGGAAGCGAGCGCGGCGACGCGACCACCACCGCCCTGATCGGACGGACCGGCCGCGGGAAGACCACCGCGATGATGATGACCATGTTGGACGCGGCCTTCCGCGGCGCCTTCGTCCTCGCCCTGGACTTCAAGGGCGACCTCGACGGTGTCGTGTCGGCCGGCAGGCGGTTCGGCCTCAACGCCCATCTGATCGAGACCGGCCCGAGGTTCGCCGGCGTCGCCGATCTCTTCCGTCTGCTGGACAAGGAGGGAAGCGAGCGGGCACAGATCGAGGTGCCCGCACAGCTCGGCATCGCGATGCCACCCCACCTTCGCGCGCGCGGTGCCGAGACGCCGGTGCAGCACGCGGTGAACCAGGTCATCGCGGAGGGCGAGCCGGCGACCTGGAAGGTCATCGATCGACTCCGGACATCCTCCGACCCGTTGTCCCGCGAGACCGGCGAAGCCCTCTACGAGCTGGCACAGACCGGGATCGGCGCCCCCTTCATGGGCAGGCCGCAGGAAGACGCCGTACCACTGTCTCCCGAACCGGGCATCTGGGTGGTGCAGATCCCCGGGATCAGCCTGCCCGGCGCCACCGACACCCGCGAGGACTGGAACGTCCTACAGAGGATGTCGGTCGCCCTCATGCACAGCATGCTCGCCTACGGAATCACCACCGCGGGCAGAAAGGACCTCCGCAACCTCCGCAAGGTGGTGGCGGTTCCCGAGGTTCACGTTCTGACCGCCACCCGCGAAGGCGCGAGCTTCCTCGAATACATCGCCCGCGTCGGCCGCGCCCTTTCCACCGCCCTGCTCTTGGACACGCAGGATCCGCAATCCCTGAACAAACTCGTCGGCGTCATCGAGCAACTGTCCACGGTGATCGGATTCCAGCTCACCCACGCGGAACAACAGGACGCGATGGCCGAACTACTCGGCCTGCCGGTGGACGCGCACACACGCGCACACATTCACTCCATCGGCATCGGACCCGACGGAGAGGTCCGCCACGGGCACTCGCTCGTACGCGACCGCCGCTTCAACGTGGCCACCGTCCAGTGGGACATCCCGACCGAGGAGCTTGTCAAGCTCCTGGACACCACCCCCCGCGCCGACCGATCCGACGACCGCCAAGGGGCGACCGTATGACCATGCGCTGGACCGCCACACCCGCCCTGCTCGCGGCCGGTGTCGCCCTCGCCGGCTGCGCGGGCACACCCGCGAAGGACGACGGGGGCCCGGACGGCGACCCAACCGCAGCGGTGGTCGCCGTCGCCCGCGAATATCAGGAGGCCGTCCTGCAGCTCGACTGGCGGCGGGCCTGCGAGCTGAGCACGCCCTCCCAGCGAGCCGGCACCGTCGAGGAATGCGCCAGCCGCAACCTCGGCCCCTCCCCCTCGCCCCCCGCGCCGTCCCCGTCGGCGGAACCATCCGATGACGGATGGAACTTCAGCCCACCGGTGCGCGCGGACGGGTCCACGGTCCAACCCCGGCCCTCGCGGTCGAAGTCCCCCGGGCCGGAGAGGGCATCTACCGGACCGCTCACTCAAGAAGGCGTACCCGTCCGTGTCCCGGCCACCACTACCCACCCCGCCGGGTGGGCGGTGATGCTCACCTACGCCGTGGTGTGGCCCACCGAGACATCGACCGCCCGCAGGGCACTGCGCATCGTCGAGGACGCCGGCACGTGGCACGTGGACCAACGCGAAGACGTCAAGGACACCGACATCAGCCACGGCGGAAACCCCGCGGCCAACGCGCTGACCAGGGGGTAAAGCCGCGTGAACCTACACCTGCCACGTCTGCGGACGGCGGCGATCCCCATCCTGTTCGCCGCCACGACAGTGATGGCGCTCTCCGGCGTCGCGCACGCCGAGACCATCGACCCCATGGGCGTCGGCGACCTCCTCCCCTCACCGAACACCTCCGTGCCCGACGGGCAAGGCACCCTCTACGAGACCTACTCCGACCCCGCCCTGTGGATGCTGGACGCCGACTACGGCGAGTTCGACGTGTGGGATCCCCCGGTACAACTGGTGGCGTCGATCCTCGCCGGACTGGTCGCCCTGCTGGGCACCGCCGTGGTCGTCATCGTGCAGTGGACCTTCGAGGTGACGTCCCTGCCCCCGCTTCAAAGCGCCCTGGCCGGGATGATCGGCGGCGCCGCGAAGGGCCTGACCACCACACTGCTGCCCACCGCCCTGTGCGTGGGCGGATTCGTCGCCTTCACCAAGCACAAGGAGGGCGGTGGCTCGGGCGGGCTCTCGCAGATCGCCTGGGTGATGATCTCCGGCGTGGTCAGCGTCTCCCTGCTGTCGTCCCCTCAGATGTGGGTGGACGGCGTCGACTCGGGCCGCCAGATCGGGGCCAGCGTCGCCCTGAACGCGGCGTCCGGCGGCATCGGAGCCGGAGAGGAACAGTTCCCCTTCAGACTCGGCCACACCCCCACCTACACGGGCAACGCCCGTGACGACCTCCTGCGAAAGTCATCCGACGCGGTATGGCGAACCTACGTCGCGGGCCCGTGGTGCATCGCGGAATTCGGCAGTTTCGAAGCCTGCGCGAAATACGGAAAGGAAGTTCTCGACAAGGGTCACCCCGGAGAGGACTCCAAGCGCAAGAAGTGGCTTCAGGACAACCTAAAAAGCGAGACGGTCGGCCGTGAATCCGAACTGTGGTGGGAAGGGCACCAGCCGGTACAGCGCGTGGTGGTCATGCTGCTGGCCCTGGTCGCCATCCTCATCTTCGCCGTGCTTGTTCTGACTCTCGCGTTCGCCTCGCTCGCCTCACTGCTGGGCGCCCTGATGCTGCTGGTCGCAGGGCCTGTATTCGCTTGCCTGTGGGTAATCCCCGGTCGCACCCGCCAGTGGGGCGTCCGCTGGTTCGACCAGCTCGTCGGATTCACCCTCCAGAGTTTCGTCGTCACCACCGTATTGGGCTGTGTGCTCGTCGTTCAGGTGGCCTGCACAAAAATGTTCGGGGTATACGGCTGGGGCCCCTCGACAGGCCTTTCGATCGCCGCCGCCATCGTCGCTCTGCGATTCCGTAGGGTCATCGAATCCATCGTCGGCGTATCCGGTGTGTCGTCTCCCATCGGTGCCGTCGCCGGCCTATTGGCAGCACGCTCCGCAAGCCGACTCATGAACCGCGGTGGCGGTGCCACCTCCTCCGGCTCCCGCCCCGGCGGCCGAGGGCAGAACGGCGGAAGCGGCGGAGGCCCAGGCCTCGGCGGCACCCGTGGTGGAGGAGGCGGTGGAGGAGGCACCTCGGGTGGTGGCCCGCGCCGATTCCGCGCACTCACGATCGTCCGGACGCTCCGTCCACCCACGCCGACCCCCACCACCTCCCTTGCCGGCAACGGCGCCTCCGCCGGCACCAGCCCCTCACAACCCCCGGCCACCCCGGCCGCGGTACCCGGAGGCGGCGGCATCACACCCCGCACACCCCCCACCCCAATCCCCGCTCCGACCCCGGCCCGCACGCAGGCGACGTCCTCGCAACGCCCCCCGACCACACCCACGACGGGCACACCCACCGCCGCCGCCACCACAGCGGGTACGAGCGTGCGCACCTTCACTTCGATCACGTCCAGCCGCACTCCAACGGCGCCCGCGCCCGCACCCCCACCAGCCGTCACCTACCGACAGGCACCTCGCCCCGGCACCGTCGGCCCCCGACAGATCCAATCCAGGATCCGGGCGGGATCCACCGGCGCGACCTTACACCCCACCACCCCCGCCCACCGGCGACCCGCCACACAACCACCGCCCCCGCGCGCCGTTCCGCCGGCCGGCCGTCGCACCGCCCCCGTCCCCGCACAACGCCCTGGTAAGGAGAGGTGACCAGGCATGCCCAGTGAACCCGACCGCACCCCCCAGGAATGGCGCGAGCTGCTGCGCACCACGTACGACTACCCGGAGGAAACGACGCTCGGACGCCGTAAGGAGCGGCGCCGTGCTCGTCGGACCCACCGCCAGGCGGCGCGGAAGGCCACTGCGGACTCGATCCGCCGGCAGCGTCGCAAGGAGCCGATTACCGCCGGCGGCGCCGTGCTGGTCGTCGCGGTGGTGTTGGCCCTCGGACTGTCCGCCCGTCTCGGAACCGACTGGATCAGGGGCGAGCAGTCGACGCCGACCGCGGCGAAGAAGCCATCCGCTCCACCCGCGACCGACGACGCGAAGCCCCCGGGAATCACCGGTGCGGCTCCCGCACTGTCGCCATCCGAGTCCCCGTCCGTGGACCTGAGCGCCCCGGACACGGTGGCCGGGGAGTTCGTGCGCCAGTACCTCACCCGGGACCCGGTCAAGGACCAAACCCACAAGGCGGCCGTCCGTCGCGCCGCGCCGTGGTCCACCCGAGCACTCGCGGCCAACCTCGAAGCCCACGAAGACCCGGCGTTCGGCCGCCTGGTGAGCCGGGGCGGGGTGAGCCGAATCGCCGCTTTGAAGGTGGAGCCAGCCGACCGCACCCTTCCCCCGGACACGCCGCTGCGGGTCTGGCGGACCGTCACAGCCACGGTCGACGTCCATGGATACACCGACTACACCGAGTCGACGGTGATCCAGACGGAGGTCACACGCACCGATGGAGGCTGGCGCGTCTCCGGAATCCTGGGGGTCTAACGGGTGGAGGGGAGAGACGCCCTCCGCGCCGCGGCGACCGCCGCGGGCCGGGGGGCGGCCATCAAGTTCGGAGCCGTGGGAGCTGTCGCAGTCCTGATCTTCCTTCTGATCATCGGCATGTTCGGAATGGGAGCGGGCTCCAAGGCGTTGGCGGACTCCTGTGGGGGCAGGGGAAGGCCAGGCGCGGCACTTCCCGGAAGTTCAGGAGGCGACGCGCCACAGAATTCCGGTGAGGGATTGCGTCAGGCTCAGATCAAAAACGCAGTGATCATCGACGGAGTGGCCAAGGAGCGTGGACTTTCCGGCCGGGCCACCCTCATCGCACTCATGACCGCACTTCAGGAAAGCACACTGCTGAACATCGACTTCGGTGATCGTGATTCAGTGGGTCTTTTCCAGCAGCGTCCATCGACGGGATGGGGTACGAAAGAGCAGATAATGCGGCCCGCGTACTCCGCCAACATGTTCTTCTTCGGCGGAGACAGCGGCGACCCCCCGGGCCTGACGGACATCCAAGGATGGGACACGATGCCCCTCGGCACTGCGGCCCAGGCCGTGCAACGGTCGGCCCACCCCGAGCTGTACGACCGACACGAAGGCGCCGCCCGCGAGATCGCCCAACTCGGCACCATCGACCTGAACCGGGTAGGCACCAACCCCAACCCGAGAGACGCAGGCAGCACGCCAGACCGCCCCGGACGCTGCGCGGATCCCACGCCCGGCGCCCCCGGCGACGCCTTCCACGACGGTATGGCGGGCTGGCCGGCCTCCGTACGCAACCCGCGTTCCACGGAGGGCGCCATCGCGTGGGCGCGCCGCGAGGCCGAAACCGGCGGCGCGGACTGGTTCCGGTGGTGCCTCGCATTCGTAGCCCGAACGTACGGATGGGGACATTCGGGAGTCGAATTCGCCATAGACCACTATCGAGGAATGCCGCCCGAGATGAAACACGATCGGGACAGAAACCCGCCCGCAGGAGCCCTGATGTATTGGGACACCGGGCAGCGAGCCGGGCATGTGGCGATCTATCTAAGGGTTGTCCCGTAAATGATCTTTGAGTTGCCTCGGGGATAGTGGGCTGCTGTACCGCCCGTAGGCCTATCCGGCGAGGGCGAGGTTGTGC
>NZ_JBEZIB010000064.1:0-27962 GCF_040650855.1 Streptomyces sp. NPDC048606 | reverse complement strand
TCCCGGCGCGCGGGCGCCCGGGGGGGGGCGCGCGCCGGGGGGGGGGGGGGCCGGCGGGGGGGGCGGGCGGGCCCCCGGGGGGGGGGGCCGCCCCCCCCCTCCGGGGGGTCCTGCGGGGCGTGCGCCGGGCTCGTCAGGCCGCCTGGCACTCGCGTTCGGCCTGGGCGGGGACCTTCGCGGCCACGGTGTCGTGGGCGCAGGTGCGGACCGGCTTGGGGCGGCGGCGGCCGGCGAACAGCCGGGGCAGGGCGAGGGTGACGAAGCCCTCGGCCTGCATCGCGGCGAAGCCGATGCGGGGCAGGTCCCGGGTCTGGCGGAAGACGACGAAGCGGGGCTCCCAGCGGGGGCGGAACTTCGCGTTGAACTTGTACAGCGACTCGATCTGGAACCAGCGGGACAGGAAGACCAGCAGGCCGCGCCACATGCGCAGGACCGGTCCGGCGCCGATCTTCTCGCCGCGGGCCAGCGCGGAGCGGAACATCGCGAAGTTCAGGGAGACCTTCTCGATGCCCAGGCCGGGGGAGGCCTCCAGGGAGGCGACGATCAGCAGCTCGTTCATGCCGGGGTCGGCGGCGCGGTCGCGGCGCATGAGCTCCAGCGACATGCCGTCCTTGCCCCAGGGGACGAAGTGCTGGATGGCCTTCAGGTCGCCGAAGGGGCTGGTGTCGCCCTCTTCGACGCGGTGGGCGGTGGCGATGATGCAGTCGGCGTCGTCGGGGTCGCCGACCCGGCCGAGGGCCATGGAGAAGCCGCGCTCGGTGTCGGTGCCGCGCCAGGCGTCGGCGGCGCCGCGGACGGCCGCGAGCTCCTCCTCGGTCAGCTCGCCGACCCGGCGGACCTTGGTGGTGTAGCCGTTGCGCTCGATGCGCTTCACCATCTGGCGGACGTTGCGCATGGGTCGGCCGGAGAGGGAGAAGTCTTTGACATCGACAATCGCCTCGTCACCCAGCTCCAGGGCGTCCAGACCGGTCTCGCGGGTCCAGACCTCGCCGCCGGTCTCGCTGCAGCCCATGACGGCCGGGGTCCAGGAGTGGGCCTTGGCCTCCTCCATGAACCGCTCGATGGCGCCCGGCCAGGCCTCGACGTCGCCGACGGGGTCGCCGGAGGCGAGCATCACGCCGGAGACGACGCGGTAGGTGACGGCGGCCTTGCCGGAGGGGGAGAAGACGACGGCCTTGTCGCGGCGGAGCGCGAAGTGGCCGAGGGAGTCGCGGCCGCCGTGCTTGGCGAGCAGCTCGCGCAGCTTGGCCTCGTCGTCCGAGGTGAGGCGGGCGGCCGGGTGCTCGGGGCGGAAGGCCAGGTAGATGGTGGTGACGGCGGTCAGCATGCCGAGGGCGCCGAGGGAGTAGCCGACGGTCCAGGAGACCCGACCGGCGTAGTCGACGGGGCCCTCGAATCCGAAGAGGCCGTAGACGACGTGGGTGATCTGCTCGTACAGGCTGGGGTGGCCGACGACCTTGCCCGGGTGCACGTTGACGATGACCAGGCCGAGGCCGATGGAGCCGGCGCTCATCAGGACGAAGTTCGCCAGTGCCTTCCAGCGGCTGCGCGGGTCCGGCAGGGCCTTGAATTCACCCTGGTGGCGTACGAGCAGCAGGAGCAGCACCGCCGCGATGACCACGCCGATGATCGAGTGCCGGTACGCGAACTGCGCGACGGCTCCCGCGGGCAGCAGGAGCACGGCCGCGCGCCAGGCCCGGCGCTTGCGGCGCTTGAGGCCGTGGGCGAGCAGCAGGAGCAGCACGCCGGCGCTGATGGACAGGGCGGCGGCGAAGGGGCCCAGGGAGCCCGGCAGCACCTCGGTCACCGCGTGGATCCTGCTGTGGCGGAATCGCGGGAAGACGCCCGCCGCGATGTCCAGAAGGCCGACGATCATGACGGCCGTACCTACCAGGCCGGGCACGGACTCCGGTCGTGGGCCTCGGACGATTCGAGCGACCCGCTTCGGAACCTGTCCGGACTTATCGCCATCTATCCTGCTAGACATCGCTTCCCGTTGCTCCGCGAGAGATCATGTGGCCGAAGGCCGCGAGAGCCTCCGGAGTGTGGTGCGTCCACTAGGACGACATCGAGGGGGAGGCGGTTCACTCTTCCGTCGGAAAAATCCGGTCCTGCCATCAGAAAGTCGACTGACTGCTCATGGGTCTCACCAGTAATACGGTCCTGGTCCTGGCCATCACCGCCGGTGTGTTGCTGTTCGGGGCGACGGTGTGGTTCTGGCCGAAGCTTTCGGGCCGCACCTGGCGTTCCGTCACCGGCCGGATCGGGCTCCTGCTCGCGACCCAGCTGGCGCTGTTCTCCGCGGTCGGTCTCGCCGCCAACAAGTCCTTCCTCTTCTACGGGTCCTGGGCCGACCTCTTCGGGCAGGAGACGTCGATCGGCAAGGTCGTCGACCACTCGATGAGCAGCAAGGACATCAAGGTCGTCGACAAGCAGAAGCTCGACGTGCCCGGCGGTGCCAAGCCCCAGGTCGGCGGTCAGATCCTGAAGGTCTCCATAACGGGCCAGAAGTCGAAGATAACGAGCCCGGGCTACGTGTGGCTGCCGCCGGAGTACTTCCAGCCCCAGCACAAGGACCAGAACTTTCCGGCCTCCATCGTCCTGACGGGTTACCCGGGCACCGCCGAGAACCTGATCAAAGGGCTGAACTACCCCATGACGGCCTTCAAGCAGGCCAAGCAGGGGAAGATGAAGCCGATGATCCTGGTGATGCTGCGCCCGACCATCGCGCCGCCGCGGGACACCGAGTGCGTGGACATACCCAATGGCCCGCAGACCGAGACCTTCTTCGCGCAGGACCTGCCGCAGGCCATCCAGTCGACCTTCCGGGTGGGTGACAAGCCGCAGAACATGGGCTTCATCGGCAACTCGACCGGCGGCTACTGCGCGCTGAAGATCGCCGCGCACCACCCGCAGGTGTTCGGCGCGGCCGCCGGTCTGTCGGCGTACTACGACGCCGCGGACGACGCGACCACCGGCGACCTGTTCCACGGGGACGACAAGCTGAAGAAGCGCGCGAACATCCTCGCGAGCATGGAGGGCAAGAAGCCGGCCGGCACCTCGTTCCTCGTGACCAGCAGCGAGAAGGGCGAGCCGAACCTCGTCGACACGAAGAAGTTCATCAAGCTGGTCAAGGGTCCGGACCGGGTCTCGTCGATCATCCTCGAAAGCGGTGGCCACAACTTCAACACCTGGCGCCGTGAGATCCCGCCGATGCTGGTGTGGATGAGCGGACGCATCCAGGCCTGAGGCCGCGGACGTGGTGCGTGGTGGGGAAGCCGCGCGGGAGGCGAAGCGAAGCGAAACGAACCGATAGGGTCCGGCTCCGGCCGGACCCTTCGTCGTTCCCGTGGCCCGTGGCCCGTGGCCCGTGGCCCGTGGCCCGTGGCCCGTGGCCCGTGGCCCGTGGCCCGTGGCCCGTGGCCCGTGGCCCGTGACCCGTGACCCGTGACCCGTGACCCGTGGCCCGTGGCCCGTGGGGCCGGCGCCCGGGCGGCTAGGCCTCCTGGAGCTCCGCCCGGCGCAGCGCCCGGTGCACGCCCTCCGGGGTGAGTACGCCGACCAGCGCGCCGGAGTCGGGGTCGGTGACCCCGATGCGCCCCGAGTCCTCCTGGAGCAGCGCGGCCAGTGCCTCGCGCAGCGAGGCCCCCAGGGGCACCGAGGCGGTCGGGGCCGGGGCCGCGTCCGGCGCCGTGAGGTCGGCCGGCCCGACGGGGGTGACCGCGAGGCGCTTGAGGCCCCGGTCGGAGCCGACGAAGGAGGCCACGTAGGGGGTGGCGGGGGCGCCGAGGACCGCCGCCGGGGCGGCGAACTGCTCGATGGTGCCGGCGCCGTAGACGGCGATGCGGTCGCCGAGCCGGACGGCCTCCTCCAGGTCGTGCGTGACCAGCAGGATCGTCTTGCGGACGGTCCGCTGGAGGGCGAGGAACTCGTTCTGGAGCCGCTCGCGCACCACCGGGTCGACCGCGCCGAACGGCTCGTCCATCAGCAGCACGGGCGGGTCCGCGGCCAGGGCGCGGGCCACGCCGACGCGCTGGCGCTGGCCGCCCGACAGCTGGTGTGGGTAGCGGCCGCCGTGCACGTCGGGGTCCAGGCCGACGAGTTCGAGCAGCTCGGCCGCCCGCGCCCGGGCCTTGGCCTTCGGGGTGCCGAGCAGCCGGGGGACCGTCGCCGTGTTCTCCAGGACCGTCTTGTGCGGGAACAGCCCGACCTGCTGGATGACGTAGCCGATGCGGCGGCGCAGCTCGACGGGGTCGGCGTCGGCGATGTCCTCGCCGGCCAGCAGGATCCGACCGGAGGTCGGCTCGATCAGCCGGTTGACCATCTTCATGGTGGTCGTCTTGCCGCAGCCCGACGGGCCCACCAGCGTGACCAGCTCGCCTTCCGCCACCTCGAAGGACAGGTCCTCGACGGCCGTGGTGCCGTCGGGGTAGCGCTTGGTCACGTGCTCGAATCGGATCACCCGACCATCCTCCCCCAGGTGTCCGCCCGGACGGGCGAAGGGTTTGTGAGGGGTGTGTTGCGCGTGTGCGAACGATTCCGGCCAATGCCCGTTCGCGGGGTTATGGTCGTTCCCACGGGCGACGGTGACGGGGGGTGAGGACGTGGCGGAGCGAAACTGCCTGGTGGCGAACGACTGGATCTGTTGGGACTACGTCACCTCCCGGGCCCCGGAACTCACCGACGCCACCCTCGAACACGTCTGGATCACGGCCGCATCGGTCCTCATCGGCCTGGTCGTCGCCGTCCCGCTCGCGCTGCTGGCCCGCCGCGGTCGCCGCTGGGCCGCCCCCGTGCTCGGCCTGACCACCCTGCTGTACACGATCCCCTCGCTCGCGATGTTCTCCCTGCTGCTGCCGTTCTTCGGACTGTCGGCGGCGCTGGTGGTGACCGGGCTGGTGCTCTACTCGCTGACGATCCTGGTCCGCAACGCGATCGCCGGTCTCGAAGCCGTCCCCGAGGAGGTACGGGAGGCGGCACGCGGCATGGGCTACGGCCCGACCCGCCTGCTGTGGCAGGTGGAACTGCCGCTGGCGCTGCCCACCCTGCTCGCCGGCGTGCGGATCGCGACCGTCTCCACCGTGGCGCTGACCACCGTCGGCTCCATCGTCGGCAAGGGCGGCCTCGGCAACCTGATCGCCCCCGCCGTCAACAGTTCCTTCAAGGCCCAGGTGCTCACCGCCTCGGTGCTGTGCGTGCTGCTGGCGCTCGTCGCCGACCTGCTGCTGCTCGGTGTGCAGCGGCTGCTGACCCCGTGGACCCGGGGCGCCGGTCGACCCGCGCGGACCGCCGGCGGGCCGGCCGCGACCGTGGCGAAGGGGGCCTGAGAGCGTGGGCGTGCCCGCACAGACCTGGCAATGGCTGACGGACGGGGCGAACTGGTCCGGGGAGAGCGGTGTCTGGCACCGGCTGGGCGAGCACGTCTACGTCAGCGGGATCGCCCTCGCCCTCGCCTGCGCGGTGGCCCTGCCCCTCGGCCTGTGGCTCGGCCACATCGGCAAGGGCGGCACCCTCGCGGTGAACATCTCCAACATCGGTCGGGCGGTGCCCGTCTTCGCGGTGCTGGCCCTGTTCATGGTCTCCCCGCTGCGCAGCGCGGGCTACCTGCCGACGATCGTCGCGCTGGTGCTGTTCGCCGTCCCGCCGCTTTTGACCAACGCCTACGTGGGCATGCGCGAGGTGGACCGCTCGGTGGTGGAGGCCGCCCGGGGCATGGGCATGTCCGGGCGGCAGCTGTTCTGGCGCGTGGAACTGCCCCTGGCGCGGGACCTGGTGATGACCGGGTTGCGCTCGGGCGCCGTGCAGGTCATCGCCACCGCCACCATCGCGGCGATGGTCGGCCAGGGCGGCCTCGGCCGGATCATCACCGCCGGCTTCAACACGTACGACACCCCGCAGGTGGTGGCGGGCGCCCTGCTGGTGGCGCTGCTGGCCCTGCTGGTGGAGGGCGTCCTGGTGGCGGCGGACCGGCTGCTGCCGCGTACGCCGGCCCGCTGAACGGTCGGGCCCGCCGAACGGTCGGGCGCGCCGGGGCGGCGGCCCGCCGCCGAAGAGTCGTAGAAGAGTGACCACGTCGAAACGGAGCACCTCCATGAGCAAGACCACGCGCGTCGTCGGCGCGTCCCTGGGCGCGTTGGCCCTGACCGTGTCGCTGGCCGCGTGCGGCGGCGAGAGCCTGGAGAAGGCGAAGGACTCGGGTTCCTCCTCCGCCTCCGCCGGCACCCCGGAGGGCGGCGGCAAGGGCAAGCTGGTCATCGGCGCCGCCGGGTTCACCGAGTCCAACGTGCTGGCGGAGCTGTACGCGCAGCTCCTGAGGAACGCCGGCTACGGCACCTCCATCACCACGGTGAGCAACCGCGAGCTGTACGCGCCCTCGCTGGAGAAGGGCGAGATCGACGTCGTCCCCGAGTACGCGGCCACCCTCGCGGAGTTCCTCAACGCCAAGGTGAACGGGCCGAACGCGCCCAAGGACAAGCCGGTCGCCTCCAGCGACGCGGCGGCGACCGTGGCGGCCCTGGAGAAGCTCGCGGCGCCCCTCGGCCTCAAGGCGCTCGCGGTGGGTTCGGCCGTCGACCAGAACGCCTTCGCCGTCTCCAAGGAATTCGCCGAGAAGAACAACCTGAAGTCCCTTTCGGACCTCGGGAAGTCCGGGCTCAAGGTGAAGATCGCCGCCGGTGACGAATGCGCCGTCCGTCCCTTCTGCGCCCCCGGATTGGAGAAGACGTACGGGATCTCCGTCGCCGGGATCGACCCCAAGGGCGTCGGCACCCCGCAGGCCAAGCAGGCCGTCAAGGACGGGGTGGACCAGCTGGTGCTGACCACCACCACCGACGCCACCCTGGAGGGTTACGGTCTGGTCCTGCTGGAGGACGACAAGAAGCTCCAGAACGCCGACAACGTCCTGCCCGTGGTGAACGCCAAGGACGCCGGGAGCCCGGAGGTCGCGGCCGCGCTCGACGCCCTGAACAAGGTGCTGACGACCGCCGACCTCGTCGAGCTGAACCGCAAGGTGGACGCCGAGCGCGCCAAGCCGGCGGACGTCGCGAAGGCCTACCTGGAGTCCAAGGGCCTTCTGAAGAAGTAGCTTTCGTGCCGGTGGTTACCGGATTGACGTACAAACGTGGGGTAACCGTGCGGCAAGAGATTGCCGGGCGGGTACCCCACGCGTCGCCCACGCCCTGTAAATTTCAGGCCATGCCCCGTGGACGCCACCGCAATCCCGAGCCCCTGCACCGACTTCTCACGCCGACGGCCGTTGCCGGGGTGTCCGTGGCCGGCGCCGGCGCGGCGTGGCTCCTCGCGGAACCCCTGGCCCTGCGCCTGCTCGTGGCCCTCACGGCCGCCGCGGGCGTGGGCGCCGCCGTCCTCATGCGCTCCTGGGACCGGGCCGCCGGTCGCCGGGTCGCGGAACTCGCGCGCGAGCGCGTCAAGGACGAGTGGAAGACCGAGGAGCGGATAGCCGAGCTGGAATCCGATCTGGAGGAGGCCCGCGTCCTGCGGGCCAAGCTCGACGCCAAACTGCGGGCCAAGCGCGTCGAGATCGCCGGCCTGCGCGGCGAGCACGCGGCGCTGCTGCGCCGCTACGCCACGGCGGAGACCGAGCGCGCGAGCGCCCTGGAGAAGCGCCGACTGCTGGAGATCGAGGCCCAGTCGGCCCCGACCGGCGCCCCGAAGGAGCTTCCGGCGGTCTCGCAGGAACGTAACGGCGCCGGCGCGCCGACCGCGGTCGGTTACGCCCGGGCCAACGCGGCCATGGCGGCCCTCGTGCGCAAGGCCGAGGCCCAGGAGGCCGCGAAGGCGGCGCGGGCCGCGGAGGCCGCGGAGGCCGCGGAGCGGGCACGGCGGCAGCCGGCCGACGCCGGGACCACCGCCCCCGGCGGGGCCAAGGACCTTGAGCCCGCAGTGAGCACGGGCACCACCGCGCACGCGCGTCCCGGCGCGAGCCCCGTCCCCGCCCCCCGGATCGCGGCGGCCGTGGCCCCCTACGCCGCCCAGCGCCGGTCCGCCTCCCGCGTCGAGGGCGGCTTCGACTTCTTCGGCACGAAGACGGGCGCGCAGGCCCGCGCCGCGATCGAGTCCGTGCAGAACGAGGACCTGGCGGACGTGGTCGGCGCCGAGGCCCTCGCCGTGCACAAGGCGGAGTCGGCGGGCCACGCCGACGAGCCGGAGTTCAAGCCGGTCACGCCCGAACAGCGGGCGGTGGGCCAGGTCATCGACCTGACGGCCCACGACGAGACCGAGCCGATCGACGTCGTCCACCTGCGCACCGCCATCTCGTAGGACGACCCGTCCCGAAGCGTCCGTGAGGCCGTGCCCCCGCCCGGGGGCACGGCCTCACGGGTAGGCGAGGACCAGCAGCACCGCCACCGTCTCCAACAGCAGTTGCGCGCCCAGGGCCCGGCCCCGCATCCGTCGCGGGGCGGCGAGCGCGGCCACCATCGCCGCCGCGGCCAGCCCGCACAGGGTCAGGAAGAAGGCGGAGGGGAAGGGCGTACAGCCGCCGCGCACCAGGCAGGCGGAGCCGGTCTCGGTGGCCAGCACGGCGATCTTCGCGAGGACGAGCGCCGGCAGGAACAGCACGGCGCCCCACACCGCGTACGCGCCGTGCCGCGCCTGCCTCGGGGGCAGGGGCGGGGCGACTTCGAGCGGGTTCTCGGTGGTCCACATCGGCATGCGGCCATCCTGTCCCGGGCCGCCCGGAAGCGGATCCGTACGCGTACTCAGACCCCGTACTCAACCACCGGGCCCCTCGCGCGCCCCGCCCCGCGCCGCCCCGCGCCCCAGCCTCAGAACAGCGGCAGTTGACCGGGGTGCGGGCCGAGCACGAAGCCGTCCAGCGTCGGCGCGGAGGCGCCGAGCACCACCCGGGCCCGGGAGCCGGGGCAGGACACCAGGTCGCCGCGCCCGCGACCGGTCGGGGGATCGTGGCGGGCGATCCGCCCGGCCGTCACGGCGCAGTCGCGGCCACAGGCGGGGCAGGCCCGTCGGGGTGAGTGGGACATGCCCCAAGTCTGCCCTGCCGCACGGACATCGACCCGTTCAGCCGTCCGCCCGCGAGGCCACCCAGGCCCGGTGCGCCCGGTCGACGCGGTCCCACAGGGCCGCGCGGTCCTCGGGACCGAGGTCGTCGAGCTCGCGCCCGAAGACCTCGGCCATCGCGGCGTGGAACTCCTCGGGGGTGGTCAGCTCCCGCGGCTCCACCGCGCCCCCGGCGTCCGCCCGGAACAGCATCCGGCCCATGAGCCGGTCCACCCCCCTCCCGCCGCGCCGCAGCATGACGAAGGACTGCCGGAAGGGGGAGTCGTCGGCGGTGGACAGCCGCAGGTGCTCGGCCTCGAAGTCGGCCATCGCGGCCGGCGCGGAGCGGAAGTTCATCACCGGGAAGGGGCCGTCGTCCGTGCGAAGGGTCCAGCCGGCCTCCGCGCCGGCGGCGCCGGCGAGCCGCTCCAGGGAGTAGCCGAAGGTCTGGGTCCAGCTGCCCTCGCGCAGCGGCAGCGGCTCCAGGGGCCCGTTGCCGAGGCCGACGTCGACGAACCAGGTCGCGCCGTCGACCCGCACGGTCAGGGTGAGGTGGTCGCCGCTGACGCCGCGCGCGGCGGGGTCCGCGTAGACGCCGCCGAGGTGGCGGGTCACGTCGTAGCCGAGCTCCTCCAGCAGGGCCGCGAAGGCGCCGTTGAGGTGGAAGCAGTAGCCGCCGCGGCCGGCGGCGAGGCGGCGCACCGACAGCAAGGGGTCGATGCCCGGCGGGCGACCGATCTGGATCTCGGTGTTCTCGAACGGGACCCGCTCCAGGTGGGCGCGCTGGAGGGCGAACAGCCCCTCCTTCGAAGGGGCTCCGGGCTCGGTGACGCCGATCCGGCGGAGGTAGCCGGCGAATACGTCCGTGTACGTACCAAGGGTCATGGGGGCACCCTAGGACGCCCCCGCGGCGCTCCGGTCGGGTTTCGGCCCGGACCGTCAGGTCGCACCCCCGCCCCCGCCCCGCCCCCGGGACGAGGCGGGACGGGGCGGGGGGCTACGCGTCGATCACTTGTCGATGTCGCCGACGACGAAGAAGAGCGAGCCCAGGATCGACACCATGTCCGCGACCAACTGCCCCGGCAGCAGCACCGACAGGGCCTGGATGTTGTTGTAGGAGGCGCTGCGCAGCTTCAGCCGGTACGGGGTCTTCTCGCCCTTCGACACCAGGTAGTAGCCGTTGATCCCGAGCGGGTTCTCCGTCCACGCGTACGTCGCCCCCTCGGGCGCCTTCAGCACCTTGGGCAGCCGCTGGTTGACGGGCCCCGGCGGCAGCTCCGCCATCCGGTCCAGGCAGGCCACGGCCAGGTCGAGGGCGTTGTGCGTCTGCTCCAGCAGCACCTCGAAGCGGGCCAGGCAGTCGCCCTCGGTGCGGGTGACGACCTTCAGGACGTCCTGGAGCTCGCCGTAGGCCAGGTACGGCTCGTCGCGCCGCAGGTCGAAGTCGACGCCGGAGGCGCGGGCGATGGGCCCCGAGACCCCGTAGGCGTGCACCGCCTCCCGCGACAGGACGCCGACGCCGCGCGTGCGCCCCCGGAAGATCTCGTTGCCGTGCACGAGGCGGTCGTAGACGTCCATCCGCGTGCGGACGTCGGCGATGGCCTCGCGCGTGCGGCCCAGCCAGCCGGCGGGGAGGTCCTCCTTGAGGCCGCCGACCCGGTTGAACATGTAGTGCATGCGGCCGCCGGAGATCTCCTCCATCACGGCCTGGAGCTCCTCGCGCTCCCGGAACGCGTGGAAGATCGGGGTGATGCCGCCCAGCTCCAGCGGGTACGAGCCGAGGAACATCAGGTGGTTCAGCACCCGGTTCAGCTCGGCGAGGAGCGTACGCATCCACACCGCGCGCTCGGGGACCTCCATGCCGAGCATCCGCTCGACGGCCATGACCACGCCCAGCTCGTTGGAGAACGCGGACAGCCAGTCGTGACGGTTCGCGAGCATCACGATCTGGCGGTAGTCACGGGCCTCGAAGAGCTTCTCGGCACCCCGGTGCATGTACCCGACCACCGGCTCGGCGCTGACGATGCGCTCGCCGTCCAGCACGAGGCGCAGGCGCAGCACGCCGTGGGTGGAAGGGTGCTGCGGTCCGATGTTGAGCACCATGTCGGTGCTCTCCGCCGCGCCGCCGATGCCGACCGTGGTCTCCGTCATGGCCGCATTCTCGCAGTCCTAGGGTGGGCGTATGGAAATCGGGACGACGGGTGAGACGGCGGGCCCCGTGTGGGTGGGACTGCCCGGTGGGTTGCTCACGCTGCGACGGCTGTTGCTGGTGATCTGGACGGGCTCGCTCGCGGTGGCGACGGGGGTGCTGCTGGGGGTCTTCGCCGGCCCGGTCTGGGCGGCCTTCGGGCTGTTCTGGCTCGCCGTCCTGGCCTGGGGGTGGGTGATGCTCGGGCGGAACTGGCGGTCCTGGCGGTACGCCGAACGGGCCGACGACCTGCTGATCAGCCGGGGCGTGCTGTGGCGGGAGCAGACGGTGGTCCCCTACGGCCGGATGCAGCTCGTGGAGGTCACCTCCGGGCCGCTGGAGCGGCGCTTCGGGCTGGCCTCCGTCCAGCTGCACACGGCCGCCGCCGCGTCGGACGCCAAGATCCCCGGCCTGGTGCCGGCGGAGGCCGAGCGGCTGCGGGACCGGTTGACCGAGCTCGGCGAGGCAAGGTCGGCGGGGCTGTGAGCGGCCCCGGGAACGGCCCGACGGACCAGCCGGGCTCCGGCGCCCCTCCGGCGGACGTCGAGGCGCACGGCGAGGCGGACGGCGTGACGGGCGGCGAGGTGCGGGGCGGGGCGGGAGACGAGGGGGACGCCGGCGGCGCCGGTCACGGCGGCGGCGTCGAACGCCGGCTGCACGTCCTGACCCCGCTGCGCCGCGCCTGGGTGCCCGTCGCCGCGATCGTCGGCATCCTCATGCAGCAGGGCGAGCGCCTCCAGGAGTGGATCGGCCCGATGTCCGTGGGGCTGCGCGTGGCCGCGCTGGCGGCGCTCGTCCTCGTCTTCGGCACCTACGGCTTCCTCAGCTGGTGGTTCACCCACTACTCCGTCACCGACACCGAGCTGCGCATCCGCACCGGCCTCGTCTTCCGCCGCACCGCCCACATCCGGCTCGACCGCATCCAGGCGGTGGACGTCACGCGCCCGATCCTGGCCCGGGTCGCCGGGGTCGCCAAGCTGCGGCTCGACGTCATCGGCACCGAGGCGAAGGACGAGCTGTCGCTGCTGGACGAACGCGACGCCGTCGCCCTGCGCGCCGAGCTGCTCGCCCGCGCCGCCGGCTTCACCCCCGAGCACGCCACCGTCGTGGGCCAGGCCCCCGAGCGCAGACTGCTCGCGGTCGGCGTGCGCGACCTGGTGGCCTCCCTGCTGCTGAGCCTCGGCGTGTGGGCGGCGCTCGTTGCCGGCGTCACCGCCTCGGCCGTCATGTGGTGGGTCAGCGAGAGCCCGTGGGTGACGCTGGTCGCCGTGGTGCCGCTGCTGGGCGCCGTGTGGGCGGGCAGCGTCGGCCGCTTCCTCGCCGAGTACGACTGGACGGTCGCCGAGTCCCCCGACGGGCTGCGCCTGGACCACGGGCTGCTGGACCGCGCCCACGAGACCGTCCCGCCCGGGCGCGTGCAGACCGTGCGCATCGTGGAACCGCTGCTGTGGCGACGCCTGGGCTGGGTGCGGGTCGAGCTGGCGGTCGCGGGCTCGAAGAACGACGTACTGGTCCCCGTCGCCCGCCGGGACGCCGCCCACGCGGTGATCGCCCGGGTGCTGCCCGGCGTGGACCTCACGACCCTGGAGTTCAGCCCCTCGCCGTCCGCCGGCTCGCGGTGGGTGGTGCCGGTGTGGTGGAAGGGGTACGGGTTGGCCGTCTCGGACGAGGTGTTCGCGGCCCGGCGCGGGCGCCTGTGCCGGCGTACCGAGATCGTCCCGCACGCCAAGGTGCAGAGCGTCCGCCGCTCCCAGGGCCCCTGGGAGCGGGCCCGGGGCGTGGCCGACCTGCACGTCGACACCGGGGCCAACGCCACCGTCACCGCCCGGCTGCGGTCCGCCGCCGAGGCCTCCGCGCTCCTCGACGCGCAGGCCGCCCGCTCCCGCACCTCCCGCGCGGCGGCCCGCCCGGACCGCTGGATGACCTGACGGCACGAGGACCCGCCGCCGGGGTCGGGCGGCGGGTCGGGTCGGGCGGCGGGTCCGGCGGCAGGGGTCCGCTACACGCCCCCGGCGCGGACCAGGCCCGTCTCGTAGGCCAGGACCACGACCTGCACGCGGTCGCGCAGGCTCAGCTTGGTCAGGATCCGCCCCACGTGCGTCTTCACGGTGGCCTCCGACAGCACCAGCCGCGCCGCGATCTCCCCGTTCGACAGGCCCTGCGCCACCAGCAGCATGACCTCGCGCTCGCGCTCCGTCAGCCGCTCGATGTCCTTGTTCTCCGGCTCCGCCGCCGTCGTCGGCAGCATCGGGGCGAACCGGTCCAACAGCCGACGCGTCGTCGACGGAGCCACCACCGCGTCCCCGCTGTGCACCGAACGGATCGCCGCCAGCAGCTCCGCCGGCGGGACGTCCTTCAGCATGAAACCGCTCGCGCCCGCCTTCAGCCCGGAGAACGCGTACTCGTCCAGGTCGAACGTGGTCAGGATGATCACCTTCGGGTGCTCCGGCGGCTCGCAGATGCGCCGCGTCGCCTCGACCCCGTCCAGCCGGGGCATGCGCACGTCCATCAGCACCACGTCCACCTTCGTGGCCCGCAGCACCTCCAGCGCCTCCAGGCCGTCCCCGGCCTCGGCGACGACCTCCATGTCCGGCTGGGCGGCGAGCACCATACGGAAGCCGGTACGGAGCAACACCTGGTCGTCGACCAGCATGACTCGGATGGACATCGGTGATTACCTCTACCTCTTCTTGAGCGGGAGCAGGGCACTGATCCGGAAGCCTCCGCCGGGGCGCGGGCCCGCGTCCAGGGTTCCTCCGACCATACCGATGCGCTCCCGCATACCGATCAGACCGTGGCCGGCGCCGTCCGCGCCGCCGTCCTCGTACAGCTCGTGCGCCGCGCCCCGGCCGTCGTCCTCGACCAGCAGACCGAGCCCGTCGTCGAAGTAGACCAGCCGCACGCTCGCCCGCGCGGCGGGGCCGCCGTGCTTGCGCGTGTTCGTCAGCGCCTCCTGCACGATCCGGTACGCCGTCAGCTCGACCCCGCTGGGGAGCTTGCGCGGGGCGCCCTCCACCTCGAAGTCCACCGTCAGCCCGGCCGCCCGCACCTGCTCGACCAACACCTCGATCTGCTCGACGTCCGGCTGCGGCACGTAGTCCTCGGACTCCTGCGGCTCACCGGTGCGCAGCACGCCCAGCAGCCGCCGCATCTCGGCGAGGGCCTGCCGGCCCGTCCCGGAGATCGTCTGGAGGGCCTCCTTGGCCTGCTCCGGAGCCACGTCCATGACGTACGCGGCCCCGTCGGCCTGCACCACCATCACCGACACGTTGTGCGCGACGACGTCGTGCAGCTCGCGGGCGATGCGGGCGCGCTCGGCGGCCACCGCCACCTGGGCCTGCGCCACGCGCTCCTTCTCCAGCCGCTGGTTGCGCTCCACGAGCTGCGCGTAATAGGCGCGCCGGGTGCGCACCGAGTCGCCCATCACCCAGGCCAACGCGAACGGCACCATCAGGAACAGCGTGAAGATGACGGTGTCACTGCCCTTGTCGACCTGTTGCTGGAAGCGCAGCGCGTACAGCGGGGCGGCCGTCAGGCCGAGGCCGAACGCGATCCGCGACATCCGGCGGGAGACGTCCGAGGCCGCCGCCACCGTGTACAGGATGACCAGCATGGCCAGGTCGAAGGTCTGCACCTGGACGCCGAGGGCCAGCTGGTAGGCGCCGGTGGCGACGGCCAGCCAGAACATCTGCAGCGTCCACTTGCGGCGCAGGGCGATGACCGCCGACAGGGTCAGCACGGGGGGCACGGCCGCGAAGCGCTCGGACGGGCCGGACGGGTTGTCGACGACGCTCAGCAGGGAGAGCCCGAGGAGGAGGACAGCCCAGAGGGTGTCGACGCCCGTCGGGTGTCTGCGGATGAAGTCGTAGAGGCGCTGCACGTAACCCAGCGTAGGGAACGCGGATAGGTGCTGGAGTCAACCACAGGTGCGATCCCTGTGACGGGGGCGTACTCCGCAAGGTGGAGGGTGAACCTAACCTGTGTGGGATGAGCGCTCAAGGTGAGGTCAGGGGCCCGGTCCGGTGGCGCGGCGCGATGGAGGCCGCCCTCTACGGACCCGGCGGGTTCTACGTGCGCCCCGGCGGCCCCGGACCGGCCGGCCACTTCCGCACATCCGTCCACGCCTCGCCCCTCTACGCGGCGGCCGTGGCCCGGCTCCTGGAGCGCGTGGACGCGCGGCTCGGGCACCCGGACCGGCTCGACCTCGTCGACGTGGGCGCCGGACGCGGCGAACTGACGGCCGGGGTCCTCGCCGCGCTGGACCCGGACACCGCCGCGCGCGTGCGCCCGTACGCCGTCGAGCGCGCGGCCCGGCCCGAGGGGCTCGACCCCCGGATCCGGTGGGTGCCCGAGCCCCCCGAGGGCACCACGGGACTGCTCTTCGCGAACGAGTGGCTGGACAACGTCCCGCTCGACGTCGCCGAGGACGGCCGCTACGTCCTGGTCGCCCCCGACGGTACGGAAACCCCCGGCGGACCCCTCGACGCCGCCGACCGGGCCTGGCTGGAGCGGTGGTGGCCCGGCGGCGTCGGGCCCGGCGGTGGCCGGGCGGAGATCGGCCGGCCGCGCGACGAGGCCTGGGCGGCGGCCGTCGCCACCCTGGAGCGGGGCCTGGCGGTGGCCGTGGACTACGCCCACGCCCGCGGGGCCCGGCCCCCCTTCGGCACCCTCACCGGCTTCCGCGACGGCCGCGAGTGCGCGCCCGTCCCGGACGGCACCCGCGACGTCACCGCGCACGTCGCGCTCGACGCCTGCGCGGGGGAGGGAGCCGTCCTCCTCACCCAGCGCGAGGCGCTCACCGCCCTCGGCGTGCACGGCGGCCGGCCCCCGCTGGCGCTGGCCTCCACCGACCCGGTGGGCTACGTACGGGCCCTGTCCGCGGCCGGGGAGGCGGCGGAACTCACCGCCCGCGGCGGACTGGGCGACTTCGGCTGGCTCGTCCAGCCGGTGGGCGTGCCGGTCTGGCCGGGTCCCGCCGCGTCCGAGGGGACGGGCACGGTCTAGAGGCGCTTGGCGCTGCGCAGGGTGGTCGCGTAGTAGCCGTTGCCGTCCAGGCGGGAGGTGCCGCCCTTGTCGCCGATGGTGGGGCCGTTGGCCTCCTCCCGGCTGGAGATGAAGACCTTGTGCCCGTCGGTGTCGGTGCCCAGGTAGATGCCCGTGTGGTCCAGACGGTCCTTGGTCCGCGCGTCCAGCTTGAAGAACAGCAGGTCACCGGGCTGGATCACGTCGATGGACGTCGGGCGGTCCGCCGCGCCCACCCCCTTGAGGGGGATGACGTCCGTCCCCAGCTTCGAGCGGGCCATGCCGTTCGCGGTGCGCGGCAGGCCGGCGCCCGGGGTGTCGTCGGGCAGCAGCGGGTAGCGGGCCCGGTAGCCGAAGACGGTGCGGATGAAACCGGAGCAGTCCATCGACCGGTAGCGGGCGGTCTGGGGCTGCTTGGTGACCCCGTTGCGGAAGGTGTACGGCTTGCCGAGGTAGTCGAAGAAGTCGGACTGCTCCAGGCGCAGGTCGTTGCCGGCGGAACCGTTCGGGTTGAGCGGTCCGAAGGAGGCGTCGCCCGCGTAGGCCGTGCCCTGCGCGTCCTTGCGGATCGGGGCCTGGTCGCCGTACTGGAAGGCCATCGCGAAGACGTCGTCCTCCTGGCTGCCGAAGTACTTCGCGAACCAGTCCTTGAACCACGTCTGGTTCTCCGCGCCCTGCTTCCACTCCTCCGGCAGCAGGCGCACCCAGTTCTCGGTCACCACCCGCGACTTGGTGTTGGCGGGTTCGGTGAAGGTGCGGCTGGGACCGGTGAGGGTCGCGGTGCGGGCGCCGTCGGTGAAGGTGGCGAGCACCTGCCCGCCGCCGTCGCGCAGCACCGAACGGTCGGGGCCCTGGAGGCGCTCCCACTTGCGCTCCCCGCCGCGGCCCGCCGTCGGGCCGCCCGCGACGTCCTTCTCGGCGACGATCCGCAGGGCGGGCGACTTGGCCTGCTCCTCGGCGCGCAGCGCGTAGGTGAGGTACGCGCTGCCGGCCAGCAGCGCGAGCACGGTGGCCGTGTGCAGCACGGAGCGCGTGCGGCGGCTCTTCGAGGGGGCGGCGGTCATACGGGGCTCCGGGGGCGGGGTGGGCGGGCGGCGGGCGGTCGTTGGGCTCAGGCGGCCGGCATGAAGCCGAGGAGGATGCCGGCGGTCAGCACCACGTACGTCATGAGCGTGGCGCCGCCGGTGGCGAGCAGGGTGGCGCCCTTGGGCTGGCGGACCAGCTGGTAGGCGATCAGGCCGGGCACGATGAAGCCGAGGGTCTGGTTCGTGTAGAGCAGCGGGAACTCCATCTGGAGCACGATCACCACGGTGGCCTGGAGCAGGACGCCGAGCAGGACGACGGCGGCGAACAGGCGCTTGCCGTAGAGGATGACGAAGCGCTGCACGACCAGGGTCAGGACGTACGTCAGGGCGGTGACGCCGACGACGAGCGCGGCCCGCTGGAGGTCCTCCAGGAGGGTCAGCGCCAACCAGCCGGGGGTGATCATGCCGCCGGGGGAGAGGTTGGTCGTGAGGTAGCACAGGAGCGAGAAGAGCAGGCCCAGGGCGATGCCGATCGCTGCGATCTCGGGGGTGAGGACGGCGGGGATCAACGGGGCTCTCCGGGTCGGGGCTGGGGGGTGGGCCAGGCGGGTACGGGGGTCGCGGCGTCGATGCCGTAGGGATCGGCGGCCGGCGGCGGGGGCGGCGGGGCGGCCTGGCCGTACGGCTCCCCGGGCCACGGCCCGCCGTGCGGGGGCTGCGGGTTCGGGGGCTGCGGGTTCGGGGCCTGGGCGTACGGGGTCTGCGGGTACGCCGGCTGCCCGTAGGGGGGTCGGGCGGACGCGGGCCGGCCGTATTCGGGCCGGCCGTACGGCTGCTGCCCGTACGCGGGCTGTCCCTGCGGGGGCTGCGCGTACGGCGGCTGTCCGTGCGCGGGCCGGGCATACGGCGGCTGTCCCTGGGGGGCCTGGGGGTACGCCGGCTGCCCGTAGGGGGGTTGGCCGTTCGCGGGCTGCCGGTACGGCTGCTGTCCGGACGGCTGCCGTCCGTACGCGGGCTGCGCGTACGGGGGCTGTTCCTGCGAGGTCTGCGCGTGCGGCGCCTGGGCGTACGGGGCCCCGGCGTACGGGGCCCCGGCGTGCGGGGGTTCCGCGTACGGGTCGTGGGCCGGCGGGGCCGGGTTCGCGGGGGCGCCGGCGCGCGGTTCCTCCGCCGAGTCGTCCGCCGGCAGTTCCGCGAGGTGCTCCAGCAGCACCTCGCCCTGGCCGTGGATGTTGCCGATGGCCACCAGCGAGGAGTCCCCGTCGAGGTGCCCCAGCAGCTCGGCCATGAACTCCTCGCCGTCGCGGTGGTCACCGCCGAGGTCGACCGCCCGGTCGCGCCACTCGGCGGGGATGGCGTCGATGGCGCTCTTCGCGGGGTGCCCGATCACGAACACCCGGTCGGGCCGCAGCTCGGGGACGATCGCGCCCATCTGGCCGTTGCGCTCGACCCGGTCCGGGCGGCAGTTGATCACCACGTTGAGGGGGCGGTCCACGGCGCCCAGGTCCAGCAGCTGGTTGATGTTCATCAGCGTGGACTCGGGGTCGTTCGCCGCGAAGACGTTCGCGAACCGCAGCCGCTTGCCGTCCGGCGTCAGGTACCGCTCCACCGACAGCACGCCCGGGTCCGGCGGGGCGTCGTACATGCCCTTCAGTGCGGTGGCGCGGTCGACGCCGAGCAGCTCGGCGACGGTCAGGGCGATGGCCACGTTCTCCTTGAACGTGAACCAGCCGAAGCCGCGCAGCTCCTCGTCGGAGACGGTGTCGGGGTCGGCGTAGATCAGCCGGCAGTCCCGTGCGTCGGCCTCCTCCTGGAGCACGTGGAAACGTTCCTGCTCGGCGGTGACGCAGATCCCGCCGTGCGGCATCGAGCGCGAGAGCGAGCGCGCGATGTCGTCGAGGGTCGGGCCCATCTCGGCGACGTGGTCCTCGCGGACGTTGCACAGGACGCCGATGGTGGACCGGATCAGCTTCGACTGGTTGATCTCCTGGAGCGCCGGCATGACCGCCATGCACTCCATGACCAGGACGTCGGGCCGGTAGGCGGCCGCCTGGCGCACGATGCCGATCTGCTCGACCACGTTGGCGATGCCGAACTTCCGGTACACCGGCTCCTCGGTGGCGTCCGGGTGGATGAACCGGGCCGCGGTGCCGGTGGTCTTCGCGACGGTGGTCAGGTCGCCGCCGCGCAGGGCGCCCGCGCACAGCCTGGTGATGGAGCTCTTGCCGCGGATGCCGTTGACCAGCACCCGCTGGGGGATCCGCTCCAGGTTGGCGAAGTGCCGGCGCTGCTCGACGATGCCGGCGACGAGCATGACGGCGCAGCCGACCAGCAGGACGCAGTAGAGGAAGAGCACGGGTCAGTTCCTTCCGGCCTCGGCCGCTTCGGCCTGCCTGCGCTGTTGCTGTCGTTGCTGGAGCTGTTGGCGCAGGAGTTCCAGGCTTCGGGTCACGGCGCCCACCTCGTCGTGGTTGCGGGGGAACAGGACCGTGCGGCGGTCGCCGTCCGCGAGGGCCTCGGCCTGGCGGGCGAGTTCGCGCAGCGGGCCGACCACGACGATCCGCAGCCAGCCCAGGCAGGCGGCGCCGACGGCGAAGCCGAGCAGTCCGGCGAGGACGGTGCGGTTCTGGAGGCTGTACTCGTGGATGGCCAGGCCCTTGACCGACTGCCGGCTGACGACGGTCCAGCCCATCGGCTTGGCCGCGCCGCCGCCGACGAACGGCGCGGCGGCGGCGATGACGTGGTCGCCGCCCGCGCCGCGGTAGAGGACGCCGCCGGGGCGGGGCGCCATGCCGACCTTGAGGGCGGAGCCCTCGACGAGGGCGTCGAGCCGTGCGTCGTCGAGCTTCGCGAAGGCGCGGTAACCGCTGTTGGAGGCGATGATCCGGTGCTCGGCGTCGACGACGCGGATCTCGCCCAGGCCGGGCCGGCGCAGCAGCGAGTTGAGGAAGTCGATGCGCAGCTCGCCGACGACGGCGGTGCCCTCGCGGCCGGGGATCTCGGCGGTGGCGACGATCACCGGCTCCTTGCCGTCGCCCTCGTGCAGGGCGATGGGCTCCTTGCGGGGGCCCTTGCCCCCGGCCGCCCGCGGGGAGGCGCCCGCGCGGGCGAGGACCGCGCCGGAGCCGTCCACCACGTAGAGGGAGGCGTAGCGCAGGTGCTCGCGGGCGGTGCGTTCCAGGACGGTGGTCATGTGCCCGGGGTCGGTGCCGGCGTCCATCAGGGAGGCCACGGACAGCAGGTCGGCGTGGCCCTCGTTGAGGGCGCGCCGGATCCGGTCGTTGAGGGTGTCGGTGCGTTCGCGCTGGTCGTTGACGAGCTGCTGCGGTACGACGACGTCCTCCCCGGCCCGGTTGACGAGCAGGCCCAGCGGAACGCACCAGGCCAGCAGCAGCACCCCGCACAGCGCGAGGAGCGTACGGGCGCCCACGCGGCGCCTGCGGCGGGGCCGGACGAGGGGGGCGGGGGCGCCGTCGCTGAGGAGTTGGACGCGCAGCCGCTCCAGGGCGCCGGCGATCCGGGCGGCCTCGGCGCCGCGCGGTACGGGCACGGGCCGGGTCAGGGCGCCCGCGGTGAGCCGTCGGCTCTCCAGGAACAGGGCGATCAGCGGGCGCTGCACGGTGGTGACCAGGAGGGCGATGGCCAGGCCGCCGACGAGGAGGAGGGCGCCCGCGAGGGCGAGTCCGGCGAAGGCGTCGGAGGTGCGGGCGGGGTTCTGGGCCACGTTGACCATGGCGACGACGGTCAGGCCCAGGCGGGAGGCGTCGGTGGCGACGCCCGCCTCGGGTCCGGCGAGGCGGGCGTAGCCGGCGGCGGCGCGTTCGCCGCCCCACTGGCCGCCGGTGAGGCTGCCGCTGACCCCGAGGAAGCCGCCGGAGCCGGGCTCCTTGGCGGTGAGGGGGTGCGCGGAGGCCTTCTTCGCGGCGGTCTTCGCGAAGGAGGCGAGCTGTTTGGTGTCGCGTTTGACGTCGGCGCGCTGGAGGTCGGTGAGGACCATCTCGGGCTCGGGGATGCCGTCGTCGCTGAGGACGGCGCCGTCGGGGCCGACGACGGCGATGGCCCGGAAGTCGCCGAGGCTGATGCCGGGGAAGCGCAGGCTGCTGGAGGCGACGAGCAGTTGCTGCGGCTGCCCCTCCCAGGAGAGCAGCGAGAGGGTCAGCAGTCGGGTCTCGCCGTTGGCGAGCTTGACCATGCGGGGGGCGAGGCCGCCCTCGCCGACCAGGGAGGCGCGGTCGATGGCGGTGAGGGGGAGGTTCTCGCCGCGGGCGGCGAGCAGCCGGCCGGAGGCCACCTCGACGACGGCGGTGCCGCGCCACTTCTGGTAGACGCTGCCGATGCGGTCGAGGACGGCGTCGGGGGCGACGGGCTTGCCGGCGGAGAACAGCGAGGCGGCCCGGTCGAGGTCGGTGACGCTCTCGTCGAGGGAGGCGCGCAGGGCGATGGCGCCGTCCTCGGCGAAGTGCTGCTGGGAGGTGAGGACGGCCTCGGGGAGGCGGTCCTCGCGCAGGGTGCCCAGGCTGAACGCGGTGAACCCGGCCAGGACGAGCAGCAGGACCGACAGCACGGTGATCGGCGGTCGGATGCCGCCGAGCAGGGACATGTCGGCCCTGCGGCGGGCCTTGCGTCGCCGCTTGGGGGGAGTGGCGGCCACGGGGGGTCCTTCCTGGCGGGGAGGTGCGGGGGAGCGCGGGCGTCGTACGGGTCGTCCCGTGTACGGGTCGTCGTGCGTACGGGCGGGGCGCGTCGGCGGGGGCGGTCGGCGGGGCGGGCTAGTCGGGGAGCCTCTTCAGGGGGGCCAGCCCGTCCTTGGCGGCGCCGCGGTTGAGCATGGTGCCCTCGGTGCGTTCGAAGGCCAGTCGGTAGCGGGCGCGCTGTTCGGGGGACAGCGCGGTGTTGCCGCGCAGGGCGTCGGCGACGTCGACCAGGCGGTGGTCGCGCAGGGGCTTCGGCGCGGTGGCGGGCAGGTCGGATCCCGGGGTGCTCTCGGGGTCCGGCGGGATGTCGGTGAAGGTGGGCACGAAGCGGGCCTTCACGTCCCAGCGGCCGTTCTTCTCGGTGAACTCGAACCAGCCGATGGCGCCCTCCTCGGTCAGTCCGCTGGGGACGTCGTGGCGGGCGAGCTGGTTGCCGAGGCCGTAGGCCACCCAGATCGGCCCGACCTTCTCCATCGGCTGGACGACGTGCGCGTGGTGGCCGATGACCAGGTTGACGCCGGTCTCCTCGGCGATCCTGCGGGCCAGTTCCAGCTGGGGGTTGCTGGGGTTGGGCTGGTGCTCGCGGCCCCAGTGGATGGAGAGGATCACCACCTCCGCGCCGGCGGCGCGGGCCTTCTTCTCGGCGGAGGAGATGGCCTTGAAGTCGGTGAGGTTGGCCAGCCAGGGCTTGTCCTTGGGGACCTCGCGGCCGTTGAAGCCGAAGGCGAAGGAGAGCTGGGCGACCTTGACGCCCTTGACGTCCAGGACGAGCGGCTTGGCGGCCTCCTCCTTGGTGCGAGCGGAGCCGGTGTGGCGCAGGCCCTCGCGGTCGAGGGTGTCCAGGGTGCGGTACACGCCCTCGGGGCCGTGGTCGAGGGTGTGGTTGGAGGCCGTGGAGCAGGTGTCGTAGCCGACGTTCTTGATCGCCTTGGCGATCTGCGGCGGGACGAGGAAGTCGGGGTAGGTCTGGAAGGGGCCGTTCGGCTGTCCCAGTACCGGCTCCATGTGGCAGATGCCGAGGTCGGCCTTGGCGACGACCGGCTTGATCCCCGCCATGATCCGGTCGAAGTCGTAGCCGGTGCGGCCGGAGGCCTGCGCGTCGCGGGCGGCCTGGTCGGTGAGCTGGGGGTGGATGAGGATGTCGCCGGCGGCGGCGACGGTGAACGAGCGGTTCTTGCCCGTGGCGGGGCGCCCGGGTTCCGGGGCCGCCTCGCCGAGGGGTCCGCAGCCCGCGAGCGCGAGGACCGGCGCGAGGGCGAGGAGCGCGGCGAGGGTCCGGGTGCGGACCTGTCGGGTGGGGCTCGTTTTCACTGGGCTATTTTCAGCCAATGATGAAGGCGGAGCCGACGAAGAAGATGATGATCATTGCGGTGGCTTTCGCCATGATCATTACGGTGGTGCTTTATGTGGCTTTTGCACCGTCTCATTCTTCGGAAAAGGGACCCTCGCCTTCCGTTTCTGCCTCGAAAATCACTCCGGACCTCTTGGAAAGGGTGACTGGATTCACCTCCGGTTTTGGTTCGAAGGGCGGCTATCGCGAGCCCTCGAAGAAGGAGAGGGCGGCCCTCGTCGCAGGGGCCGCGTCCCTTTTCGACGGAAATGTCGACATGGCTCGTTCTCGACTGTCCGAGGTGGACTACCGCCTCGACACCTTCACCGACACCGCCTCCGGACGCCGCTACGCCGAGGTCGCCGACGCCGCCGTGACCGCCGGCAGCGCCGCCCGCGGCTGGGGCCGGATCTACGTCGACCTCGCCGGCCCGCCGCACTGGTCGGTCCAGGTCCCCCACCCCCACGCCGACCGGTACACCGAGCGGCTGGGCGCCGAGGTCCTGCGCGGCGCCCCCGGCGGGGTCATGGTCCTGGCCGGCGCCCACCGCAAGGCGGCCTCCGGCGGGGGCGGGGAAGGAGGGGTCGGGGAAGCAGGAGGGGACGGGGACGCCGAGCGGGAGGGACGGCAGCGGCCCGAGGACGACCCCGCGGACATGGCCCACCGCACCGACTCCGTCTTCCACGCCGTCGTCGCCGAACTGACCCGCCGCGGCCTGCCCGGCATCCAGCTCCACGGCTTCGCCGACTCCTCGGTCCCCGACACCGGGGCCGTCGTCTCCACCGGCGCCGGCGACCGGGCCGCCGCGGAGGCCGCCGGCCTGGCCGCCGCGCTGGAGGGCGAGGGCGTGACCGTCTGCCGCGCCCGCGACACCTCCTGCCCGCTCGCCGGCCGCACCAACGCCCAGGGCCGGCTCGCCGCCGAACACGGCACGCGCTTCCTGCACCTGGAGCTGTCCCGGTCCCTGCGGGCCCACCCCGACCCGCGCGCCGGCGCCGCGCGCGCGATCGCGTGCGTCACCGAGGGCTGGGCCGGCCGGGCCTGAGGGGGAGCGGCCTGAGGGGGAGCGGCCTGAGGGGGAGTGGCCGAGGGGGAGCGGCCCGGGGGGAACGGCCGAGGGCCGGAACCCCGGGTGGGGATCCGGCCCTCGACTGCTGCGGGAACGTTCCCGCGGATACCGCGGGAGCGACCGCGCTGCCTACTGCCTGGTGCCTGCGGCCTACTGAAGGACGCCGTCGTGACCCTCGTGCAGGCCACCGCCGCTGCCCGAGCCGCCCGTCGGCTGCGACGGCGGGACCGGCTGCGACAGCGGAGCCAGGTCGAAGGCGTAGTGGCCGACCGCGTTCGCGATGACGTCGACGTTGATGTCGAGCGCCTTCTGGTCGATGTTGTTGATGTCGTCGCCCTTGCCGTGGTAGTTCACGTCGTACGCGACACCCGCCTGGCCGCCGAACTTCGCGGCCTGCTCGGCGGTCTTGATGCCCTCGGCACCCGTGAACGTACCGCCCGCCGGAATGCCGGACGCGATGAACGGGCCGTAGTCCGAGCGGCCGGAGAAGTCCGTGCCCTCGTGCGGGATCTTCTGCGAGTCGAGGAAGTCGGTGATCCCCTTCTCGATCTGCGCCGAGCCCTCCGGGCCGGGGCCCGAACCGACCTTGTCCGAGTCGTCGCCGTCGTAGACGAAGTACGCGGAGTTCGGCGAGGCGATCATGTCGAAGTTCAGGTACAGCTTGATCTGCTTCTTCTGGTCCTCGGTCAGCGAGCCCACGTACGCCTCGGAGCCCAGCAGGCCGAACTCCTCGGCCGACCACCAGCCGAACTTCACCTTGTTCTTGATCTTCGACTGGCTGCTCGCCAGGCGCTGCGCGACCTGGAGGATGCCCGCCGAACCGGAACCGTTGTCGTTGATGCCCGGACCGGCCGCGACCGAGTCCAGGTGCGCGCCGAGGAAGACGGTGTTGTTCTCGTCGCCGCCCTTCGTCTCCGCGATGACGTTGTACGTCTTGCGGTTCTCGCGCTTCTCGCGGATGTCCAGCGTGATCGAGACCGGACCCGCCGCCGCCTCCGCGGCCAGCTTCTCGCCGTCGGCCTGCGAGATGCCACCGGTCGGGACCTTGCCCGCCGTCGGGTCGCCGAGGGTGCCGTTCAGGGCGCCGTCGGTGTTGTTGTAGATCACCGCGCCGACCGCGCCGGCCGCCGCCGCGTTCTGCTGCTTCACGGCGAAGGTGCAACCGCCGCGCTTGACCAGGGCGATCTTGCCGGTGAAGGCACCCGCCGCGAAGTCGCCGGGCTCGCAGCCCGTCGTCCCGTCGGCGTCGACCGGGGCGACCGCGACCGGAGCGGTCACGCCACCCTCCGGGCTGTTCGCCGTGTACGTCATCAGGTGGATCGGAACGTCGCGCCCGCCCGCCCCGTTCACCTTCAGGCTCTCGGCGAGGGTCTCCACGTAGACGAACTCGAACTCGTTGCGGGTCACCTTGTAGCCGGCGCCCTTGAGGACCGCCTCGACGTACTGGGCGGACTGCACGTGCCCCTTGGAACCCGCCACGCGGTTGCCGTTGTTGTAGTCGGCCAGCGACTGGAAGACCTTCAGGTGGTTGTAGGCGCCCTTGCCGGTCGCCTCCTTGACCAGCTTCTTGGCCAGGGCGTCACCCCGGGCGGCATCGCTCTGCGGGCTTCCGGTGGCGCCCGCAGGCCCCGCGAGGAGCAGCGGGGAGACGATGGCAGCGGCGGCCAGGGCTGCCGTGGCTGCGGCTATACGGCGAGAGGGCATGAAGGTCCTTTCACAGCAGGTGCGCGAAGAGCACGGTGCGTGGGGGAGTGGTGGGCCGCACGTTAGGCATCAATCGGCCGTACGCGCCAGGGTTTTCACTGCTTCCGGTTTGTGAAATCCGGATATCGGTGCCTACGCGCCGGCGAATTTCGGCCAACGTCCGCCCAACGTCCGCAGGCCGACAACCCCTCGCGTGACACGTGTCGAAACGCTGTCGGTGCACCGCCGGTACGCCGCCGGCGCGCCGGTCGCGCCCGATTCAGCGCAGAATGCCCTCGATGAAATCGGTGCCTATTCGGGCCACCACGGACAAGTCCAACTGATGCTGCGCATAGCGCCCCTGACGGCGCGTGTGCAAAAGCCCCGCCTTCTTCAACACGGCCAGGTGCCGGGACACCTCCGGAGCCGAGATCCCGAGCACCGTCGCCAGCTCGCTCGTCGTGTACGGAGCCCTCGCCAGACTGCGGCACAGCATCATCCGCATCGGGTGCGCCAGCGCCTCCATGCGCCGCTGCATCAACTCCACCGACCCCGCCCCCGGCGCCGAGGCCGGCGCGGGCGAGCTCAGCGGATAGTGCACCACCGGCCGCCACGCGGGCGCGTGCAGCACCAGCAGGTGCGGCCAGCCGAAGTTCGTCGGCACGAACACCAGCCCCGACCCGATCCGCGGATCCGTCGCCGTGGCCTGACCGTTCACCATCTTGTCCACGGTGATCGTCGTGTGCGCCTCGTCCACCGTGAGCGCCGACGACACCTCCTTCAACGCCGCCGGCAGACCCTTGCGGCGCAACACCTCCGTCTTGTGCCGGGCGTCGGCCGACTGCCGGGGCTCGATCCCCCGCCACGTCTCGGCGAAGAACGCCTCGTCACAGTCCTCCAACAGCCTCCGCATCCACACCCGCACCGCCTGCGGCTCGTCCAGCAACCGCAGCGAGAACCGCAACTGGCGCGGGCCGCGCGCCGCCGCCACCTCCAACGCCTTGGCGCGCGCGGCCGGATCCGACAGCGGGGAAGGACCGCCGCCCTCGTTGTAGAGCGCCAGCCAGCAGTGCTCCAGGGCCGCCATCACGAACCGCTCGTCGTCCAGCCGGTCGAGTACGTCGAGCTCCTCGGCCAACGTCGCCGCCGGCCGCCCCGTACCGCCCGGAACCCCCGCGAACGCCATGAAGACGTCCGAGAAGGAGCTACGCCACATGAAGTCCGCCTCCAGCAGGCGGTCCGCGAGACACGGATCGAGCGAGGCTTGAGTGGCGCTCGTCCAGGAGTGCAGCTCCGGATGGTGCGCCGGCTGCGAGAGCGCGTGCAGCGCCATGCAGAGCTCGGCGAGGGGCGACGGCGCGAAGCCGATCCGCTCCGCGGGGAGCCCGGCGATGTCGATGGTGACGCTCATCGCCCCATCATCACCCGCCGCGCGCGAGGACGGGAGATCGGGTTGCGCCGCAGGTGGGAGGCGACGATTGACGGGGACCGTCAATCGTCGCGCCCGGCGTCGCCGGCAGGTTCAGGGTGGACGCATGACCGCCATCGAGCAGTACCTCATCGACACCTACCGGGCCGCGCAGCACCAGAGCCCCATGCCCCCGCCGCCGGGCCGCGACGACGTCGCCACGCTCCGCGCCCTGAGCACCGAAGCCCGCTTCCGCGCCGTCCTCGACGGCCGCCCGGCCACCCACCCCTGGCGCGCGGCCCTCCACCGCCTCCTGCACCCGGCCGGGCCGTGCTGAGGGGGGGCGGGGGTGGGGGTGGGGGGCTACCTCGCCCGGGCGGGGTCGGGGAGGTGCCGGGGGTTTCCCGTCAGTCTCATCGTCTCTCCGTGTCGGGCCGGGCCCTCAAGGGCGCTCACTTCGTTCGCGTCGCTTCGCGATGGCCTTCGGCCACCCTTGACCGCCCGTCCCGCCCCGGACATACGAAG
>NZ_JBEZIB010000063.1:0-28471 GCF_040650855.1 Streptomyces sp. NPDC048606 | reverse complement strand
CCTCCAACATCGTCCTGTGTTGGGGGCGCCCCCCGGTGGGTGCCGGGGGGGGGGGGGGGCCCCCGGGCCCCCCCCCCACCTCCCGCGCCCCACCGGCCTCGGCCGCGGCGCGCCGGGCACACCCACAGCCTTCCGGAACCGGGCCGAACCGTCGAAGAAGTGGAAGAAGGAGCCGTGCAGCAGCCCCTCGCAGAGACAGACTTCGAAACCGTCGACGCGCCCTCGGACGATGCCGTCCTGGGCCCGCTGGGCGATCCGCCCGGCAGCGAAGTCGCCGCCGAACTGGTCCGCACGATCGGCGACTCCTGGGGGCGGCGCCCCCTCCACCGGCCCGGCGCGGCCGACATCTCCGGGCTCCTCGACATCGACGACATCGACCGGCTCATCGACGCGCGCACCCTTCGCGTCTCCCAGCTCTGGGTGTGCAGCATGGGCCGCAACCTGCCCCCGTCGACGTACATGAGCGTGGGCGAGCAGCCCAGGACGCGCAGCGTCGGCAGCACCGCCGACGTGCGGCGCATCATGACGCTGGCCTCGGAGGGATCGCCCGACCCCGTGAAGGTCGCCCAACACCTGGCCGCCGGTGCCTCCCTGACGCTCAACCAGGTGGACCAGTACGTTCCCGCGCTGCGCGCCATGTGCCGACGGTTCGAGGAGGAGACGCACCTGCGCTGCGGGGTGATCCTCTTCGTGACCCCGCCGAGTGCCCAGGCCTTCTCCCTGCACGCGGACCCGCACGACATCATCGTCATGCAGACCCACGGCACCAAGTACTGGGAGATCCACCCGTCCCTGTGGGAACGGGAGAACGACCCCGACGCCGGCGTGCGCACCCTCACCATGCACCCCGGCGACATGCTCTACGTCCCCGAGGGCACCCCGCACATGGCGAAGACCTCCGCCGGCGGCGGCCTGTCCATCCACCAGACCGTCCAGTTCAACGTCCCGCGCTACGAGACCGTCGCCCGCCGCGTCCTGGAGCGGAGCTTCGAGCGGTTCTGCGAGGAGGTCGCGCTGACGGGACCGATCCCGCTCCCCCGGGGCGGCGCCGCCGAGATGGCCGACCGGATCGGCCCCGCCCTCGCCCGGTTCGCCGCCACACTGACGGAGACCGACGTACGGGAACTGCTCGACCGGCACCTGGAGTCCGTCCTGCCGCCGACCCGGACGCTCGCGACGGGCCGCTTCTCGGCCGTCGCCGCCGCCGACGGCATCACCGCCGCCAGCCGGCTGCGCCGCACCGTCGAGCTGCGCGTGCGCGGCGAGGACCACCGGGTGCACACCGTCTTCGGGCGCCGCGCGCTGCGGACGCCGCCGCACACCGAGAAGGCCCTCGTCGCCCTGGCGGCCACACAGGGGCCGTTCACCCCCGGCACGCTCGGCGTCGACCTGGACGCGGCCTCGCTGCTCCTGCTGTGCCGACGCCTCGTGCGCGAGGGCGCCCTCGCGCCGGTCTGACCGGCCCCATCCGTACCCGCGCGCCGTACCCGCGCCCCGCACCCGCCGCCGAAGGACCCTCGCCGGAGGACCCGCATGGAAACCGAAACCCAAGCCGGAGCAGGAGCCGAAACCGGAGCGCGCAGCGGGGCGGCTCTCGCCCACGTCGAACCCGCCACGGACGATGCCATCGGCCACCTGCTGCTGCGCTGCCTGTCCGCCGGCGCGGAGCCGGGAGCCGTCTTCGAGGTGATCGAGCGCTCCGACGGGTTCGTCGGGGTGTGCGACGCCGCCGAGTACTTCGCCCCCTTCGAGGACTGGCCCACGCGCGAGCGCTCCCTGATCTCCCGCGCCCGGGGGGCCGTCCTCGACATCGGCTGCGGGGCCGGCCGCCACGCCCTGCACCTGCGGGAGCGGGGGCTCGACGTCACCGCCGTCGACTCCTCCCCCGGCGCGGTCCGGGTCTGCCGGGAGCGGGGCGTTCCGGCACGGCCGGGCACCGCCGGGGAGCTCCCGTGCCCGGACGGCTCCTACGACACCCTCCTCGCCCTCGGGGCCAACCTGGGCCTGCTCGGCGGGCGGGCGCGGGCGGCCGAACTGCTGGCGGAGTTCGCCCGGGTCGCCGCGCCCGGGGCCCGGCTGCTGGCCACCGGCCGTGACCCCTACGCCTCCACGGGCCGGGTGCACACCGACTACCACGAGGCGAACCGCCGGGCGGGCAGGATGGCCGGCCAGCTCCGCATCCGCATCCGCTCGGGCGCCGTCGCCGGCTCCTGGTTCGACTACCTCTACTGCTCCCTGCCCGAACTGGAGGAACTCCTCGCCCCCTCGGACTGGACCCCGGTCGAGGCCTTCGAGGACCCCGGCGGCGGCTACGGCGTGGTCCTCGCGCTGCGACGCTGACCCGAGCCACCACCCGGCCGGCCCGCCCCCGCCCCGTTCGCTCCGCCCGCCCCACCCGACGGTGACCATCCCGATGGAGAGGCCATGAAGGACGGCTACTACCTGTCTGCCTACGTCAACCCGGTCGGCCTGCAACGCGTACTGAACGTCACCTACCGCCACGACGCGAACCTCTCGCTCTGGCGCAAGGAGGGCGCGCGGGTCAGCCTCCTCGCCCACTGGGAGGTCGAGCGGATCAGCGGTCAGAAACAGCACCGCACCCCCTTCCTCGACCGGGCGCACCTGGAGGGGTTCGTGGACGCCCGGCTCGCCGAACACGGGTTGACCCGGGCCGACATGGTGGAGATCTGGGGCACCCCCGGTCTGGACACCGTCGACGACTACCACCTCGCCGGCGAACACCCCGCGCTCGCCTATCACAGCCTCGCGCACCTCCACAGCGCCGTCCTCCTCGACAGCGAGGCCTTCCACCGCGGGACCGTCCTCGGCTTCGCCGTCGACCGCGGCCCCGACTTCGTCGTCGAGCGGGCGATCACCGACAAGTGGTTCACGGGCTGCGTGGTGCGCGCCGGGGAGATGACCGTCTTCCCCGTCCAGTCGCCGGGCCCCCTCTACGGGGCCGCCAAGGACCGCTTCCACCTGCGCGAGGGCACCCTCATGGCGCTGGCCGGGGCGACCGGGGCCCACGGCCGCTGCGATCGCGACGCCGTCCTCGACACGTACGTCTTCGACGACATCACCTCCATGACCGTGCCGGCCGAAGCGCTCGAGGACATCGCCCGCCAGGTCGGCGACACCCTCGTCCCCGACCCGCGGTTCACCGACGAGGAGTCCTTCGCGAGCGCGGTCATGAAGGAGGTCCAGGCGATCTCGGTGCGCGTCATGGAGCGCAACGTCGAGGAAGCGTTGCACGCCCACGACCTCACCCCGGCCGACACGGTCCTCGCGCTGGCCGGCGGGTACGCGCTGAACTGCCCCACCAACAGCCACCTGATGGACAAGTACGGGTTCCGGCGCCTCCTCGCGCCGCCCTGCGTCGGGGACGACGGGCAGTCCATCGGCATGGCCCTGGCCGCCTTCCGCAAGAAGAGTCCCGGCGGGCGCTTCGACTTCCGCTTCCCCACCCCCTACCTCGGCGGCGAGGACACCGGCCTCGACGAGGCCCTCACCGCCCACGCCCGCTTCGTGGCCTCGGTCGCCAAGGCCGACCCGGCCGAGGCCGTACGGGACCTGCGCGAGGGGCCCGTCGCCTGGTTCCACGGCCGCTCCGAGATCGGCCCCCGCGCCCTGGGCAACCGCAGCCTGCTGGCCGACCCCACCACGTACGCCGCCAAGGAGGAACTGAACCGCCTGAAGGAGCGCCAGTGGTGGCGCCCGGTGGCCCCGGTCGTCCTGGAGGAGCACCTCGGGGACTGGTTCGAGAACAGCCGCCCCTCCCCGTACATGCTGGAGACCTTCACCATCCGGGAAGAGGTGCGCGAGCGGATCCCGGCCGTCGCGCACCTCGACCACTCCGCCCGCGTCCAGTCCCTCACCGCCGACGGGAACCCGCCGCTGCACGCCCTGTTGACCGCCTTCCACGAGGCCACCGGCGTCCCGATGCTCTGCAACACCTCGCTCAACGACCGGGGCGAGCCGATCGTCGAGAAGCTCGCGGAGGCCTTCAACTTCTGCCTGCGCAAGGGGGTGCGGATCGGCTACTTCAACGGGGTCCGCGTCGAGTTCACCGACTTCGACGCCTACGGGGTACCGGGCCCCCTGCCCCGCGAGCACGAGCGGTTCACCGTCGTGCCGCCGGAACGCGAACGGGCCATCCGCGCCGCCCTCAACCCGCACGGCCTGCCCGACCTGGTCCTGTACCGCTACCTGCACGACAACCTGATGATGGACCGCCATGACATCCGGGAGGTCGAGGGAGCGCGGGCGGTCGCCGAGGAGGTCGCGGCCCAACTCGCCGACCGGCCGTGGCTGGTCGCGTACTCGCGCGGTCGGATGCGCGAGCGGCGCGAGAAGTTCGCCTCCCTGGGAGCCGCCTACACCTTCTGAGGGGCGTTCCGCCGCGCGGGAGGCCGGTCCTCGGCCCCGCTCCCCGGCCTGGCGCACCGCACGTGCATAGTGGCTCCCACCGGGGCGGATTCCGTTCCGGAGGACGGACGAGACGGGGAGTCACCTCATGCACATCCATCGGAGCCGTGTCACGGCCCTGGCCGGCGCCATCGGGCTGGCCCTGACCCTGGCCGCCTGCGGGGGTGCGGGCGCCCCGGGCGCCGCGCCCGAGGCGCCCCAGGCGCCGACGGCTTCCGCCACGCCGAACGCCGCCGTGACACCGGTGGCCTCGGCGACACCCACGGCGTCGGCGACCTCGGCGACACCGGTGGCGTCGGCCACGCCGGACGGCAAGGGGACCGAGGGCTCCGCCGAATCGGCGGCCGACGACGCCTACGCGTACAAGCACCCCTGTTCCGCCCGGAACCTCACCGTCGAGGTCACCTCTGCGCAGGGCCTCCCGGCGACGGTCCGGGTCGTCGCGGTGACCAACAAGGGTTCCAAGCCGTGCGGGCTCGACTACCACCCCGCCGTCGGATTCAGCGCCAAGGGCGCCGCCCTCGGCGTCCAGGCGACGCCTCCCGAGGGCCTGGGCGGCGCGCCGGCGCACCCGGTGCGGCCCGGGGCCACCACGTACGCGGCGGTGGACCTCAACCCCTCGGGCGGGCGCGGTCCCGTGGCGGACGAGATCAACATCCTGGCCGACGCGCACCACATGCCGAACGCCGACGGCGTCAGCCTGCCCCTCGTCTCCACGGGTACCGTCGCCGCGCCGAGGGTCGGGCTCTACCACCTCACCGCGCGCGACTCACTGGACACCCTCCGGTCGCGCTGAGCCGGTCCAGGGCCCGGGCCGCGGTGAGCCGAGGGGGTCGTGGCGGATCCGGTCGGCGGGTAAGCCCTGGGCGGTCAGTCGGTCCACCGCGGCACGGACCATGCCGGGAGGTCCGCTGACGTAGGCGTCGTGTCCGGACCAGTCGCCGGCGCGGGCCATCGCCTCCACCACCGAGCCGTTCCCGGCGGCGGTGCCCTCCCCGACGACGGGGATCACGCGCAGCCCGGCGCAGCGGCGTTCGAGGGCGGTGAGGGCGGCGGTGTCGTACAGGTCGTGGAGGGTCCGCGCCCCGAGGAACAGGTGGATCCCGCGCCGGGGTCGGGGGGTCCGTGCCATCTCCTCCAGCAGCGCCTTGGCCGTGGCCCAGCCGGTGCCCCCGGCCACGATCAGCGCGTCCCGCTCCGAGGTGAGGTCCGGTGTCGTGTCGCCCTGGGCGGGCCCGAGGCGCAGCGGGTCGCCGACCTCGGTGCGCGTCACCAGCGCTCCGCTCACCCCGTCGGGTCCGGTGCGGCGGACGTGGAACTCCAGTTCCCCGTCCTCGCGGGGCGCGCCGGCCAGGGAGTAGGGCCGCCAGGCGTGCGGCAGGCGCGGCGTCTGGACGTTGGTGTACTGGCCGGCCAGGTGGGGGTACGGCTCGCCGGTGCGGACCCGGAGCACCGCGAGGTCCGGTCCGCAGCGCCGGTGCCCGGTCACCACCGCGTTCCAGTAGGGGGGTTCGGCGAGGGCCTGTTCGGCGCCGGCGACCATGGCGGTGACGGTGAGGCCGAGCATCCGAAGCCACGCCCGCTCCAGCTCCCGGCTCCACCCCTCGCCGGCCAGGGTGCGCAGCGCCTGGACGAGCGCGGCCTCGAACAGCTCGTAGTGCACCGGCCGCACGCCCAGTTTGCGGTGGTCGCGGCCCAGTCGGGTGCAGAACGCGGCCAGTTCGTCCGGCCGGTGCAGGTGGTCGATCAGGTACCGCAGGGCGCTCTCCAGGTGGGCGCGCTGGAAGGCCATCGAGTCGGGGAACAGGCCCCGGAGGTAGGGGTGGCGCTCGAAGAGGGCGTCGTAGAGGTGGTCGATGAGCCGGTCGAAGGGGCTCACGAGGTGCAGGTGCCGGATGATCAGGCGTTGGTCGGCGGCGGCGTCGGCGTGGTCGGGGGCCGCGTGGGAGTCCGGGCCCGCGCCGGGTGCGGTCGGTTGCCGGGTCGGGGCCATCAGCCGCCTGCGCAGCCGCATCGCGTCCTGTCGTGCCAGGAGCGCGTGGTAGGTGTTCTGTCGGTTCACGTTCTTCTCCGGATAGCCGGTCCGCCCCGCCGCGCCGCTGCGGACGGCGTCCGTCGCTGAAGGCGTACCGAAGCACGAGTGAACACGCGGGGCATTCCGGGCAACAGGGCCGAACGACCCATTCTTTGACGGGACGCCATCAAAGGGTGGGGTCCGGACGGGCGGAGCGCGCGGTCCGGACGGTGACCGACGGGCCCGTGCTTCGTTGCACCGGCGACAGGAGAGCGACCTCGACGGGAATGGGCACGACGGCGTGGATGATCTGATGGCGGCGAAGCTGCACAACCGGTTCAGTCTGTTCGACCGCGACGGCGACGGCCGGGTCACCAAGGCCGACTACGACGGGCTCGCCCGACGCCTGGCCGAGGCCGCCGGCGAGGACGCCGACTCCCCCTCCGCCCGCAGGCTCCGTGCCCGCTACGACGAGGCCTGGGCGCGCATGTCGGGCCACCTCGGTCGCGGTCTGGACGCGGAGCTGGACGAGGAGGAGTTCGTCACCACCTGGTTCGCCCTCTCCCGCGAGGTCGGATTCGACGAGGCGATCCTGCCCATCGTCGACGAGGTGATGACGGCCATGGACTCCGACCGCGACGAGCGCCTCCTGCCGGACGAGTTCACCCGTTGGATCGGGGCCTACGGAGTGTCGCGGGAGGCGGCGGCCGCCGTCTTCACCCGGCTGGACCGCGACGGCGACGGAATGATCAGCCGCGACGAACTGGTCCGGGCCTTCCGCGAGTACCACACCGGCACCGATCCCGAGCTCCCCGGCAACTGGCTCTACGGGCCGCTCCCCACGTACTGAACCGCGACCGGCCCCGCCGCGCGCCCCCTGTGACGTCAGCGCACGGGGCCCGCGCCGGTGGGGTGCGGGTCTTCGCCCGTCGGGCCGTGGCGGTGGCTCCACCCGCCCGGCACGGCGACCGCGCCGACGAGGTGCGGGTGCCCGGCCTCCAGGCCGGTGTGGACGTGCGGGGCGCCCTCGGCCGCTCCGTCGGGCCACAGCCGTACGGCGGCCAGGGCGGCGGCCAGGGCGATCGCCCCGAGGGCGGCCGTGGCGGCCGGCAACCCCGCCGCGGCGCCCACCCAACCGGCCAGGGGGTAGGTGAGAAGCCAGGCGGCGTGGGAGAGGGAGAACTGCGCGGCGAAGGCGGACGTGCGCCCCTCGGGCGCCACCGTACGCCGGATCAGCCGGCCGGTCGGGGTGAGGACCAGGGAGCACGCGGCGCCGAACGCCGCCCAGGCGGCCAACAGCGCGGGCCAGCGCCACCCCCCGGAGGAGACGGTGATCACGCCCACGGCCACGAACACCGGGGGCAGGAGCAGGGCCCCGCAGAGCATCGGCCGGCGGTCGTCCACGCGGTCGAGGATCCTCGGCAGCAGCAGGGCGACCGTCATCGAGCCGGCCCCGTAGGCGCCGAGGGCGAAGGCCACGTCACCTGCGGAACGGCCGAGGTCGTCGCGGACGTGGACCACGGTGTTCACGAAGACCGACGCACCGGCCGCGGCCACCGCCAGGTTCAGGCACAACAGGGCGCGCAGGCACGGGATCCGCAGGAACAGGCGCCCGCCGGCCCCGGCCCGCGCGTACGCCCCGCCCCCGCGTCCGTGCGTCGGGGGCGCCGCGGGCAGGGTCGCCGAGAGGACCAGGGCCGCGGAGGCGAGGTGTCCGACGACGGTGCCCAGGAACAGCCCGTCGTGGTCGACGAAGGTCAGCAGGGCGACGGTGAGCAGGGGGCCGAGGAGGCTCTCCAGGTCGTGGGCGAGTCGGGACAGGGACAGCGCGCGCGTGTAGTCCCGTTCCTCGGGCAGCACGTCGGGGACGACCGCCTGGAAGGTCGGGGTGAAGGCGGCGGAGGCGGCCTGGAGGACGAAGGTCAGGACGAGGACCTGCCAGACCTGGTCGACGAAGGGCAGGGCCAGCGCCACGGCGGCCCGGATCAGGTCGGATCCGACCATCAGGGCCCGCCGCGGGACGCGGTGCGCGTACGCGCCGACCAGCGGGGCGATCGCGACGTAGCCGACCATCTTGACGGCCAGGACGGTCCCGAGGACCGATCCGGCGCGCTCGGCGGCGAGGTCGTACGCGAGCAGGCCGAGGGCGACGCCGGCCATGCCGGTGCCGACCAGCGCGACGGCCTGGGCGGTGAAGAGCCGCCGGTAGACGCGGTTGCGGAGCACGGACGGCACGCGGTGTCCTTCCGGTTTCCGGAGGGGGCGGACCGCACCACAGTATCTTCATGTGCGCAGATGCGCACATGATTGAGTCATGCGTCCGCCGGTCGCGCGGACCGGGCCGGGCGGGCGTGCGACTACGCTGGGCGCCATGTCCGTGAGCGAACCGGTACCGGCGGCGGCCCGCGCGCACCTGCGCGCTCCGGACGACGCGCGCCTCGCCGAGGCCGCCGCGGTCTTCTCACTGCTCTCCGACGCCACCCGGCTGCACCTGCTGTGGCTGCTCGCCCAGGACGAGTCGGACGTCGGCTCGCTCGCCGAGCGGTGCTCCGCCTCGCGCACCGCGGTCAGCCAGCACCTGGCCAAGCTCCGGCTCGCCGGTCTGGTGGAGACCCGCCGGGAGGGGCGCCACGTGGTCTACCGGCTCGGGGACGGACACCTGCGCCGGCTCGTCGTGGAGGCGCTGAGCCACGCCGACCACCGCGTCAGCGGCGAGGCCCCGCACGACTGAGGCGTAGGCCCCGGCGGCGCGCGGAACCCCTCGGCCACAGGCCCGCGAACGGGCTCCCGCGCCCGCCGCCCCGCCCTTCACGACGGAACCGTCACCGCCGCGTGCGCGAGCCGTAACGGTCCTCGCGGGGGCGTGAATCCGTCGTCCGACCGGGCATCCTGCCGAGACCGAACCGGCACGTCAGTCACCACGGGGGCTCTCGATGCGCACCTTCCGCAAGACCACCCACGCCCGCAGGATCGGCGCCCTCGGCCTCGGCGCCGCGGCGATCCTGGCCGCCGCCGCCTGTACGCCGAGCGACGACAAGGCCGGTGCCACACCGCCCGCGCGGTCGGCGTCCCCGTCCTCCTCCTCCGTCGCCCCGCCGCCCTCCTCGTCGACCTCCGCCCCGGCGGCTCCTTCCGCGTCCGCGCCGGGAACCCCGTCGGTCAGGCCCACCGCCCCCTCGTCCGCTCCGGGGCGACCGGGCGAGGCGGAGGGCGACCCGACCGGCATCGACGGCAACTGCCCCGACGAGTACACCGACGTGAGGGTGGAGTGGGCCGTGCCGCCCACGAAGGACGACACGAAGCTGCTGCTGGTCGTCACCAACACCGGCACCGAGCCGTGCCGGCTGCGCAGCCACCCGGTGCTGCGGCTGGAGACCGGAAACGGCCGGCTCGTGGGGGTCTTCACGGGCTCCAAGCCGGCTACGGAGGTGATCCTCGCCCCCGGGAAGGAGGCGTACGCCGGTCTGCTGCTGCGCCAGAGCGACAAGGGCGTGAGCACGCCCGTCAGGAACATGGCGCTCGCGCCGCACGGTCAGCGCCCCGACCACAACACGGGCGAGGGGGTGCTGTTGCAGATGCCGAAGGGCGGTGTGCACGTGGACGACAAGGCCCGGGTGACGTACTGGAACAGCAGCTCGGAGGCCGCCGTCACGCCGTTGTTCCCGCACTGACGGGCCCGGCGCGGGCCCGCTCGCCCGCGCTCGGGAGCACGAACCCCGGGCGCGGGGACCGGCTCGGGGGCCGGGCTCCGCGCCCGGGGCCGGGTCGCGCGTCAGTCCGCCGCCGGTCTCGATCCGGAGCCGGTGGCCGGGGCGGTCGCCGAAGGCTCCGCCTCCCGCAGTTTCACCGGAGTCGTCCCGGCGTCGTGGTGCCGGGCCGCCCAGCCTTCCAGCGCGGCGCGGCAGGCGTGGTCGAGGTGGCGCACCTCGGTCAGGTCGAGCTCGACCGGCCGGTCCTTGGGCAGCGCTTCCAGGGTCTCCAGGATGTGCGGCAGGCGCAGGAAGGTGGCGTTGCCGGTGAGCTCCACCACCGTTCGCCCGCCGACGAGTTCACGCGTGGTGAGCTGGACGTGCGAGGTCTCCCAGGCGGCCTTGACCACGGCCAGCAGCAGCCCCACGACCACTCCCTCGAACATGCTCGTCGTCACGATGGCGATGGCCGTCGCGCACAGGATCAGCGCCTCTCCCCGGTGCCGCCGCCACAGCGGTACGAGCGCCTTGAAGGGGATGAGCTTGCAGCCGGCGTGCACGAGGACGGCGGCCAGCGCGGGGAGCGGGATCACCCCGATGGCCGCGGGCCACAGCACGGTGAACAGCAGCAGCCACACGCCGTGCATGACCCGGGACAGCAGCGTGGTCGCCCCCGCCTGCACGTTGGCGGCGCTGCGCACGATGACGGCGGTCATGGGGAGGGCCCCGAGGACGCCGCAGACGGTGTTGCCGACGCCCTGCGCGACGAGTTCCTTGTCGTAGTGCGTGCGCGGGCCGTCGTGCATGCGGTCGACGGCGGCCGCGCTGAACAGGGATTCCGCCGAGGCGATGAGGGTGAAGGCCAAAACGGTGCCCAGGACGGCCAGGGTGCCGAGACCCTGGAGTGCGCCGAGCGAGGGGAGTTGGACCGCTTCGAGGAGTCCGCGCACCTCGACCCTGGGGACGTCCAGGCCGAGGCCGGCGACGAGCGCGGTGGCGAGGACGACGGCGGCCAGCGGGGCGGGCACCGCCCGGACCCGGGCCGGGGTCCACTTCCAGGCCACGAGGACGACGCCGGCGAGCAGTCCGACGCCGGCAGCGGTCAGGGCGGGTCCGCTGGTGACGGTGTCGACCACCAGCCGGGGGACGCCCAGGATCTTGTCGGTGCCCGAGCGGGGTTGGGCCGCTCCGGCGAGCGTGTACAACTGGCCGAAGACCAGGACGAGTCCGATGCCGGCGAGCATGCCCTGGACCACCGAGACGGAGATGGCCCGGAACCAGCGCCCGCAGCGGGCCAGGCCGAGGAGGACCTGGAGCAGGCCGGTGGCGAGCACGATGGCGCCGAGCATGCCGAGGCCGAATTCGCGTACGGCTTCGAAAACCAGCACGGTCAGTCCGGCGGCGGGGCCGCTGACCTGGATCCGGCTGCCGGGCATGAGGCCGACGAGGATCCCGCCGACGATGCCGGTGACGATGCCGAGTTCGGCGGGGACGCCGGAGGCGACGGCCACGCCGACGCACAGCGGCAGGGCCACGAGGAAGACGACCAGTGAGGCCGCGGCCTCCTTCCGGAGCAGGGTGGGGGTGCGCAGTGCGGCGAGCGCCGAGGACAGGGCGCCCGCGTCCGTCGGGCCGGGTGGACCGGCCGTGGGGGTGCGGTTGTTCATGGGCGGGGGTTTCCCGTCGGTCGAAGGCGGCGGCACGAGGCCCGGCGGAGTGAGCAGGAGCGGTGGTGGGCCGGGCGCGAGTCGGCGTCGGCCCGGTGGTGCGGTGCGGTAGGCGGTCGCTTCGACGCCGCCGGCACCGGACGTTCGGGGATCACAGCTCTTCGAACACCGCGTTCCCGGCTTCGGGGCGGTGGGCGCTCACGGCGCCCGTGTGCACTTCGTAGTACCAGGCGTGGACGGTCAGCAGCCCGGCCGCCGACCGCTCGCGCACGCACGGGTAGGAGCGCAACTCCTCGACCTGGGCGAGCGTGTGGGCCTGGACGGCTTCGGCCACGTCGGGGGCCGCGGGCGAGGCGAGCGAGCGCACGGGGGCGCGCGGTGACACGGCCCGGTCGAGCCAGCCCCTGACGGCCGGCACCCCCGAGAGGTCGTCGCCGCGGACCACGGCCCCGACGGCCCCGCAGTGCGAGTGGCCGCAGACGACCACGGAGCGGACGCCGAGGACGCTGACGGCGTATTCGATGGTGGCGGCCTCCCCCGTGGGATGGCCGTCGCTTGGGTAGGGGGGAACGATGTTCCCGGCGGTGCGCAGTTCGAAGAGTTCACCGGGGACCGCCCCCGTGATCAGCGTCGGTACCACGCGGGAGTCCGAGCACGTGATGAACAGGGCCTCGGGCGCCTGTCCGGCTTCCAGGGCGCGGAACCGGTCCGCGTGCCGGGGGTCGGCCACGTGGCTCGCGGAAAACGTGCGCGCCTTGTCGATGAGGGATTTCATGGCAGCCTGCCTCCTGCGCCCTCCGTCTGTCGTGGGCGCGGTGTGGTCGGGTCGGGTCGAGATGTGCGAACGGAACGGATGCCGAACGGGTCGGGGTCGAGATTCCGACAGGGAATCCGCCGCGCCCCCATTCTGCATTATGGTCGCGACCTCAATTTACCAAGGCATTACCAATACGTGACAGATCGAATTTTCGCCACCGCACTTTAGCCACGCGGCCGGAGTTCGGCGGTCGAGAATCCGGATGCCCCAATTCCGTTTCAGTCGTGCCGATTTGTGCGATTTAAACCCCTATCACCTGGCATTGACTGGACACGGACAGACGTGACCGACCGGTCGCACGTCAATTCCCGTGACGAGTGGGCCACGACGACTTCAGAGGGGAGGGGAAATTCACGCGCCGTTCTTTACCCGCGTCGCCCGATGAACATCCGTTCGGCATACGCCTGACACAAGGCGATGGATTCACGCGGGGCGGATGCGGGCGCACACGACGGGGCGCCCGGGGCGGCCACGGAGGCATTGACGCACGAAAAGGCGCCCAAAGACCGCCCCACGCCATTCGCGCGCCGGCATCGACCCATCGAATTCGGCCATCCCACCGAATCCGGTCAACATGTGCGATCCGGCGACCCCGGCACGCGGCGCTTGACCCGCCCGACGGACTTAGGGTTACCTAAGTTCATGGTTGTCGACTCTTCGGACGGCGCGTCCCCGCACGGGCTCAGCGGCGTGAACGCCACCCTGCTGACCCCCCTGTTCGGTCGCGCCCACGCCTCGCGGCTCGTGCCCGGCACCACCTTCGACGACCCGCTCGCGCGACGGTTGATCGAGCGCACCGGCTTCCGGCCCTCCGAGGTGCTGACCGACCGGGGCAACGCGGCCGGCGCGGTGCACCGGGCCATCGCCATCGACGCGATCACCACCGGTTTCGCGGTCCGCCACCCGGACGGCGTGGTCCTGTCCGTCGGGATCGGACTGGACACCCGCGCCGACAGACTGGCCGACCGGACCCCCGACGGAATCCGCTGGCTCGGCGTCGACCTACCCGAAGTCGTGCGCCTGCGGGGTGAGTTGCTCCCCGAGGACCGGGTCCGGGTGTTCGAGGCCGGGGTCACGGAACCGGGTTGGAGCGACGGCCCGGCCGAAGCGGCCCGGGGCCGTACGGTGTTGGTCATCGCGGAGGGTCTCCTGATGTACCTCGACCCACCGGGTTTGCGCCACTTCCTCGGGAGCGGCCGTACGGCGTTCGGCCCCGACACCGAACTGGTCGCCGACTACTTCCATCCGAGGATCGCCCTCGGCGGCCGACACCCCATCACCCGTGCGACCGGAGCCCGCTTCCTGTCGGGAGCCCGCGACGGGCGGGCGCTGGCTGCGATCGCGCCGGGCTGGGAACTGCGGGCCGAACACCCCGTCATGGAACGGCTCGGCCCGGCCCACCGGGCGGCCGCGGCGCTCTTCCGGGCCCTCACCCTCGGCGCCCGCGCGTACTCCGTCGCGCACCTGAGCGGGGTCCCCCTGCCCTGACGGCGTCAGGTGCTGCACTCGGTCAGTTCGCCGCCCTGTCGGATGGTGTACTGCCCGGGAGGCACGTTCATGACCTGGAAGCCGCCGTTCTGGGCGATCTCCACCGTGCCGCCGAGGCCGGACGAGCCGGTCACGTAGGCCGGGCCCGGGGTGAAACCACCGCCGGACAGGTGGACCTTCCCGTTCGCCAGGATTCCGGACGTCGAGCAGGTGGCGCTCGGCAGGGCGGAGGGCGCGGGCATCGCGTAGGCGGCCGGGACGGTGGTGAACGAAGCGGCCGCGAAGGCGCCGAGCACGAGGAGGCGCGCGGTTCGGTTCATGATCCTTCCTCTCCGCGGGGAGCGGGGCGCGGGCGGGCCGGGTGGGGACCGCCGCCCTTCCATCCTCCTCCCGCCCTTCCGCCGCGGCGAGCGGGCGCCGGGCCGCCTCCCGGGAGGCGGCCCGGGAGCACGCGACCTACGTACGGGCGGACGCCATGGCGTGCAGGACGGCGGGCGGGATGCCCGGGTTGGCGGCGGCGTCGCGCGCCGAGTCCGGGTCGAGCAGCCGCCGCGCCAGCACGCGCGCCGGGAGCCCCGGATGGCGCAGGGCCGCCGATCGGACACCGCCGTCCGGGTCCTCGGCGAGGCGGGTGGCGTCGGCGCCCGTCAGCCTCGGGTCCCGGGCCGCCCGGCGACGGACCTCCGGGTCGCGGTCACGGGCGAAGCGGGCCACGAGCTCCGGTCCGGACTCCGGGTCGTCGAGGGCCAGGCACCGCATCCGCCCGTGCGGGTCGTCGGCGTAGCGCACCAGGCCGTCGCGGGGGAAGGCCGGGTGCGTGCGGGGGCGGCCCGGGGCGGACAGGCTGCCGGTCCACCAGGTCCACACGCGCAGCAGCATCTCGGCGGGGGCGTCCTCGCAGGACTCGGCGAGGAAGACCTGGACGACCGGATCGGTGTCCCACGCCAGCCGGCCGGCCACGTCGGGCGGCAGCCTGCGGGCCCGGGCCACGCTGCGGCGCACGAGCGGGTGCGAGGAGGCCGCGAGCCGCCGCATGGCCTCGGGGTCCCCGTGCAGCTCCTCCACCCACTCCAGGGTGGAGGAGGTCGTGCGGGGGTCGATGTCGACGCGGATCGCGGCCCGTTGCTCCTCGGTGAGGTCGCCCCGCAGGGCGAGGGCGTGGCGGACCTCCGCGTCGGCGTCGTGCGCGAGGCGGCGGACGGCCTCGGGGGCGAGGCGGGGGTTGCCGGCCAGGGTGGTGCGCAGGCGTGCGTCCCCGCCGGTGAGGAGGTGCTCGACGAGGTCCGGGCCCAGGAGGCAGCCGGCCACGGCCCGTTCGGTCGTGTCGGCGGATCCGTCGCCGGTACGGGTCAGGGCGTCGAAGTCCGCGCGCGACAGGGGCTGCTCCTCGTGGTGGCGCAGCAGGGCGGCGACGCGGACCGCCGGTGCCGGATCGGCGCGCAGGGCCCGGCGGCGCTCCCGCGTCAGGACGGGCCAGGCACCCCGGCAGGCGGCGGCGCGGACACCAGTGTCGGTGTCGGCGGTCAGGGCGGCGGCCTGCTCGGCGGGCAGGCCGGGCAGTGCGGCGGCCTCGGCGCGTACGCGGGTGGACGGGTCGGCGGCGAGCAGGGCGCAGGTGGGCGCGTCCAGGGTGACGCGGGCGCTCGCGGCGAGGGTGGCGAGGAGCCACCGCTCGCGTTCGGTGCCGGCGGCGCGGATCAGGCGGGCCCAGTGCGCGGGGGTCAGGTCCCGGCGCGCCTCGACCAGCTCCCTGCGCAGCCTCGGCCCGCCGTCGGGATGGTCGAGGGCCGCCTCCACGGCCTCGTCCGCCGGGAGCAGCCGCAGCAGCGTGGTGCTGCGGCGCAGCAGGTGCGTACGGGCGCTCGCGGGGGTGGCCGGGTTGGCGGAGAGTCCTTCGACCCAGCTCCGGTGGACGTCGTGGTCGCCCGGGGGCGGATCGGCGGTGAAGGCCGCCCAGGCCGCGGCCCGCTCCTCGGCGCTCTCCTCGGCCCGCTCCTCGGCGCCGTCGCGGTCCGCCTCTTCGGCGGCGGTGTCGATGCCGTCGTGGTCCCGCGGCCGGTCCTCGCTCACGTGCGCCGTGCCCCTTCTCCGTGCCGTCCCGCTCCGTCCCCGTTCCCGGGCGTGTCGCCATCCTCCCCCGGGGCCGCGCACGCCGGACGTCCGGGGTCGGCGCGGAGCCCCGTGACGGGCGCGGCCCGGCGGTGGTGCGTCGGGCCGGTGCGGGAGGTCGCCGCGCATGATCGCGGCGGACGGGGGCAGGCGGCACCCGATCGGGGCGCCCGCCCCGGAACGCCGTTCCGCCTCGCGGCGGACCCGTGCCGATCCCGCCCCGCAGACCCGGAGGCCCGCCCGACATGACGACCGCACGCGAGATCACGCCCCGCCGCCACTCCGGCGCCGCGCCCTTCCCCGGCCCGGTCGAGGTACGGGAACCCGTGCCCGGGGCGGCGGTACCGGGGCGGGCGGAGCGCGCGCACGCGGTGCCGTCCCACACCCCGCTCGGGGACGGCGTCCTCCTGGTGCGCCTGCCGGGCACCCTGTCGATCCGGGAACGCGCCGGGACCACGCGGGCCATCGACTCCCTGCTCGGCGCCTACGCTCCGCGCCACGTGATCGTGGACGTGCCCGGGGCGCCCACCCCCGCCACCCTGAGCACCGTGTCGCGGGTCGCGCGGCTCTGCCGCGCGCAGGGCAGGGGGATGGGCGCCGTGGTGCGCGCCGCGCGGTCCCGCGCCGTGCTGCGCGGCGTCCTCCCGGCCGACGGGGCCGAGGTGCACGGTTCCTTCGACGACGCCCTCACGGCCGGGCTCCGGGACGGTCGGCGGACACCCTGACCGCCGCCGGCCCGATCACCGATCCGGCCTCGGCCCCGACCGCCGTGCCGAAGAAGCCGTGGGCGAGGGCGAGTTCCGCGAGGAGCAGGTTGATCAGCCAGCAGGTCCAGGCGGCGGAGGCGTACGCGAGGTCGAACGGCACTCCGAGGGCCGCGCACGACACCAGCCACAGGCGCAGCGTCACGGCGGACAGGATCAGCGCGTAGGAGCGGACCATCCACACCCGGTGCCGGTCGAAACGGCGCCGGCGTGCGGTGTGGAGGGCGGCGGCCGTCGTGAGGACGAGCAGGACGTCGAGGAGGGCGAAGCCGATCGGGGCGATGGGGGGCACCAGCGCGCCGGGCACGAGCAGCAGTCCGCCGGCGGCCGTGGCCGCCACGCAGACGAGGTAGGCGCGGCCGACGATCCGGTGCGCCGCGGGCCGGCGGGTCCGCAGCCGTGCCACGAACTGCCAGGGGCCGAGGAGCAGCGCGGCCGTGCCGCCCCCGATGTGCAGCAAGAGGGGAGTGAGGCGGGCCAGGTAGGCGGCCCGCTGTTCCTCCAGGAACACCTCGGGGTCCAGCGTGAGGTAGCGCGCCGCCAGAAGGGCGGTGGCGGCGGCGAGCAGGGTGATCGTCCACCAGGCGGCGCGGCCCGGCAGGCGCGCTCGCTCGGGCCGCCGGGTGGTGGCGAGGGGGGTTTCGGGGGTGTCCCCGGGGCGGCGAGGAGGCGGGCCCGCGCCCGTGTCGGAAGTCCGGTTCATGCCCGTCACGCTAGGAAGGACGCCGCACCCGTCGCGGCCCCCGCCGGGGGTGTCCCGTCTCCTCCCCCGGGGGTACGTCGGGGTCCGCGCGTCCCCGGTCGGGGGTCGACGTACCCCCGTGGGACGATGTGCGCCCGCGTCGGTCCCGGCTAGGGTCTGTCGTCGAACTCCCGTCGTCGCCCGGAGGGCGGCCCCGCGGCGTCCGGTGCGCGCTCTCGGCGTGCCGGGCGGAAGTCCTTGCACTGGACGTACTCGGTCTTCCGTCCGGTGCGGCGAGAGCGCGTGCCGGGCGTCGCGGGGCAGACGGGAGTTCGACGACAGGCCCTAGCGTTCGGGGACCGGCGAAAGCGTCTGCGCCGGCCCGTGCGCCCGCCCTCGGCCGGAGGTACCCGACCGCGATGCACCGCCTCGCCCCGTACCCGATCCTCGGCCGGCTGCCGCGGCTTCGGCCGTCCGCCCCGGACCCGCTGCCGTTCCCGTTCCGATTCCGGTTCCCTCGCGGGTCGGTCGGCCGTGCCGTGGCCGTCGACACGGTGATCGCGCTCGGCTTCCTCCTCGCGACGGTCGCCGAACGGTCCCAGGCCCCGGGGCGCGCGGGCGTCGGGGTGGCCGCCGCGTTCCTGCCGGCCGTCGTGGTGGCCGGTTCTCTGGCCTTCCGCAGGACGGCGCCCCTGGCGGGGTACGCGGTGGGCACCGCGGCCCTGTCGGTGGAGGCCCTGTGGGGCGCGGCCGGCGCCGTGTCCCCGTACGCGAACCTGCTCGGTCTGTATTCGCTGGGGTTGTACGGGACCCGCACCCGGGCCTGGTTCGGGCCGTTCCTCGCCTACCTCGGCATGGTCGCCTGGTTCACCGGCCCGGCGGGGCACCCCGTCCGCCCCGTGATGCCCGCGGGCGTGTTGTTCCTCTGGCTGCTGGGCTGGGCGATCGGCTACGGCACCGCCCGACGGCTCCAGGAGCGTGATGCCGCCCGGCTGCGCCTGCGGCGGGAGGTGGTCGCGGGGGAACGCGCGCGCATGGCGCGGGAGTTGCACGACCTCATCGGTCACACGGTCAACCTGATGCTCGTCCAGGCGGGGGCGGGCCGGCGGCTGTTGGACCGTGACCCCGACCGGGCCCGCGAGGTGCTGGGGCAACTGGAGGACACCGGCCGCGACGCCCTGGAGGAACTCGACCGCGTCCTCGGCCTGTTGCGCCGCACCGCAGCGGCCGGACCGGGCGACGCCGTCCCGGGTCGGCCCGGGCTCGGCGACCTGCCGCGGCTCACGGACCGGTTGGAGCGGGCGGGCCTCAGGGTGGGCACGCGGATCGACGCGGGCCACGACGAACTGCCCGGCGGCATCGACGTGTCGGCGTACCGGATCGTGCAGGAGGCCCTCACCAACACCCTCAAGCACGCCGGTGCCCGGTCCGCCGAGGTGCGCGTGCTGCGCACCGGGGACCTGCTCGACATCGACGTCAGCGACGACGGGCGGGGGGCCGCGCCGGACTACGCGCCCGGCCGCGGTCTGCTGGGCATCGGGGAACGGGTCGCGGTCCTCGGGGGCACCCTCGACCACGGGCGCGGCGAGGACGGCGGCTTCCGCCTGCGCGTGCGCCTTCCGGTGCGATGACGGGCCGCCGCACCCCGCCGCGGGTCACGATCGTCCTGGCCGACGACGACGCGCTGCTGCGGGCCGGCCTGGCCCTGGTCCTCGGCACCGAGGAGGGCCTGGAGGTGGTCGGTCAGGCCGCGGACGGGCTGGAGGCGGTGCGCCTGTGCCGCGAACTGGCGCCCGACGTGGTCCTGATGGACATCCGCATGCCGGGCGTCGACGGGGTGGAGGCGACCCGCCGGGTGGTCGCCGAGGGGCTGCGCACGCGGGTCCTGGTCCTGACGACCTTCCACCACGACGCGTACGTGTGGAACGCGGTCCGGGCGGGAGCGAGCGGGTTCCTCCTCAAGCGCGCCACCCCGGAGAGGCTGGTGGACGCCGTGCGGACGGTCGCGGCGGGCGAGGCCCTGCTGGACCCGGCGGTCACCCGTGACGTCCTCGCGCGACTCGCCGCCCATCCCGCGCCGGGCCCGCTCCCGCCGGCCGACGCCCGGCCGGTCGACGACCGGCTGGAGCGGCTCACCGCGCGGGAACGCGAGGTGCTCCGGGAGGTGGCGCGGGGGTTGTCCAACGCGGAGATCGCCGCGCTGCTGTCCCTCGCCGAGTCCACGGTGAAGACCCACGTGAAGCGGATCCTGGCGAAGGTGGGGGCCCGTGACCGCGCGCAGGCCGTCGCGATCTCCTACCGGAGCGGGCTCATGTCGTGACGGTGCCCCACGCCGCTCACCCGACGCCCGCGTCCCCGGCCCGGTCGGCCCCGGCCCGGTACGCCCCGGCCCGGTCCACCCCGACGCGGTCGGCGCCGAGGCAGCCTAGGGAGTCACCGGTGACCGCGGCTCCGTCGACGATATTGCGGTCGTAGGTGACGGGCCGCACCGTGACGGGATCGGTGCCGACCAGCACGTCGAGCGCCGCGCCGTGACCGGGGACCGCCTCTCGCAGCGCTCCCGGCAGCGCGGTGGCGAGGGTGCTCGCGTCGTCCTCCTGGCCCGGTGCGTGGCGGATGACGGGCGGCCCCGGCCGGCGGATCGCGGGCGCGGCGGCGGATTCGTCCGAGGCCGCGAACCCGGCGGCGCGCAGGGCCTCGGCCACCCGGGCGGCGTCGACCCGGACCTTCACCGAGGCCGGGTTGTTGGGCACGAGGTTCGCCGGTCGGGGCTGGACGAGGGTGTCGCCCTTGACCGGCCGGTCCTCGGCGAGCGCGGTCCACAGGGCCCGGGCGCGCTCGTCGTGCCAGATCAGGGTGGATCCGACCCCGGGGACGCGGCGGTCGAACTCGCTGATCGGTACGGTGACGAACTCGGTCCGGGAGGGGCTCAGCCGCCCGAGGGCCGTGCCGAGGCGCACCAGGTCCCACACGCTGGTGCGCGCGTCGGTCCGGACGCTCTTGAGCAGGGTGCGGGCCGCATCGTAGGTGCTGATCGGGTCGGTGAGGACGCGGTCGCTCCGGAGCCTGGTCAGCAGGTCGGAGACGGCGCGCTGCTGGCGGCGGACCCGTCCGAGGTCGCCGGGGCGTTCGACGTGTCGGGCCCGGACGTAACGCAGGGCGCCGCGGCCGTCGACGTGGTGGCGGCCGGCGGCGAGGTCGAGTCCGGAGTTCTCGTCCTTGAGGGCCTTGTCGGTGCACACGACGGCGCCGCCGAGTCCGTTGACCGCCTGCTCGAAGCCGGTGAAGCCGGTCTCCAGGTAGTGGTCGACGCGCAGGCCGGTGACCTTCTCCACGGTGGCGACCGTCAGGGGGCCCCGGCCGAGGGCGTAGGCGCCGTTGATCTTGCCCTTGGGGGCGGGTTGCGTCTCGACGGCGTAGGCGACGTAGGAGTCGCGGGGGATGGAGACGACGCTGGCGCGGCGGAGGTCGGCGGAGAGGTGGACGAGCATCATGACGTCCGTGCAGTCGCAGCCCTTGCCGCCGACGTTGAGGCGGCGTTTCTCGGCGGCGGAGAGTCCGGTGCGGCTGTCGATGCCGACGACGAGGATGTTCGTGCCGCGGCCGGACGCGGAGCGCGGGGTCGCCCCGTCCGCCGACAGGGCGTACGGGGCCGACCAGGAACCCAGGGCGAGGGACGATGCCAGGGCCAGGGCAAGGGTCAACCGTCGCACAGCGGACTCCCCAGAGGATCGGCGCGTCAGGGTCGGGACGTTCCAGCAGACATTAAGGGAGGAAAGGTGATGAACCGACCATCACACGCCGAAGGGGTTCCCTCGGCCGCGGCCGGGGCTCCCCGGCGGCGTGCCCTCGCCTCCCTCAGGACACATGGCCCACACTGGAATCCGGCACCCTTTGCCGTCGGTGCCGTACGGAACCGCGCGGGGAGGCGAGGATGATCATCCAGCACCACATCGCCCAGGACACCCTGTACGCGAGGATCCCGCGGGAGCTGAACGTCTCCAACCGGGCGGCGGCCGCCCTGGAGATCGAGGCCCTCGTGCAGGCCCACCGCCCCCGCCGGGTGGTGATCGAGTTGCCGACGGCCGACCCCTCGCCCATGACCCTGGGCGCGTTGGGCCGCGTCCACCGCATGTGTCGCAGCCTCTCCGTCCCCGTCACGGCGACCGGGCCCGGAGAGCGCGCGGCCGCGTTTCCCCTGGACCTCGACGCGCGCCCGGCGAGCGTCGAGCCGTTGGAGCACGGGGCGCGTCAAGACCATTGACGCCCGCGTCCCGCCTCGTCAACAGGCCCACGCCGGCTCAAACATCACTCAGCGTGTTTATTCGATCCCACAGCGGAGACGTTGAGTAGTCACAGGATGTTTGGAGTCAAGGCGAAAGGCGGGAATCGTGTCCATGAGTATCGGAATCATCTTCGTCGTGGTGGTCGTGGCCATCGCCGCGATCGCGCTCGCCCCGGCGGTCGCCCCCACCGAGCCCGAACGCCGGGCGGACCGGGCCTTCGCGGAGAAGGTGCGCAGGGCGGGGCCGCGTCGGCGCACCGCCCGGCGGCTGCGCAGGATCCCGCCGCAGTCGGCGGGGCGGGACCGCGGGCGGAGTCCGAGCTGACGCGGCCGGCCCGGTGCGCGCGCCCGAGGGCGTCCGCACCGGGCCGCTCGCGGTGCGCGCGCGAACCCTCCGTCCCCCGGTGGCCAACGGCCGCCGGGGGACCGGCCGTACGGGGTTCCGGGGCCGGTCGGTAGGGTCGCGGCACAACCGATCGAGGAGGCCGGAGATGGCGGACACCGTCATGATCGCGCAGACGATTCTGACCGACGAGGACAAGGCGTACCAACTCGCCCGCGGGGCGGTCGAGTCCAGGCTGGCGGCCGGCGCGCAGGTGGAGGCGCGGATGACCCTCTTCCACTGGGAGGGGGGCAAGCTGCGGCACGAGCGCGGCTACCGGGTCTCCCTCCAGACGACCGAGGCACGCCTGGAGGAACTGCGGGCGTGGGCGCACGCGGACCACACCTCCCCGATCCCGCAGTGGGTCGTGCTGCCGGTCACGGAGACGACCGAGGAGTACCTCGGGTGGGTGGTGAAGGAGACCGGCGGGGCATGACGGGCCCGGTACGGCCGGCCCGGCGCCGGGGTCAGCAGGCGTCGTACTTCCAGGCGCCGCCCTCGCGCGTCCAGGGCTGCTCCTTGCGGTCCAGCCCGGGCACGGCGTACGTGTACGTGACCCGGGCCGTGTCGCCCGCGATCCGGTCGACCGTGAGGGTCGCGATCTCCTGCGGCCCGTACTCCCGCGCGGCGCGCCCGATCGTGTCCGCGAAGGCGGCGGCGTCGCCCGCCGCGACACGGCAGCGCGCCGACAGGAAGACGTACGCGGACGCGCCCTCGCCCGCGAAGTAGTGCCCCGAGTACTCACGCACGACCCGCTCCAGATCGCCCGCGGCGAGAGCGTCCGGGGGCGCGGAGGGCGCGGGTACCGCCGGACGTCCGGCGTCGGGGGTGGGCGAGGCGGAGGGGGTGGCCGGGGCGGGGGCCGCGGCGGGGTCGCCGTCACACGCGGTCAGGCCGAGGAGGGCGGCGGCGAGGAGCACGGCGGTGGCGTGGTGTCGTCTGCGCATCGCGCCATGCTGCCGGCCGCCCGGCGCCCGGGATCACCGGGGGTGCGACCACCGGCCACCCACCACCGGCCACCGGCCACCGGCCACCGGCCACCGGCCGTCGATCGGCCGCCGTCCGCGATCGGCCCCGACCGTCAGCGGTCGGCGGCGAGGATGAGGTCGGCGGCCAGGTGGGGGCAGGTGCGGGTGTGCCAGGTCACCGACAGCGCACCTCCGGCGGCGGACAACGTCCGCGCGACGCCGCTGCGTTCCGTGGCCTTGCAGTACGCGCAAACGACGATTCTCGGACGGTCGACCTCAGAGACGGACACGGCCCTCACCCTTTCCCACCGGCAGGACGGTTGCACCGGCTTAGGCCAGAACTATCAAATCCGCGACGGCGCTGCCCCCTTACCGGCCGGTATGCCCGGCGATTCCCCGAAGTCGGCGTCCCCCGTCAGTGGCCGACGGGATGACGGGGCGCACGCCGTTCGGACCGGAAGCGGTGGACGGCCCACACCGCGCCGGCCGCGGCCGCCGTCCAGACGAGCGCCTCGGCTGCGATGATGCCCGGGGTCAGGGTCATGTGCGGGCGGGGCGGCATCAGGAGCATCTGCGCGGCGGCACCGACCGGCACCGTCAGGGCCGCGAGCAGGCCGATCACCCCGGGGCGCCTGACGGCGGCGCCGACCACGCCGAGGACCGAGCCGAACAGGACACTGGCCACCCACCACAGGATCAGGTCCGGTCCGTACCCGGCGAGCGGTTCGCCGCGCGCGAAGGAGTCCGTCACGTAGTACGCCGCCGTGGCCGCCATCAACCCCAGTGCGCCCGCCGCGGCACCCCTGCCCCACGTCCGGGCCGTCACGCCCACCGCCACCGCGAGCGCGGCCCACGTCCAGCCCGCGTCCAACAACAGGCTGAGCACCTTGGCCGCGCCTCCCGGGACGGTGCCCACGAGGGGCGCTCCGAGCGAGGAGAACGGGGAGGAAAGGGCGTTGACGAGCGAGGTGACGGCTCCGAACGCCGCCCCGACGGCAAGAACCGGAATGATCTTCATACCGGGAGGATAGTCGGCGCATCCCACCCCAAGAGCCCGCCGGATCGGCCGCCCTGACCGTACGTCACACGGCGCGGCGACCGTGGCCGAGGGACCGGCGCCCCGGGCAGGAGGCACACCCGCTCCGACCCGGTGGGGGCGCGGCCGGGGCGGCCGGCCCGGGCGGCCGGGAACTGCCCGCCGACGGCCGCATACCCTTGTCGGCGTGCCGCCCCCCTCCCGCCTCCACCGTGTCGCCGTCCTCGTCCTGGAGGGCGCCAAGCCCCTCGACGTCGGCATCCCCGCCCAGGTGTTCACGACCCGCGCGAGCATGCCCTACGAGGTCCGGGTGTGCGGCGCGGCGCCCGGACTCGTCACCGGCGGGGACGGGCTCTCGTACCACGTCACCCACGGCCTGGAGGCCCTCGCGTGGGCCGACATCGTCTTCGTCCCCGGCTACCGTCTTCCGGACCGCGACGATCCGCCGCCGGCCGTCCTCGACGCACTGGTCGCCGCGCACGCGCGCGGCGCACGGCTCGCCGCCATCTCCACCGGCGCGTTCGCGCTCGCCGCCACCGGACTGCTCGATGGCAGGCGCGCCACGACACACTGGCACTACGCGCGGGCGCTGGCGGCGAAGCACCCGCTCGTCCGGCTCGACGAGAACGTCCTGTTCGTCGACGAGGGGAGCCTCCTGACCTCGGCCGGCGCCGCCTCCGGCATCGACCTGTGCCTGCACATCCTGCGCGGCGACCTCGGCGTCGCGGCCTCGAACCACGCGGCGCGGCGCCTGGTCGCCGCCCCCTACCGCAGCGGCGGGCAGGCGCAGTACGTGCCGCGCAGCGTGCCCGATCCGCTCGGCGAACGGTTCGCCGCCACCCGCGAGTGGGCGCTGCACCGGCTCGGGGAGCCCCTCACCCTCGACGCGCTCGCCGGGCACGCGGGGGTCTCGCCGCGCACGTTCTCGCGTCGCTTCGTCGACGACACCGGGTACACGCCGATGCAGTGGGTCATGCGGGCGCGGATCGACCTGGCCCGCGAGCTGCTGGAACGCTCGGAGCGCAGCGTCGAGCAGATCGCCGCCGACGTGGGCCTGGGCACCGGCGCCAACCTCAGGCTGCACTTCCACCGCATCCTGGGGACCACCCCGACCGAGTACCGGCGGACCTTCACGCGGGGCGAGTAGAGCGTCCCGGCCGTCATGGCGAGATCCTTACGAACCATGGCGATCTCGCCGCTGTCACGGGCCGTCCGCGGGCGCGAACCTGATGGCGAACGAAAGGGACATCGCTCATGACTCGCATCGCCATCAACGGATTCGGCCGCATCGGACGCAACGTGCTGCGCGCGCTGCTGGAGCGCGACAGCGACCTCCAGGTCGTCGCCGTCAACGACCTCACCGAGCCCGCCACCCTGGCGCGGCTGCTCGCCTACGACACCACCGCCGGTCGACTCGGTCGCCCGGTGACGGTCGAGGGCAACGTCCTCGTCGTCGACGGCCGGCGCATCACGGTCCTCGCGGAGCGCGAGCCGGAGCAGCTGCCGTGGGCCGAGCTCGGCGTCGACATCGTGCTGGAGGCGACCGGTCGGTTCACCTCCGCCGAGGCCGCCCGCGGTCACCTCAAGGCAGGCGCCCGCAAGGTGCTCGTCAGCGCGCCGTCCGACGGCGCCGACGTCACGCTGGCCTACGGGGTCAACACCGACGCCTACGACCCGGCCCTGCACACGATCGTCTCGAACGCCTCGTGCACGACCAACGCGCTCGCCCCGCTGGCCGCCGTACTCGACGACCTCGCCGGGATCGAGCACGGGTTCATGACCACCGTGCACGCCTACACGCAGGAGCAGAACCTGCAGGACGGCCCGCACCGCGACCCCCGGCGCGCCCGCGCCGCCGGCGTCAACATCGTGCCGACCTCGACGGGCGCCGCCAAGGCGATCGGCCTGGTCCTGCCGGGTCTGGACGGCAAGCTGTCGGGCGACTCGATCCGCGTGCCGGTCCCGGTGGGCTCGATCGTCGAGCTCAACACCACCGTCGCGCGCGACGTGACCCGCGAGGAGGTCCTGGAGGCCTACCGCGCCGCCGCCGCCGGACCGCTGGCCGGCGTACTGGAGTACTCCGACGACCCGCTCGTGTCCTCGGACATCACGGGCAACCCCGCGTCGTCGATCTTCGACTCGGAGCTGACCCGCGTCGAGGGCCGGCACATCAAGGTCGTCGCCTGGTACGACAACGAGTGGGGCTTCTCGAACCGCGTGATCGACACGCTCACCCTCCTCGCCGCCGGCTGATCCGCCCGCCCGACGCGCCCGCGTCGTGGAGCTCGGGCGCCGACGCCCGGTACTCGGTTACCGGGCGTCCTCCCCCTCACCCGACCGTCCTACTCACCCGACCGTCCGGCCAGGTCGGCGTAGACCATGTGGTGGTCCGAGTACGGGCTCGGGCGCACCCGGTCCCCGCTCGGGGCGATGCCGCGCAGGAAGACGTAGTCGAACCGCAGGCGCCAGTCGGTGGTCGGCTCGCAGGCCTCGGTGGGCGCGGGACGGCAGCCGGGGGCGGCAGCCGTGACGAGGGGCCACAGGGGCGCGAGCTCGGGGGCGTCCGGCCGGGCGTTGAAGTCGCCGAGGACGATCGCCCGCTCGTGGCGGGCGACCTCGGCGGCCAGGACGCCGACCTGCCCGGCCCGGACCTCCCCCTGCCTGCGCTCGGCGAGGTGGGTGTTGAAGACGCGGACCGGGCGGCCGGCGACGGTGGTGGTCACCGCCATGTACCCGCGGTCCTCGGACCCGCCGTCGGGGTACTCCACGTTCACGCGGTCGCTCATCGGCGCCGCGGAGAGGATCGCCTGGCCGTACTCCCCCGGGCTCCACGGCAGGCCCCCGCACCGGTTGCGCTTGCGCAGCACCATCCCGTACTCGACGTGGTAGACCAGCCCGTAGAGGCCCTCCAGGTGGTCCCGGATCCGCTCGACGTCCCGTACGCACGCCTCCTGGAGCGCGACCACCTGGGGCGCGTACGTGGCGATCTCCATGGCCCGGCCGAGGTCGTGCCCGCCTCCGCCGCAGGGGTTGCAGATGTTCCACGTCATGACCCGGTTCGGCACGACCTCCTCGACGGCGTCGACCGGCAGGGGCAGGGCCACGAGACCGCCGTCCGGTGCGCTGGGGCCGACGAGCACCGCGCAGGCCGCGATCATGACGCCCGCGACCCACCGCACGCCGTGTCCGGCCACCGTCGCCTCCCGCTCCAGGTCGCGTACGGCACCGCGTGCCGTCTTCCGTGCCCGAGCGTAGGGGACGTCCCGCGGAGCGACCGAGGACCCCCGCCGGAGTCCCGGACGCCGGTGCGCCCGGCGGCCCGCGCGGGACGACCGGGCCCGGTGATATTGCCGTGCCCCGGGGCCCGGGACCCGCATATCCTGCCTCCTCCCCTACCGGCCACGGAGGCCCCACCATGAGCAGCGCCGTACTCCCCTTCCCCGACCGCATCGAGCTGACCGGGGAGGGCGTGGTCCTGCGCGACTGGACGGAGTCGGACGTGGCCGCGATGCCCGAACTCTTCGACCACCCCGACATCGCGTACTGGACGCCGATCGTCTCCCCCTTCGACGCCGAGGCCGCGCACACCCGCCTCGACCGGGCCCGGCGACTGCGCGCGGAGGGCAGCGCCATCCTCCTCGCGATCACCGTCGACGGCGGGGCCCCGCTCGGCGAGATGATGCTGAAGCGCGCTCCCGAGGGCACCGAACTCGGCTACGCGCTCGGCCCCGCCCACCGCGGCAAGGGGCTGGCCGCCGGCGCGGTGCGGCTGATGGCCGCGTACGCCTTCGAACGGCTGGGCGTGGACCGGGTGATCCTGGAGCTGGAGGCGGAGAACGCCGCCAGCGTGAGCGTGGCCACCCGCACCGGTTTCCGGCTCCTCGACGTGCCCCTGATCGAGGGCGAGGAGAAGGGCCGGCCCTACTCCCTCCAGACCTGGGGCCTGGACCGCCCCTGACCGGCGACGCGCTTCCGGGTACGCGAAAGACGCCCGGCCGGGGTGTCCCGGTCGGGCGTCTTTCGTGTGCGGCTGGGGGGCTGTCGCCCGCCGTGGCGGCCTAGTACCAGTGGTTGGCCTGCCAGAAGTTCCAGGCGCCGACGGGGCTGCCGTAGCGCTCGTTCATGTAGTCCAGGCCCCACTTGAT
>NZ_JBEZIB010000062.1:0-28618 GCF_040650855.1 Streptomyces sp. NPDC048606 | reverse complement strand
GGGGCTGGTGCACGGTGAGATTGGCGTACACGTCCGCGTCCGGCAACCGCTCGTAGTCCAGGCCGTTCAGGCGTACCGTCAGCTCGCGCCCGAAGGCGAAGCACAGGGTGAAGCCCACCAGGGCGTCCCCGTCGAAGGCCGCGAACACCACCGAGCGGTCGTCCAGCCGATCGGCCATGCGCCCCAGGAAGCCGCGCAGGTGCTCGACGGAGGTGTCGTGGCCGTACTTGCGCTGCACCTGGGCGTGCAGCACGGCCGCCTCCTCCAAGACCTGCGAGAGCCTGAGCTGCTCCATGCGCAGTCCGCTGCCGGCGAACCGGCGGGCCTCCCGGCGGAAGTTGGTACGGCGCTGCTTGGCGGGCAGCGCGTCGGTGAAGTCTTCGATGCCGTCGCCCACGGGGTCCACCACGCAATCGGCACCCACGAGCCGCAGGTGCGCGGGCGCGCGGGGGCGGGCGAGACGGGCCGCGGCGAGCACCAGAGCTGCGTCGTCGGTGGTCAGGAAGGGCCACCACCACGCGCCGGCGGCGCGCGGCTCGTGCTCCAGGGCATCGGCCAGCAACAGGGCCAGATCCGCCGTCACCTGGCCGGCCGGGGTGTCCGGCGGATGCAGCAGGCCCGAACGGTAGCCCCGCCGGCCGCCCAGGGTGAGGCGGGGCGGGCCGGTGTCGCCCAGGGCTTCCAGCGGCCGGTAGTCCGGGTGGGCCTCCCGGGGGTTCCAGTGGCCGACGAGCGCGGCGGCCGGGTTTCCGTCCCGGGTCAGGAGGGAGTACCGGGGTTCGGCGCCTCCGGCGGAGTCGACTAAACGCAGCCACTCGGCGCCGAGGTGGAACGGCGTCGATTCCGTCAGAATATCCCATCCGGAAAACGGGGATTCGGCCGTACGAACATGATGCGCATTCATTGGATTTCCCGTGAAGAATATGACCGCCCGACGGAACGCCGAGGTCGAACCTTAAGTTCGGGAGGGGTATGTCAGGAAAAGGGGCGGGCGTGCGAGCACCGAGGGGCGGGCATGCCGAACAGGGCCGGGAATGCCGGGGGCGCGCTGTGCGCGAAGTGGGGATTGGGGCGGATGTGACCGGTCTCCAGCCGCACGAAGGGGCTGGACGCTGACCAGGCGCCGCAGCTTGATCCTGCATGAGTTGCCTCTGAACAGCAAGACTGTCGGTGTGTGGCGTGGATCACCCTACGATTTGCGGCCCGGGGTGCCGTGTGGCCGGGTCGGGGGTGGCCGGGGTTCGTTCGTGAGACTGCGTCGAGAGGCCCCGCGCCCGCCGCCTATCGCACACCCAAAGAAATCCGCGAGAACCCGCATTGAGTGCCTGGATTTCCTGCGGGGGCCCTGTATTCGATTTCTCGAAACACGAATCGTGGGCAATGATGACCGCCGCAGGGCAGCGGTGGCTTTATCGGCCCCGCCTGGGTATGCCCTGTTCGAGTTTTCGACCTTCCCGATGTCAGACCGGAGGAAGCATGCCGGACACTTCCCTGAACGATTGGCCGTACGCGTCCTCGGACACCACCGCGGTTACGCATGTCGCCGTGGGCCTGAGCGTGGCGCTGCTGGCGGACCTGGAGAGGCTGCTGCCCGCCCGTAGCGTGCTGGTTGTCGACGAACCCGACACCGTCCGAGCGCGCCAGGGCCGGGAGCGGATCGCCGGCTTCACGTGCGTGGCCGGACTGGTCGAGGCGCCGACACAGGACGAGGCGGGCGCCGAGCGGCTGGCCGCCCTGATACGCCGGCCGCAGCGGCTGCGAGTAGTCGTGCCGGCGCTGGAGTACGGCGTCGTGACGGCCGCCGCGCTCGCCGAAGCCTGGAACGTGCACGGTGCGGGCGTCGGCGCCGCCCGGCTGCTGCGGGACAAGTCCCGGCTGCGCTCGGCGGCCGCTGGACACGGCATCGACCAGCCCGACTGGGAGGTGGCCGAGTCCGTCGGTGCCGTCGAGGAGTTCCGGGCCCGCCATGGCGGGCGCTGTGTGGTCAAGCCGGCCAACCGACAGGCGAGCCTCGGCGTACGGCTGCTGGAGGCCGGCTCCGACGCCCGCGCCGCGTGGGCCGCGACCACCTCCGCCGACGAGGCGCGCCAGCGTGCCCGGAACGCCCTGCCGCCGAAGTACCTGGTCGAACAGCGCCTGGAGGGACCCGAGTTCAGCGTCGAGGCGCTGGTCCTCGACGGCCGGACCGAGTTCTCCAACATCACCGCGAAGAGCGTCCAGTACGGCGACAGCCCGGTGGAGCTGGGGCACGTGGCGCCCGCCGCGCTGCCCGCCGAGGTGGCGGAGCAACTGGCCGCGGCAACCCGGCGGCTGCTCGCGGCCACCGGCTTCCGTACCGGAGTGGTGCACGCCGAGTGGATCCTGCACGACGGCCGTCCCCACCTCGTCGAGTGCGCGGGACGGCTGCCGGGCGACGGCATCGGCCAGCTCATCAATCTCAGCCACGGCTGCGACCTGACCAAGGACTACCTGCGGGTCCTCGAAGGGCGTCTCCCCCTCGTGTCCGGAGGCGCCGCACGCGCCGCCGCCGTCCGATTCCTGACCGCGGGCCCCGGCCTCGTCACCGCCGTCGACGGCGTGGAGGAAGCCGGCCGGGCACCCGGAGTGGTGGAGAGCGAGGTCACCGTGGAACCCGGCGCCACGGTCGGCGCCGTCGCCAGCTCCTGGGACCGGCTGGGGCACGTGATCGCCACCGGCGCGACCCCCGAGGAGGCCGCGGCCCGCGCGGTGCACGGCGCCGGCCTGATACGCGTCACCACCGAGGCGCCGGCGTGAGGGGCGGTGCGCTGCGCGCCTACGTCCCGCCGGGCCGGGCGGGCCGGCGGCTGGCGCTGATCTCGCTCGTCGATTCGGTGGGTACCGGACTCTTCCTGGCCGGCTCGGCCGTCTTCGCCGTCCTGCACGTCGGTCTGACCACCACCCAGTTCGGCTGGGCGATGTCCGCCGCAGGCCTCGTCGGGCTGCTCGCGGGCATTCCGCTGGGGCGGCTGGGGGACCGAATCGGCCCGCGCCGTCTGCTGGTGGCGCTCCAACTGTGGCGCGCGGCCTGGTTCTGCGTCCTCGCCTTCGCCGACGGCATCCACGTCTTCACGGTCACCGTCTGCTGCCTGGCCCTGGCCGAGGCGGCGGTGTCCCCGCTGACCCAGGTGGTGGTCGCCGGCGCGGTCGGTGACGAGGAGCGGGTGCGCACGATGGCCATCCTCAGGACCCTGCGCAACGCGGGCTTTTCCGTCGGCGCACTGGCGGCGGCGCCGCTGCTCACTGCGGGCACGGTCTGGGCGTTCCGGTCGGTGGTGCTCGTGGATGCCGCGTCCTTCGTGGCCGCGGCCCTCGTCCTGGCGCGGCTGCGGCTCGCCGCCCACGTACCGGCGCCACCGAGCGACGGCACCCTGTTCAAGGCACTGGCGGGGCTGCGCGACCTGCCGTACCTGACGCTCGCGGGTCTCAACAGCGTTCTCGTCCTGCACATGACGCTGCTGTCGATCGGCATCCCGCTGTGGGTGGTGTCCGGCACGGACGCCCCGGTCGGCGTGGTGGCGGTTCTCACCGCGGTGAACACCGTGCTGGTTGTCCTGCTCCAGGTGCCGCTGTCGCGCCGGGCCGAGAAAGGCGCCGGATCGATGCGCTGCCTGGCCCTGGCGGGCGGAGCCCTGGCGGTCTGCTGCGTCGCCCTCGCCGGTGCCGGCGTGGTGGGCCGGCTGCCTGCGATCGGCCTGCTGGTGGTGGCGACGGCCGCGATGACCCTGGGCGAGATCCTTCAGTCGGCCGGCGCGTGGGAGCTCTCGTACCGTCATGCGCCGCCAGAGCGGAGGACGGAGTATCTGTCGGTGTTCAATCTGGGCTTCAGCGCGCAGGAGATCGCCGGACCGGTCCTGTTCACCGGTGTGGTGATCGCCCTGGGCGGCTGGGGATGGCTGGCGCTGGGCGGGGTGTTCGCCCTCGCCGGTGCGCTGGCACGGCCCGTGGCGGGCCGGCTCGCGGCCGTCCGCGCCCGCACACACATCGAAAGTTCCCTGGCCGAACAATGATGTCCGATATTCGGACACTCCCTTGCGGGAGTCCTTCCCCACAGGGATGATCGGCATCAACCGCTTGCAGACACGGCCAGGTCAGCCTGTCTCGCGGCCTTCTCTCCTCCCGCTCTTGTCGCGACTGCCGACAGAGCCTCCTCTTCCCGACGGCGTCCTGCGCCCGTCCTTCAAGGCGGACCCATGCTCCCCACCGCTTCCGTCCCCGCTGCCGACAGACGGCAGAACACCGCCACAGCGGTGCTGGACACCCTTCTCTCACACGGGGCCACGCACTTCACCGGGGTTCCCTGTTCCCTCCTCAAGGGACTCTTCCGGCTGCTGGAGTCTGCCGAACGCCCCGCTGCGTATCTGCCCGCACCCCGTGAGGACACCGCCCTGGGCACGGCCTCCGGACTCGCCCTCGCCGGCGCCCGCCCCGTCGTGCTCATGCAGAACTCCGGGCTCGGCTACTCGCTGAACGTCCTGACCTCCTTCAACCTCATCTACGACGTCCACCTGCCGCTGATCGTCAGCTGGCGCGGGCACGACGGCAACGACGCGGTCGAACACGACGTCATCGGCCGTGAACTGCCCCGCCTGCTCGACGTGTTCGGCCTGCCGTGGACCGTGCTCGACCCCGACCGCCCCGCCGAGTCCACCGAGGAATTTCTCGCCGCGCACGACTCCGGGCGCCGCACCTCCGTCCTCGTCGTCCGGGAAGGAATCTGACGTGCTCGACATCCGCACAGCCATCCAGGCACTGCTGGACCGCGAACCGACCGCGCTCGTGGTCAGCACCTGCGGCTACATCACCCGCGACCTGTACAACCTGGCCGACCGGCCACAGCACTTCTACCTCGTCGGCTCCATGGGCATGGCCGCCCCGATCGGCCTCGGCATCGCCCTCGCCCGGCCCGGGCGCCGCGTCCTCGTCCTCGACGGCGACGGCTCGTTCGCCATGAACCCCGGCTGCCTGCCGACGATCGCCGAGCACCGGCCGGACCTCGTGCACGTGGTCCTCGACAACGGGGCGCACGAGAGCACCGGCGGCCAGCGCACCGCCGCCCTCGGCGACCCGCCCGCCCTGGCCCTGGCCGCCGGATACCCGGCCGCCCACATCGTCGAGGATGCCGACGCCCTGGCAGCCGTGGAGCTCGACGGGCACCCGACCCTCCTCCACATCCGCTGTACGCCCCGCACCCACCCGGCAGGCGGCCGAGTCGAGCAGACGCCCCAGCAGCTCGTGGCACGCTTCCGGAGGGAACTGGCGACCGACGGGGTGAACCGGTGAAGCCCGTCCTGCTGGACTGCACCCTGCGCGACGGCGGCAACCAGAACGCCTGGCACTTCACCCCCACCGACGTGCGGACCATCGTCACCACCCTCGACGCCGCGAAGGTCGACGTCATCGAAGTGGGATACCGCGGCGGCTCCGGCAGCCGCGACAGCAAGGCCGCAGGCGCACCGGCCCACTGCACCCCCGCCTACCTCGCCGCACTGCCCGCCGTCGGCCACGCCGAGCTCGCCGTGATGGTCGTCCCCACCGCGTGTCCTCCGAACGCACTGGACGACCTGCCCGACAGCCCGGTCTCCATGGTCCGCATAGCGGCCTACCCCTGGAACATCGCGGGCGTGCCGGAGTACGTACGCGCCGCACGACGCCTGGGCCTGAAGGCCGGCGTCAACCTGATGGCCGCCAGCTACACCACCCCGGAGCAGCTGGCCCGGATCGCGGACACCATCCGGGCGGAACCGCCCGACGTCTTCTACATCGCCGACTCCTTCGGCAGCCTGACACCGGACGACGTCCGGGACCGCATCGCGCTGCTCACCGAGCGGCTGCCGATCCCCGTCGGCCTGCACGCCCACAACAATCTGGGCCTGGCCGCCGCCAACGCCCTGGCAGCGCTGGACGCCGGAGCGACCTGGCTGGACACGTCGCTGTGCGCCATGGCCCGCGGCGCCGGAAATCTGGCCACCGAACAGGCGGTCGCGTTCCTGACCGCATGGCCCCGCCACCAGACCCGCGCTCATCTGCCGAGCGTGTGTGAAGCCTCCGAATACGTGGCCGAGCACGTGCTCCCACGCCCCATGCCGGTGCGCCGGGCCGAGATCGCCGCCGGGATCAACGACCACCACTTCTACTTCCAGAACCGCATCGACAAGATCAGCGCACAGTACGGGCTCGACCCCTGGGAGGTCGGCCGCCGACTGGGCACGACACGACCGCACAACGTCCTCGACGACGAGGTCGAGCGGGTGTGCCGCGTACTCACGGGAGAGATTCCTTCATGATCCACACCACATCCGCCGGTACTGGCGTCTCGCCTGCGGCCCGGCTGCTGGCCTTGCTGCGCGCGCCCCGGCTCGCCCGCGCCATGGGCGCCCACAACCCGCTTAGCGCACGCCTTGCCGAGGAGGCCCGCTTCGACGTCATCTGGTCCAGCGGTTTGGAGATCTCCGCCGCTGCCGGAGTCCCCGACGCCAACATCCTGGCGATGCCCGAATGCCTCGACACGGCCGCCTCGCTGGCCGCCCGAGTGGACGTTCCGGTGCTCGCGGACTGCGACTCGGGCTTCGGCAACGTCAACAACGTCATCCACATGGTGCGCGCCTACGAGGCGCGCGGCGTCGCCGGCGTCTGCATCGAGGACAAGCGGTTCCCCAAGCTCAACAGCTTCGTCGAAGGGAACCAGGACCTCGCTCCGCTGGACGACTTCGCCGGGAAGATCCGCGCCGCCGCCGACGTACGCCGCGACCTCGTCGTCGTCGCCCGTCTCGAAGCTCTGATCTCCGGACTCGGCATGGACGAGGCACTGCGCCGCGCCGAGGTGTACGAGCGGGCGGGCGCGGATGCCCTGCTGATCCACTCCAAGCGCACCGAACCCGACGAGGTCTTCGCCTTCCGCGCGGCCTACGACGGCGACCTGCCCGTCATCATCGTACCGACCACGTACCACAGCGTCACCGCCGACGAACTGCAGGAACGCGGTTTCGCCATGGCGATCTACGCCAACCAGGCCCTGCGCAGCTCGGTGCGCGCCATGCGCGACACCCTCACCCGCATCATGCGCGACGGCACCACGCACCACGTCGAGGAGGACCTGGCCCCCTTGAAGGAGATCTTCGACCTCCAGCGGATGCCGCAGATGCTGGAACAGCAGTCCCACTACGAGGCCCTGGGCCGCGACCTGGCGGAGGCCACCCGATGACGACCACCCCCACCCACCTGCACCTCGACTTCCACGGCACCCTCCTCGACCTGGACGTGGCACCCGGCGCGGACGTCGCCAGCGCCCTCGCCTTCCTCGGCACCCACCTGGCGGCCCTCCCCGCCCGACCGGACACCAGGCTGCGCAGCCCGCTCGCCACCCTGCGGATCGCCGCGGCACCGGACGCCCGGCACACCCCGCCCGGCACGGCCGCCTGGGAGGACATCCACCTCCGCAAGAGCGCGAGCGAGTTCTTCACCGTCCCCGCCCGGCGCACCACCCTGGACGACCGCGAGTACCTGGAGTGCACCAAGACCGGCTCCCGCCTCACCTTCGACCGCACCGCCCGCACCGTTGACGTCGCCCTCGGCCGTGACGGCGCCATGGACCTCGTCGAGCTCGTCCGCGACCTCGTCCTGAAGGACCAGGAGAACTCCGGCGCCGCCGTCCTGCACGCCACCGCCGCCTACCGTGACGGCACCGCCGTCCTCGTCACCGGCGCCAAAGGAGCCGGCAAGAGCACCCTGCTCCTGGAACTGGTGGAGCATTTCGGCTACCGGATCCTCAGCGGCGACAAGACGGTGCTGCACGAGCGGCCCGACGGCTCCGTCCTGGCCGCAGGCTGGCCCGACTACCCCCACCTCGGCTACGGCACCGTCGCCAAATACCCGGGCCTGAAGGAGATCGCCGGCCTCAGCGACGACTACGAACCCCGTGCAGACCACGCCTTCTCACCGCTCGGCAAGTTCGCGGTGCACCCGGTCCGGTTCCGTGAGCGCTTCCCCAGCGCCCCACTCGGCGCGCACGTCCCCGTCACGGCGATCCTCCACCCGGCCATCGGCCCCGGCGAGCACACCCTCGTCGAGCCCGCGGCCGACGGCACCGAAGCCCAGGAGGCCCAGCTGCGCGCCAACCTGGAGTCCGCCTTCGACGGCGCGCACGCCTGCTGGCACCACTACGCCGACGACCTGCGCGAGCGCACCGCGGACCGCAGGGACCGCATCACCCGCGCCCTCGCGGACGTTCCGGCATGGACGGTGACGGGCCCCGGAGACCTGACCCCCCAGAACACCCCGGCCCTCATCGCCGACAGCACCGCGGGCGGGCCGGCGTGATCGAACTCAAAGTGACCGGTACCGGCCTCGGATCCCACCACGACCTCACTGACCACATCGCCCGCGCGCTCGCCGAGCACGGCGCAGGCGACGGCCTCGCCGGCGTCTTCGCCCACGGCAGCACCGTGGGACTGACGGTGATGCGCTACGAACCCGGAGCCGTCCGGGACCTGCTCACCGTCCTGGACCGCCTCGCCCCCGACAGCCCGGACGCAGGCGCGCGCTACCTGCACGAGCTGACCACCGGCGACCCCAACGGCTCCGCCCACCTGAAGTCGTCCCTGCTCGGCACCAGCCTGCTCGTGCCCTTCACCGCCGGCGCCCTCGCCATGTCGCCCACCCACCGCGTCGTCCTCTTCGACTTCGACTTCCTGCCGGCCACTCGCCGCATCCTCATCGACCTGCCCCGCCCCGCCTCCCCCCGCGCAGGGCACCCCACCGGCAAGGAGAACGTCCAGTGAAGCTGCGGCTGGCCACACCCGGCCCCACCGAGGTCCCCCAGCGGCTGCTGCTGGCGGGCGCTCGCGAGATCGTGCACCACCGCTCCTCCGAGATGGAGGCCCTGTTCCAGGAGATCAACACAGGTCTCCCGCCGCTGTTCGGCACGCAGTCCCCGGTCTACTCCTTCGCTGCGTCCGGCACCGGCGCCATGGAGGCCTCCGTCGCCAACTGCTTCACACCCGGCGACGAGGTCCTGATCGTCTCCAACGGCTACTTCGGCGAACGCTTCCAGGCCATCGCCCGCGCCTACGGCCTGACCGCGCACGTGGTCCAGAGCCCCTGGGGCACCAGCGCCGACCCCGAGAAGGTCGCCGAGGCCTACGCCCGCCACCCGGACGTCCGCGGCGTGCTCGTCGTCTACAGCGAGACCTCCACAGGCGCGCTCAACGACGTCCGGGCCATCGGCGAGATCTTCCGGGACACCGACGCCATCGTCGTCGTCGACGCGATCAGCGGACTGCTCGTCCACCCCATGGAGATGGACGCCTGGGGCCTGGACGTGGTCCTCGCCGCTTCCCACAAAGGCTTCATGCTGCCGCCGGGACTCGCCTTCGTCGCCCTGTCCGACAAGGCGTGGACGGCGGTGGAGCGCGGCACAGGCCCGAACTACTACTGGTCGTTCAAGCGGCTGCGACAGTTCTACCCGATGTCCTCCTCGTCCCCGGCCGTCTCGCTGCTGCTCGCCCTGCACGAGTCGCTGAAGATGCTCGGCGAGGAGGGCCTGGCCCCCTTCCGCGACCGGCACGCCCTGCTCGGCCGCGCGGCCGAACGGGCCCTGCTCGCCCTGGGCTTCAGCCCCTTCATCCAGCCCCCGCACCAGCGCAGCAGCGTCATCACGGCCGCGCTCGCCCCTGAGGGCGTCGACACCGGTGTCCTGCTCAAGACGCTGTCCGCCAAGTACGGCCTCACCGTCACCGGCGGCCAGGCCCACCTCAAGGGCGCACTCCTCCGGATCGGCCATGTCGGCGCAGCCGACGCCCTCGACCTGTGCGCGGTCTTCGGCGCGCTGGAACTGGCCCTGCTCGACTGCGGCCACACCTTCACGCCCGGTGCCGGCACCGGCGAGGTAATCCGCACCGTCCACGAGGGAGAACGCTGATGCTGGTCCTGTTCCAGCGCGAGACCTGCCCCGACTGCAAGCCGGTTCGTGAACTGCTCACCCGGCTCCAGGTGTCGTACATGAACGTCAATGTACCCAAGCCCCGCGAGGACCGGCACGAACTGATCCGCGTCACCGGCAGCAAGTACATCCCCGCCCTCGTCGACGGCGCCACCGTCATCCCCGGCAGCCTGCGGGAGAACGCCGACATCATCGCCCACCTCAAGGAGAGGTTCGGCGATCCGGACGCCGAACCGGAGCCGCGGGCATGAGCCAGGGGGACACCCCGCCCGCGATCACCGCGCCGCGCATCGCCGTGATCGCGGGCACTCCACAACTGATACGCGCAGCCCGCACCCTGGGCGTCGATACCGTCCTGGTACACGAGGCCGGACAGCCCGCACCGGCCTGCGCGGCCGAGGCCGGCGACGTGCTGGCGACGGACCTGAGCGATCCGGACGCCCTGCACGCGGTGCTGCTACGCGTCCACATCAACCGCCCCTTCCACCGGTTGCTGTCGCTCACCGAGGCGGGCCTGCTGCCCGCCGCCAAGGCCGCCGAGCGCCTTGGCGTCCCCGGCAACCCCCCGAGCACGGTGCTCCTGCTGCGGGACAAACGGCGCATGCGGGCCCTGCTGAACGAGCGCGGCCTGAGCCCCGTACGCACCACGGCACCACGCGACTGGCGCGACCTGGCCGCGTTCTGCCGGACGACCGGTGGCGCGGTGATCCTCAAGCCTGCCTCCGGCAGCGGCAGCGAAGCGGTGCTCCGCGTCGCAGCACCCCGGGACGCACAGCGGGCCTGGACGGACTTCACGCGGGCCGGAGGCACGGACCCGGTGGCGGAGGAGTACCTGGAAGGGCCGGAGGTCAGCGTCGAGACCTTCACGCACGCACGCGAACACGCAGTGATCGCCGTGACCGACAAGACCACATGGCCGTCCTTCGTCGAGGCGGGCCACACCATGCCCAGCAGGCTGCCGGCGGCGGACCGGGACGCCGTGACCGCACTCGTACGGGCCTTCCTGGACACCGTGGGCTTGTGGGAGGGGCCCGCCCATACCGAAGTCAAGATCACCCCGACCGGCCCGAAGATCATCGAATCCCACAACCGGATCGGCGGCGACAAGATCCGGGAACTGATCCGCCGGTCGTACGGCCTGGACCTGCCCGCCCTCACCGTGGGCTGCCCCCTCGGGCTACTGCCCCCGCCGCCCACGGACCCCGTCCCGGTCGCGGGCGCGGCGATCCGCTTCCTGTCACCGGAGCCGGGCCTCGTCCGCCGCATCACGCTGCCCGGCGGCCTCCGAGCCGACGACGTCGTGCGGGTGGGAGCGCGGATCGGCGACCGGATCCGCCCACTTCGAGACTCCGATGACCGCTGCGGGTACGTCCTGGCCACCGGCGAGGACGCGACGGAAGCCGCTCGGCGCGCCGACACCCTGCGAATGGGCGTACTGATCGAAATGGAGGCGTGAGAAGCATGCGATACGCCGTACTCACCGACGTGCACGGCGATGTCGATTCCCTGCAACGGGTACTGGAGCACATCGCCCGCCAGGCGGTGGACCAGGTCATCTCCATGGGCGACGTCTTCGAGTGCAAGGTGAGCAAGCGCCAGGCCGAGAAGTACGAGTTCACCGGCGACATCGCAGAGGTAGTCGACGCGGACCCACGGGTGGAGGTCCTCCTGCGGGGCGCTCTGCTCCTGCGCGGCAACCAAGAAGAACGGATCGCCTCCCTGGTACCGCGGGCGCACCTGCCCGACTGGACGAGGCCGATCCTCCACGCTCCACTGGAACACCGCACGGACTTCGCCGTCTACGGCCACGGCCACCGCCTCCCCTGGCGGGAGACGCAGCCGGGGGTTTGGTCCCCGGCCGAGGCACCATTTCCGGGCCGGGCCCTGATTCACGGCCACCATCACCGCAGCGCCCTGCGCCGGCTGCCCCAGGCAAGATGCGGCAGAGACGCCGAACCCGTCCTCGTCCCGGTTCGCCACGGCGAACCGATCCACCTCGCACCGGGTGCCCGCTACATCGTCAACGTCGGCCCGGTCGCCAAAACCGCCCCGGAACGCGGCCCGTCCCCGGCCTGGGCCGTGATCGACGAGGATGCGGCCACGGTCACCCACCACCACTGTGAGGAGAAGACGTGAACCAACGCGTCATGCTGCTGGGTTCCGACAAACCGGAGATCGTCCGGGCCCTCCGGCAACGACCGGACATCCAACTCCAGGTGATCACTCGCACGGCGTACGCCGGCTTCTATGACGAATGCGGCATCGCGTACGTCGACAGCTTCGAGGACCTGGGTCAGGTCGAACGCGCCGCCCACTCCCTGGCCCGCGCGGGACTGCCTGACCGGGTCGTTGCCTCGACGGAGAAGAGCATCGTCGCCGCCGGCCTGGTCCGTTCCCTGCTCGGCGTCCCCGGCCCGTCTTTCGAACAGTCGCTCTGGGCCGCCCACAAGAGGGCCATGAAGGACAGACTCCGCGCGGCGGGCCTCCCGGTGACGGACTACGCCCAGGCGGGCTGCCTGGAGGAGGTCCCGAGAGCAGCCCGGGACACCGGCTGGCCGGTGGTGATCAAGCCGGTCTTCGGCGCGATGGCAACGCGCACCCACCGCGTGGCATCGCCGCAGGCGTTCGCGCGCGGCCTCCGGGAAGGCAGGTACGACGACCTCGCGGCACGGGGGGTCCCGATCCTGGTGGAGCGCCTGGTAGACGTCACGGCGGAGTACCACTGCGACGGCGTGACCAGACGAGCCGAGGTGCGCCACGCGACGGTCTCCCGCTACTTCACGATCCCCCTCGACACGCCCCCGGAAGTGGACAGTGGCTACGTGGTCGACCAGTCCGCACCGATCGCGCGAGCCATCCTCCTCCTGCACCGGAAGGCGGTGAGGGCCCTCGGACTACAGGACGGGGTCACGCACTTGGAGGTTTTCGAGACGGACAGGGGCCCTGTCATCGGCGAGATCGCGATCCGTCCCGGCGGCCTCGGGATTCCCCGCATGCTCTGGCACGCACGCGGGGTGGACCTCTGGGACGAGTTCCTCCGCGCGGCACTGGGGGAACCGATGAGCCCTCCGAGCCACGGCCCGAACCCCGGCATCGTGGCCAGGACCCAGCTCCCGGCCGCCGAGGGCCTGGTACGGAAGGCGTCGGCGCTGCCGGGCGTACTGGAGGCCCGGGGCCCGGACCACGGAGGAACGGCGAACGTGGAGGTGTACTTCGAGTCGCCGGACGAGGCAGGGGCGGAATCGACGTGGCGGCAACTGCGAGGGATCGCGGGGCTGAAGGACTGAGGTCCGGGGCGCGGCAACGTCGCGGGCCCCGGACGTCACGGCACTCACGGGGAGGCACCCCCCAGGCACCCCCTGCGCGCTTCCTCGCCGGGAACTCCCGCCGTAGGTTCAATCACGCACGAGGAACTGCTCTGACCAGGCATTTCCGTACGCATCACCGTTGCAGGGGAACAAGGAAGTGAGACATGCCGTAGCCGGTCCGGCGACCTCCGCCGGCAGGGAAGTCGCTCCACCGGCCGACCAAGGCGACGCATACGTACCCCCGAGCCATTCGGCGCACTCTCCCCCGGGGCCGGGGGCACACCGCGGCCCCATGCCCTGGCCGAGGCGAAGCCGGCCAGGTGGGGGCGGGGCCGGGAAGGCCCTGGAACAGGGGCCCGGCCGGTCCGTCGCGCGACGATCAGTCCTGGCGCCAGTGGGTGACGACTGCGGTACCCCGTTCCGTCGGCCGCTTCCCCGCGCTCTGAGCCATCAACCTCGCCTGCCGCCCGGTGCGGCTCGCGACCTCGGACCCACGACCGCGGTTCCCTCCCCTGCCGCGACCGACTGCCTGGCCGCGCCTGCGGCCCGGCCGCACGCACGGTGGCTCCTGGGCGGGTGTGCCGGGCTCGGTCGTCCATGTGGATGCGGCCGCTTGCATCGCCCATCGGGCGGCACCGCCCGGGACGGCCCGAAGGCGGTCGGGTCCTGCCGGAGCAGTGCCCGGAGGACCCCAAAGCCTCCGTGTGGGGATACGCCGGTCGTCGCGAGCACCGCGCACGCGACGACGCGGCCCCCGCCTCGACCCCGTCGACGGGGTCGCCAGGCGAGAACCGCCATTTCAGAAGAAGCAACGAGAAGGGGAAGTGAGTGAGTCTGGGAACCAAGGGCTACGCGGTCATCGACACTCCGCCGCTGGACGAGCACAGCCTGGCCGAGTTCGAGAAGCCTCCAGCATCTCCTCGATCCGGATGCCGGTGTGCCGCAGAACCTCCACCGTTGCCCAGGACCAGAACGCCACCTTCTCCTCGTGGGTCTGGTTCCGCCGCCTGCCGGCGGCCACCTCGGTGACGTAGACGCGGCGGGCCTGCCCTGACCCGAAGCGCTCGAACTGCTCCCCGGCAACGAGGAACCGTTCACCGGCTGGCGTCGCGCGGGCCGCGGTGACGCGAGCCTCGGCGTCCTTGCTCTGCCGCTCGACGGCGCGAAGCAGGGCGGGCAGTAGCGGCAGCTGGGTCCGGGTCCGCTGGTCCATTCGGGACTTTACCCCTGACCTGGACTTCTTCGTCGCGCACTCGTTCGGCTTGATCGGACGCGGTGCCACCCAGGAAGTACTCGACCAGCAGGTCACGGACGGCGCCTACAGGCACCCGGTCCGCTTCAAGCGGCTGCGCCTGGACATGACTGCGTTCGACGTTCCGCCCTTCGGCTCGGGCGGGGCGGCGACTGCCGGCTGAGGGCGGCGCGCGGTCGTCCTGCTCCGGGCCGGGTCGGCCGCTCGGGTGGCGGCTGGCGCCTGTGCGGGCTACCGGCGGGGCACCAGCATGGCGAGCGCGCCGACGTGGAGGTCGAGGTGCCGGGGGGATCTGTGTCGGGTCGTCCGGGACGGTGCGGGCCGGTATGACGAAAGTGCCTTGCGGGGTTGGGCTGTTCCGGGCGGGGGCTTGCCCGGTCCGGGCGCTGGGCGGCGCTCGGACCGGGCAGGCCTGTTGGGGCCGGGTCAGGGCAGGGCGATGGCCCGGGGTGAGTCGGTTGGTCCCGACCGCCAGATGTCGCCTGTGTTCGGGTTGACGGTGTCGCCGTCGGTGGTGGTGAGGAGGCGGGCGAGGAGGAGTCCGGTGGAGAGCTTGCTGAGGGCTGCGGCGGTGCGCTTGAGGCGGTGGTGCTGGTCGGCGGGCAGGGCGAGGGCGACGCAGGTGGCGTCGTGTCCGGGCAGGGTGAGGGAGAACGCCGCGCACAGGTTGTGTTTCGAGTACTCCAGGAGGTCGAACTGGAGTGCTTGGGGGCCGTGGTTGTCGAGGTTCTCGAAGAGGGTCCGGGGGCTGGTGATCGTGCGCCCGGTGTAGGGGAGGGGTTCGTAGCGGGCGAGGTGTTCCATGCGGGCCTCGAAGTCGAGGTCGGCCAGGAGCGCCTTTCCGACGGCGCTGGCGTGCGCGCTGTCGGTGAACGCCGCTCCGACCCTGACCGGGGGCGCGCCGGGACCGTGGGAGGACTGGAGGATCTCGACTTCCCCGCCGGTGTAGGTGCTGAGGTAGACGGCGGCGCCGAGGCGGTCGCGGAGCTTGTCGAGGGTCTGCTGCATCAGCAGCTCGTGCTGCTCGGGACGGCCGGCCATCTCCATGACCGGCCCCGGCAGGTGCGCTCCGGCGATCGTTTCGACCAGGTACTGCGCGCGCAGCCAGTGCAGCAGCCACGCCGTGGAGGTCACGGACATGTTGGTGCGCCGGGCGAGGTCGCGGGTGCTGATCCCGCCGGACTGCTGAATGTGGCGGAGCAGGTGGTGGGCCTTGACCGCCGCGGCCTGTTGCCGGGGGGTCTGCGCGGGCAGGATCCGCGAGGCCATGTCGGTCAGGACCGCGGGTCGCAGGGCATGCGCTGAGAACAGCCCCTTACGGCTGCCGGCGTCGCCGGAATCCGGCTGAGCCGCCTTTACGGCCCCGGCCCCGGCCCCGGCCCCGGCCCCGGCCCCGGCCCCGGCCCCGGCGCCGGCGGCTGCGGCGGCCGCCGCGGCCAGGTGGGGGGTGGGGTCGGGCAGGGGCTGGACCAGCGCTCCGCCCGGTGTCGGGTCGAGGGAGCGCAGATGCCGCCGCCGAGGCCCGGACCCGGACCCAGCCCCGGACCCGGAGGCCGTGTTGTCGGCTGCGGCCTGGTCGGGGGCGGGGATGGCGGGCGGGGGCACCAGAACCAGACGCGGCCCCTGGGCCTTGGGCGCCGGGCGCCCGCCCGCCGCCGCGGCCGCGGCGGCCTCGCAGGGATCAGGGGTAAGGAGTTCGGGACGGACGCCGAGGTGTTCGCGGACCTCCTCGAAGAACCGCGGGTCTTCCACGGGCGGCAGCGGGTCGTAGGGGGAGGGGCGGCGGTGGGCGGTCGCGGCCAGGAGTCGGCGCGCGTCGGAATGACCGTGACGGGCCGCTTCGGCGACGAGGAACCGTACGTCCTCGCGCCGGTCGCCGTCCGCCCGCCCCGCGAGCGCGGCAAGGCGGAACATGGCCCCGGGGTGCCCGGCCTCGGCCGCGCTGCCCAGCCACTTCTCGGCCCGCAGCAGCTCACCGCGCACCAAAGCCTTCGTCCCCAGCCGGTAAAGGGAGTTCGCGTGGGCCCGCTCTTGCGGGCTCAGGCCGTAGCTATCGGTCAGGGGCCCGAAGTAGCCCTTGGGGCGGTCCCAGAAATCGTGCGGCCCGGCAAGCTGGGCCAAGAGGTGGGCGAGCCCGGCCGGCACCACCGGATCCGGGCGGCCCGCCCCGCCGCGGTGGTCGTTCGTGCTCACATCCGTCACCTGTCCTTCCTTTCGCAGTTCTTCTTCCGATGCCCATCCCGAATATGCCCAGCGAGCTTGCGCCGTAGATACGCGATCGCCTTCGAACGCAGTTTGTGCAGCTGCGGGGCCGCTATGCCGAGCGCGGCCGCGATCTCCACGTCGCTCAAACCCTTGCTCTGAAGGTCCACGACCTGGCGCCGCCGCCCCTCCGGCATCCGTTCGATCTCCCGCCGCAGCAGCTCCCGCTGCCGCAGCCGACCCTCATCCACCCCCTCCTGACCCAGGGCTTCCGGCAGCCCTTCCAGCGCCTGCGCGTCCGTCACCACCGTCCGCCTGCCACCGCGCTGCTCGCGACGCCACTCGTCGACGGCAAGGTTGCGGGCCGTGGCCCGCAGGTACGCCACCACGTTCGTATCCGCCGGCAGCTCACCCTCCGCCGCCTTCACACCCACCCGCAGCAGGGCTTCCCCCACCACGTCCTGACACGTCGCCAGCGACAACGCCCGAAACGACCGCCGCAGCACGTACGGACCGGAGTCCATGAACGCCCCAGACGCCTCCAGCAACCGCTGCGCCACATCCGGCTCCGAGACGTCGCCCGATTCCGCGCCGGGCGGACACTCCTCCTCCGCGTCGGGCTCCGGCGCGAACTCCTTTTCCGCGCCTCCGCCTACCACGGGCCCCGCTCCCCGCCGGCCGCCGGACCCGAGCCGGCGCCGGCACCGACAGCCGCGAGAGCGTCGGCAGCCCTCGCGACCTCGATCCGCACCACCATCTCCGTGTCCACGGCCAACTCCACCCGCACCACCACAACCTCCCGCGCTGCGCCACCGCACCGCTTCAACACCACGGGCCCGGCGATCGCTTCACGGCCGGTGTCCGGGCAGTCGGCGGTACCGCGCCGGCACAGGTTCACCACAGCGATCAGAGCGTGCACCGCGCTCACGGCGGTCGGGAGATACCCGATCCACTCCAAGGACGGCATGTTCAGTGGTTCTCCATCTACTTGGCGGGACGCGGTCGGCGTGATCGCGTCCTCGCCCCCCTGACGAACCCCACCGCGCACTTCTCCCCTCGGAGTCCCCCGATTCACCCGAGTGAGTGAACGGCCGGCGTCTCCCGTGCTCCGGCGCACGCCGTCACCCCCCCACGGGCCACATGTCCGGCGCCCCGTGATGTGCTGGAGGCTGCCGCTGGCACGGACGTGTCTTGGTCGGCCGGTGCAGTGCCGTTTCGCCGGGTGAACCTGCCTCCTCGCCCGGGTGAACCCGCCGCTGTGCCCCTGTTGCTGACGGGGCGGGGCCCGCTACAACCGGCGCATGTTGATCATGATGCGGGCCGCTGTCGCGGCCGCCGCAGCCCTCGCCCTGTCCCTTCCCGCCACGACCACGCACGCCGCCGAGCAGCCGGCAGTGGTGCCGCAGGTCCTGCCGATCGGGGTGGCGGTGTCCGCGCTGCCGCTCGCGGTCGAGGACCGGACCGGCTACCAGCGCACCAGCTTCAGGCACTGGACTGCGGGGGAGCAGCCGGCGGACGGCTGCAACACCCGCCAGGAGGTGCTGCTGGCCGAGGCGATCGACTACCCGGTCATCGGGCCGGGCTGCACGCTGAGCGGGGGCAGGTGGGAGTCCTACTACGACGAGGTGTCCGTGACCGACGCGTCCCGGCTGGACATCGACCACATGGTCCCCCTCGCCGAGGCCTGGGACTCCGGGGCCTCCGGCTGGACGGCGGCGCGGCGGGAGGCGTACGCGAACGACCAGGGCCAGTTGTCGTCGCTGGTGGCGGTGACGGCGCGGTCGAACAGGGCGAAGGCGGACCGGGATCCGGCCCAGTGGCTGCCGCCGTCGCCGGAGGCGCTGTGCCGGTACGGCGCGGAGTGGACCGCGACGAAGCTCAGGTGGGGTCTTGCTGTCGACGAGGCCGAGCAGCAGCGGCTGTGGGACATCGCGGCCGGCTGCGGCGACACGGCGGTGGAGTTCACCCCCGCGCCGTAGGGCAGAGGTGCTGAAGGGCCGTTGTTCCTTCTGGGCTGGCGGCCCTTCGTCGTGCCCAGGGTCAAAGCCGTGGGTCCGGCTGCCCCCAGGGCGGCCGGACCCCGAGTGCTGCGGGCTACCGGCGGCGGAGATGCTGCAGCAGCAGGGGGAGGGCGGCGACGTCGGCGCTGCGGGTGCCGAGGGCCACCGGCTGGCTCTCGCGTCTGCGCTGCTGATCCGGGCAAGCTCGCTGAGGTCCTGGGCAAGTCCTCCGTGGCCGGCGTGGGCAAACCTTGCGTGACCCTGGGTAAGCCGGGGGGGCCTTGGTCGTGTTGCAGCGCTGGCCCTACGACCTGGATCAGGCCGAGGGAGGCGGTGAACCGCGTCCTCGGTACGGTGACTGAGAAGCGGGCCAGGGCCGGTGGCCCGGGATTGCGAGGGAGAGGTATCCAGGCTCCCGAGCTGCTCTGATCCAGTCCTTGAAGGTGGGTTCCGGGCGCTCGAAGAGATCGGCCAGGCGCCGGTGGAGTCCCGGACCGTTGCCGGCCTCGCGGAGGTCGCACGGCCAGGGGTGTCGGTGTGGAAGAGGCCATCGCCGCCCTCGTGGCCTTTACCGCCGTCCCACGCGGCGGCCGGACCCCACGCGGCGGCCGGAGCCGTGGTCGGGGTGCCGTGTGCCCCGCCTGCGGTACGAACCCGTACGCCGAGCCCGTCGGGCCTTTACCCGCGACGCCCGGCTTGGACCGTGACGGGGTGGGGCCCGGTGGGCTTCAGACGTAGGGAGCCGGTTCGGGTACGAGGTCCTCGTGCTCCGCAGTCTCCGGTCCGTCCCGCCAGAACAGGGTGGTCAGCAGGCCCGCTCCGGCCAGGATGCCGCACAGCAGCAGCCCCGTGGCCGGTGCCGTCACCGCGACCGTCGCCAGCGCGGCGCAGCTGGCGACAAGCCTGGTCTGCTGTACCGCCGCCATGGCCGCCCCCAGTGAACCCAGCCCCACTTCATGCAGCAGCACGCCCAAGTTGCTGCCGACGGCTCCCGCGCCCAGCCCGACGAGGCTCAGGGGCACGGCGTACAGTGGGGCGGGGCTGTCCGTGAGCCACGGTGACGCGAGGGTGGCGGCCCCGACGCCGGTCAGGGCCAGTCCCGCGATCACAACGGCTTTGACACGCTTTCCGCGTGGCGTCAGAAGCAGCGCTGCCGTCCTGGCGCCGGCCAGCAGCCCGGCTGGAAGCGGGGTCAGGACAAGTCCGACCGTCAAGAGGGATGCGTGTGCGGTCGTTGCCAGGGTGAACGGAACGAGCACCAGGCACAGGACGACCGCCGGTCCGGTCACGGCCGCGGCGCCGAACGCGGTCAGCACCCGAGCGGAGACCGGCCTGCCCAGGAGGCCGGTGTCCCGCCGTCCCTCCCGCACCGCGCGCCGGGCGGTCATCCATGCCCACAGCAGCGCCGCCCCGAGGCACAGCAGCAGACCGAGGACACCCGTCAGGGATCCGTACTGGGCTGCGGTGGCGGCCGCGCCGAGCAGCAGCACCAGAACGGCTGTCCGCCAGTACGGTCGCAGGTCCTCCCGGCGGGCGGCCTGCGGTTCGTGGGGCAGATGGCCCGCCGGAAGGAATCCCGCTGCCGAGGCGGCCGCCATGACGAGGAAGACGGAGCGCCACCCCGGCAATCCCGGCACGGGGGCGTGCTGGACGAGCAGGGCTCCGGTGAGCGGTCCGAGCACAGCCCCGGCGGACATGGCGAGACCGATCCGATCCAGCAGACGTCCGCGCTCGGTTCTCGAGGCCGACGAGAACACGGCCGTGTACGCCCCCGTGCCGATGCACACCTCTCCCACGCTGAGCACCAGCAGGCACGCGGCCAACTCCCACAGTCCGTCGACGGCCAGCGCCCCCAGAGAACCGGCCAGCCCCAGGACCAGACCCGCCTGCCAGAGCCTTCGCGGGCTCGCGATCAGGGGCGTGAGCAGCATGCCGACCAGCAGGCCCAGCCACAGTGCGCTGGCCGGCAGGATCCACTGCCCCGGTACTCCCAGGCCCGCCGTCAGCGACCCGAGGTGGACCGCTACCGCAGTGGTGCCTGCGGCGCCGATACCCAGCAGCAGGAGGAGGCCAGGCAGGACGGGTCCGGTTTTGCTGAGCGGAGCTGTTCGCGATGACCGCCGGGCGGCGGCGTCCAGGCGGACCTGGACGGCCTGCGCCCACGTCTGCGAAGGGGCGGGAGCCGCATCGGGGCGTGCGGGCGGCTGGAACGCGGGTGAGCGACGGGACAGCGTCGCCACGACCCGGCCGGAGAGGGAATCGGCACGCACGTCACATTCCTCCCGGCTGTGGTGAGGCCCCGCCGGAGGCGGGGTCCGTCGTCGGAGCAGGAAGGCCGGGGGGCGGCTGGCCCGGTGCCGCGCCGGATTGCGGGGGTCCCCCGGTCGGCGGGGGCACATACCCGCTTGGCGTGGGGGCAGCGTTCTGCTGCTGCACCGCGTTGATGCCTTCCCGACCGACCTTCACCACCAAGGGCACGAACATCGTCACCTTCTCCAGGACGTGTGGTGCCGTCGCGCCCGTGAGGACCATCAGCCAGGCCGAGGCCGTCGTCGGCGAGGCGGAGACCACCGCCGCAGCGGTGCCCGCACCGACCAGCAGGCGCAGCACCACGGCGATGGCGTAGGCCAGGAACCCCGTGGCCGGCAGCGGGGGCGAATCCGTGGACGGGCCGTGAGGGGCCGTGACGCCCGCAGCAGCCGTACCAGGGCCGAGGCTGCCGGACCCGACCTGCCAAGGCCATCTACGCCAGCGTCTGACAGCGACGATGAAGTCGAGAGACTCCATCGCGAACCCGCCGAACGCCCCCCACAACGCGCCTTCGAGTAACTCCACGGGGCGAGGCTAGAACCAGCAGAGCTCACGTGTCAGGGCTTCGGGCAAGCCACTGCCTGGGAGCAGGTCCCGCCTTCCGAGCCTGCGGGCCACATGGTCGACCAAGCAGCCGGGATTACGGGGGGAGCCGTACCACGATGGCGGTCGGCGCAGGACCCTGCCCGGTTTCCCGGCCCCGGTGCAGGGCGCCGGCCCCGCCGAGGTCTTCGACCAGCCCCACGTGCTGGCCTGGCTGCACGCCGTCGGGAAGCTGACCCGGTTGGTCACTGGAACACGAACCCCCGTGCCTTCAACGCCCACCAGCGCTGGTTCTCACCCCGGGCAGGCGTTCTGGCCGCACCGACTGCCCGCCTGGGCACGCCGCCAGATCCTCGACGACTGCCTGGCCGTCGCCGAGGCCCGGCCCTCCGGCGTCCGCCTCGCCTTCCGGACCGCCGCCACCACCGTCCACCTGGACACCCTGCCCACCAAGCGCGCCTACTGGGGCTTCCCGCCCCCGCCCGACGGCGTCTACGACCTCCTTGTCGACGGCCGCCTGACCGTCCAGGCCACCGTGGACGGCGGGAACCTGCGCACCATCACCGACATGCGACCCAGCTCGCCGAGTTGACCCCCGGCCAGCCCATCACCATGATCCTCCCATTGCTCGGTAAAGCCGCCGACGAGGCGTTCCTCGGCTTCACGGAGACGAACCTGTGGGAGCAGGCGGAGGCCATCAGCGCGGGCCGGCTCTACGAGCTGCGGGTGACCGTGGCCTGACCGGGCTGGCGCACGCGGGGAGGGCGGGTCGATGTGGTCCCCCGCCGCTTCAGCCCAACCACCCCGACCCTCTGCGGCTTCCTCACCTGAACCGGCCCACCCACAAGGTCCGGGGCAACAACCCGCCACGACGCCACCGCGCCCCCACCCGGAGCGGATGCCGGGCTCTCGACTGTCGGCCCGTGTCGCGGTTGTGGGGCCTCAGCAGGTTTTGTAGTCGTACCGGGTGGAGTTGTAGGCGCAGGTGTGGTGGACGGTCTTGTTGGCGCGACGCAGGGTGGCGGTGTCCTTGTCGTTGTTCCAGATGTGGCCGGCGCGCTGTTGGAAGAGGGTGGTGGCGGTGTTCGTGCCCTTCCCGGTCTTGATGCTTACGTTCTTGCCGGCGCCGAGGGTGAAGGCGGCGAAGGTGTAGGCGTGGTTGGAGGCGTCGGTCAGGGTCCAGCCCTTGAGGTTGACCGCGCTCGTGGTGCTGTTGGTGATCTGTACCCATTCCCCGTTGATGGAGGAGTTGGTGGCGGTGTCGCTGCCTGGGGAGTCGTACCAGATCTTGGAGATCCGCAGGGATCCGGCGGCGTGGGCCTGGCTCGGGAGCAGGGTCATGGTCGCGCCGGTGATCGCGGCACCGACGACCAGGTGACGGGTCAGAGGCATGAGCATCCGGGAACGTCCTGTTCACTGGGGGGAAGCGCCACCCGCGCGGTGGCCTTGGCCCTGGACGCTAAGGGGCGGCCGACTCCGGATGGGGCTGCGGTTGCAGCCCTGTGACAGAACGTCACCCTTTGATGTGAGAATCCGCGACCGGTACGGTTCACGCCGGACAGATGGACAGCTGACCAAGGCTGTGGCTGTGGCCCTGATGGGTCCCAGCCAATGGTTGACGTACTTTGAGGGACACACTTTCTGCCGTCGAGGGTGCTCACGATCTTCGCACGGTCCTGGGAGTGGTCCTGGTCGGTCGTGACATCGGGCAGCCGTCGGCCGGGTTACGGTCAGTTTCGGTTGAGCCGGCCTTCCCCTGCCCAGGCTTCAGGTCTTCGACGAGGGCGTGCCGCACGCGGAACCGCACTCCGAGGCATACCTGCTGTAGCGGCCCGCCCCGGAGCGGATCCCTCAACATGCCTGGCGGTTGAGGGCGCCTCGACATGTGCCGAGGCGGGTCAGGCCTCGAACTGCAATGAGTCATTCCGCTTACGCGGCGCGGTGGGAGCGCGATGTTGCAGTCGCCGCGTGGCTTCCCGAAGTGTCTTGGTTTGCTGGGCCTTTTGTCACCGCTTGGGTGGGTGATCCTCGCGGCTTTGAGTGGACAGTTTCGGTCAGGTCGCCGCGAAACTGGTTTGCCGGACCTGTCCATCGGGTGCGTTACTTGATCGTTTTTCGCACAAAAGACCACCTGGGGGAAGTTTTGCATTTACGGAGAAAGCTGGCCGCAAGCCTTTCGGCGCTAGCGTCGGCTGTGGCCCTGCCTCTGACGGCTGCCTCGCCCGCCGCCGCCAGTCCACCGGACCACAGTTGCAACACGGTCTATCAGGCCCGCATCTTCTTCTGGGCGATGACCTGCGCACGGCCCGGCCAGCCGGTGATCGGAGCCTTCGGGACGTGGCGGAACGTGCCCATCACCTTCGAGGGGGGTTCGCAGGCAGGCGAGGCGGAAGTCTCGAACTACGTGCGCATGGTCCCCAACACCGACGACACCAGCGGCGCGAACGGAGGGGACATGTTCGGCCCCTCGATCGATGTGGGTCTGCACGCCGAGAAGACCGGCGCGACGACGATCGCCTACGGGCCGAGGTGGACCGAACTGGGCAAGCGCGGCGGGGTCACCAAGGCCATCACCGCCGGAACCAATCCAACGGTCGCCGACAACGTGAACCACACGTACATGACGATCCGCCAGGCCAGCGGCAACCAATGGGACGTGCTGTACGACTTCAACATCGTCGGCAGCACCACCGACCAGCTCAAGATCCCACGCGGGAACCCCAACCGGATCGACATCGGCCTCGAGGTCCGAGGACCCCAGCATGTGACCGTACCGCCGATCGCGAACCGCATGCAGTTCATGGCGGAGAACAAGGCCTGGGCACGCGCGGCGACCGCGGACGTCACACAGCTGACCACCTTGGGGATATGCGGGAAGTCAATGAACATCCCGAACGACCCGACCGCCGTCTACAAGGCGCCGTACTGCTTCGAAGCCAAACTGACCGACGCGACGACCGCCACCCAGTGGACGGTGAGCAAACCCGGTCCGGCGGCCGGACCCGCGCCCTCGACACCCATGAGTGCGACGGGGACGTTCAACGGCGTCGATCAGAAGGCACTCTCGAAGTGCCTCGCCACGGACCCCGAAGGATGCATGAGCACGGTTCCCGGCCTGGCGGCCTGCGTACAGACAGCCAAGGCCTGCAACGCGGCCGCGCTCCAGAAGCCTGAGCGACCCGCTGCTCGAAGGGAGTCCGCACGCGCCGGCGGCGGACCGACCGACATCGCCGAGCGCGCGGCCAAGTCCTTCGGCGTCGCCCGGGAGGCGATCCGCGTCGTACCGGACGGCCGTCCGTCGTCGAGCAGCAAGCAGCAGGCAGCCCCTGCCACACAGCCCACGACTACCGCCGATACCTCCGTGGTGACGGTGGAATCCGCAGCACCGACCCAGGGCCTGGAACACAGAGGCCTCACCTTCCACGGCTTCCGCGCCACCTATTCCACCGAGACAGGACAACTCCTCGACGCCTGCTGGGGGCAGATGTGCGACGCCTGACCACCACCGCTTCCATCGATGGAAGGTCTAGCGAGGCCATGCGTCGACCCTGGACCCGCAGCGTTGTGGCCGCCTGCGCCGCAATCGCCCTGCTCTTGACTGTCGAGACGGGGGCTGCGGCCAATGCCGCCGGAACTCCCACGGCACCATCGCCGGCTGTCGTCCAGGACGATGATCTGCGTACCGAGTGCGCCAAGCAGGCAAAGGCCAACTCGCAGAAGGGCTGGATCAAAAGTCGTTTCGAGACGTGCGTCCATCGCCCCACCTACCTCCAACTCAAGGACACCAGGCGGCGCCTTCTCGGCGAACTCTGGTTCGACCTGTACATCCTGGGTTTCGCCTACGACGGTTCCCGCCGAGTCGACTACACCAGCAGCATCGAGAACATCAAGGCCAAGCCGGTCGCCGGTGAGAACCCCGCGAACTGGAGAATCGAACACTCCATCACTCACCGGATAATCGCTCAGGAAAGCGGCGTCAACCCGCAGATCAACAGCCCGGCCAACACCTTCCAGGTCGGCACAATCGCCGAGTGGAATGCGAAACCCTTCGTGCAGCTCACCTATACGTCACCAGACACCGGAAAGGTCGAGGACGGCAACGCCCAGGTGGTCATGGGCGAGCTCAACCTGAGCGTGAAGGTGACGTCCCCCACCGCAGAGCCCTGGGAGGACAGAACGATGGCCACCTCGAAGTTCAGGTTCGACTACGCGGGACGTACCGCTGGTAAATACAAGGGAACCGTCTTCCCCGAAGCACGAGTGGAAATGGTGATGCGTCTCGCGGATCCCGAGGTGGACCAGAGTGCGCGCCATATTCTCGATGCCCAACAGTTTCCCGAACGCACGTTCCCGTCCTGGGCTGGTAAGACCGTTCCCGGTGCGGCAGCCGGTCAGCCGCTGCATAGAATGGTCAATGCGGAAAAGCAGGATGAGCAGAGGGCGAAATCGATCTCCCAGTGTAAAGAAGTCTGGGGTGACTACTCGGGTACCGGGCTCGAATGTGACGAGTATCCATTCGCGTCAACCTATGAGGGGTCGATGAAGGGTGACAATCGTTACTCGGTTCGCCTGATAGACGCAGCGGACAATCGTCAGGGTGGAAAGATAATTCAGCGAACCTATGAGGAGAATCGCATAATTGACAACGATGAATTTTACGTCAAAATTGTCCCCTGAGGAATAGGAGGCAAGTAATGCCACTTCTGGTCCAGGCGACGACCCTTGCGCGCCCGTCCTATCGTCTCGTCGAGGTGTACGACTCGGATGCCTACCTTACCGATGACGAGGCCATCGCCGCCGCGGAGCGGAACGTGGTCGGCGGCAATGGTTACCACCTCTATATGCTCAGCCTGCAGTCCGACCTGAAAGTGGAAGTGACCATTCGAGTGTGGGAGGCACCCCAACCGTCGCCTGTGGATGTCGAGGGCTTCACGCCGGTCAGCCTCGAGTCTGAGACGGGGGTCCTTGTGGTCGGCCAGTTCGCCCTGGGACCCGCCGGCGAGATGTCCCTTCCAAGGTCAGGTGTCTACGAGGGGACGGTCTCCTGGTCCGGCCGGGCCGCTGCTGCCCGCTACCACGAACAGGCGCTCCGCGAGATCGAAGGCGATTGGAGCACCACACGGATCCGACAGCTGTGGGACGATAACCCGCAGCCCGAGCAGTACATCCTCGACCTCTGGTACGTCCGCGAACCCGAACCCGTGGACGACGATGACTGATGGACCATCGCGGCAAGGGCGACAGTCTGAGCGCGGTAGCTGATCGAGTTCCGTTTCGTAGTCGCCTATACAGGGCGTGAAGATCACGATCTCGTTGAGGACCCGCAGCCGGGGGATCCCGGCTGCGGGTCCTTGGCCTGGCGACCGTGCGGGTGCTGGAGTGGATGGCCCGTCGGAGCCGCCCGGGCCTCAGGGGCGGGACCGGGCCGCCCTGCTCACGCCCCGTGCGTCCCGCGGGTGCGGGGCCCGAGCGGGGTGGGCCATTCCGTAGCGTGCTGGATGGGGCTTGGGCGGCCGGTTGCCGTGGTTCGGGTTCCGGTCGGTCCGTCGGAGGTCAGGTGGCGGGTGCGGCCTTCACGATGCGTACGAGTCCGCCGTCGAGCAGCATCTCGTCGACGAAGTCGTCGGCGATCTCGGTGTCCTCGCCCTTGGGGAAGTTGTGGGTGAGGGTCAGGGTGAGGTGGGAGTCGCGGAGCGCGGCGCGGATCCTGTCCGGCAGACCGGTGTAGCCGGGGGTCTCGGCGGGATCCACGGCGATGTTCAGGCGCGCCTCGCGAGGCGAGTCGATCCCGCTGACGCAGGTGTCGACGGCCGCGCCGAGGTCCGCCGCCTTCAGTGCGCTGTGGGCGGAGTCGTGGAGGGCGACAGCGCCCAGGTACTGGACGACCTGGTCCCGGCTGAAGGCCGGCGCGACGGAGTGGGCGAGCGCCCGTGCGGACGTGCCGCCGCGGAACTGCCTGGTGATGATTTCGATCAGCGCGTTCCGGCTGGAGGTGTAGTTGCCGAGCTCGATCTGGAGCTCACTCCTGATGTCCATCGGACCAGCCTAGCGGGTGTACTGAATTCAGTACACCCGTAATTCAGTTCAGCAGGGCGTGCGTTCGCGCCCTCCGTCAAAAGGGGGTCCGGGCGGGGTCCGGGTCGGGGATGATCGGGCCATGACCGAGGACCTCGCCGCTGGCGGTGCGCCGGCACCGCGACCGGACGCCGCAGCGCAGTCGCACGAGCTGGCCGCGCCGCACCGGCCAGCGCTGGACGAACCGGTGTTCGCCGTCCCCGGGCTGCCGAGACCTTCCGCCTCCGACTGTTCACCGCGCCCGGGGCGCGCCCGGCCGTGGTCCCTGTCCGCCCGACCCGGAACGCTGAAGGCCCCCCACCCTCGCGGTGGGGGGGCCTTCGTCGTGGTCAGCTTGGCGAGTGACTCGGGGAGGCGTTGGCGCCGCATATTCCGAGTTTTGCCATCTTCTCTCGCCATACGCTTCCGTTGGCGTCGACCCAGTCGAGTCCGGTGCGCCCGGCGTCGGGGCCGTGGTCGCGGATGGCTCTGCCTGAGCTGGCGAGGGTGGTGGCGATGTCGTCGCCGAGGTCGAGTGTTTCGTTGATCTGTTTGGCCTGGTCGCTGGGTTGTTTGATCTCGCGGAGGTATCCGAGGAATTCTGCAATGGCGTTCCCCGCTTCTTCCCATTGCTGGCCTGTTGCCGCGACTAGAGACTTGTCAGACGGCTTTCCTTGCCGGGCGTCGTCATCGAGTCGCTCCTGAGATTTGTTGGCTTGGTTGAACTTGGTGATGCCGTCGCTTCCGTATCTGGAGCAGACGGACAGGGCGTTGATTCGCCATTCGTTCATGGTGGGGCCCGGAGGGTCTGGCGGGTTGAAGATGAAGTAGAGGCCGGCAATGGTTGCGATGGCGGCTGCTGTGCCGAGCACCCATTCGACGTGTTCCTTGATTCGCCTAAGGGCTGTCCCGTAAACGAGCTCTGTGAGCGGGACTCGGTTCAGGCATGTAGCTTCGTCGTCGGAGGTTTCGCTCGTGCTGTTCAGGCCCG
>NZ_JBEZIB010000061.1:0-29219 GCF_040650855.1 Streptomyces sp. NPDC048606 | reverse complement strand
GACCGGGGCGAGGAGGAGGCCGTCACGACGGCTCTGGCCCGGCTCCACGTCCACGGCACGGCCGTCGACTGGCAGACGGTCTTCGCCGGCCGGGGCGCGCGCCGCGTCGACCTGCCCACCTACGCCTTCCGGCGCACCCGCCACTGGCTCGACGCCGGGCCCGCCACCGGGGACCTCACGAGCGCCGGGCTGCGCTCCGCCGACCACCCGCTGCTCGGGGCCGCCGTCGCCCTCGCCGACGGCGAGGGGGCCGTACTCACCGGCAGGCTCTCGACGACCGCACAGCCCTGGCTGACGGAACACCAGGTCATGGGGGCGGCAGTGGTACCCGGCACGGCATTGCTCGACCTCGCCGTCCGGGCCGCCGACGAGACGGGTTGCGGCCGGGTGGAGGAACTGACCCTCCAGGCCCCGCTGGTCCTGCCGGCCCGGGGCGGGCTGCGGATCCAGGTCGCCGTGACCGGTCCCGACGACGAGGGCCGCCGTACCGTACGCATCCACTCGCGGCCGGACGCCGACGCCCCCGACGAGCCCTGGTCGACCCACGCGGTGGGGCTGCTCGCCCCCGAGCCCCGGACGCCCGGCGAGGGGGAGGAGCTGGCGCAGTGGCCGCCGGCAGGCGCCCGGGCCGTCCCGATCGAGGGGTACTACGAGAGGCTGGCGGAGCTCGGATTCGGATACGGCCCGCTGTTCCGGGGGCTGCGCGCGCTGTGGCGCCGCGAAGGACAGGTGTTCGCCGAGGTCGCGCTGCCGCCGGACACCGCCGTGGACGGCTTCGGCGTCCATCCGGCGCTCCTCGACTCCGCCCTGCACGCGGTCGGCCTGGGCGGGCTCCTGCCCGACACCGGCGAGGGGCGGGTCCCGTTCGCCTGGAACGGCGTACGGCTCGACGCGACCGGCGCGCGGGCCCTGCGGGTGCGGCTGACCTCGACCGCCCCGGACACGGTGTCCCTGCTCGTCGCCGACGGTACGGGCCGGCCGGTCGCCTCCGTCGAGTCCTTGGCGCTGCGGACGGTGACCTCCGACCGGCTGTCCGAGGCCGGTCGGGTCGCACACCCCGACACCCTGTACCGGATGGACTGGCCGGTCCTCCCGCTCGCCGGGACGGACGCTCCGGACACCCCGCGTCCCGTACGCGTCGAGGACCACGCGGGCCTGCTCGCCCTCCTCGCCCGCCCGGCCGACATGGAGTCCTTCCCGGAGACCGTCCTGGTGCCGGCGCCGCAGGGCGCGGGCCCGGCCGCCGACGGCGACGCCGAGGAGGTCCGCGCCGTGGTCGGGGAGGGCCTCGCGCTCCTGCGGACCTGGCTCGGTGACGACCGCGCCGCCGGCTCGCGGCTGGTGCTCCTCACCCGGGGTGCCGTCGCCCCCGAGGCGGGTTCCACGGTCACCGACCCGGCCCAGGCCGCGCTCTGGGGCCTCGTACGGTCCGCGCAGTCGGAGAACCCCGAACGCCTCGTGCTCGTGGACCTCGTGGACCCCGACGGAACCTCGGCCCCCGACGGCTCCTCGGACCCCGAGGGGCCGGGCGGTCCCGGGCCGTCCGCGCGGGTGCTGTCCGCCGCGCTGGCGACCGGTGAGCCGCAGCTGGCGCTGCGCGGCGGCACGGCGTACGTCCCCCGGCTCGCCCGCCGCACGCCCGCGGACGGGCTGCGGCCCACCCCCGGCACGACGCACTGGAGGCTCACCACGGGCGCCGCCGCCGGAGCCGCCGGCACCCTCGACGACCTCGCCCTGACCGCGAACCCCGCCGCCGCGGCCCCGCTCGGCGCCGGCCAGGTCCGCATCGCGGTGCGCGCCGCCGGCGTCAACTTCCGCGACGCCCTGATCGCGCTCGGCATGTACCCGGGCGGAGCCACGCTCGGCAGCGAGGGCGCCGGTGTCGTGGTCGAGACCGGGCCGGGCACCACCGGCCTCGCGGTGGGGGACAGGGTGTTCGGCATGATCCCCGAGGCGTTCGGGCCGCTCGCCGTCGCCGACCACCGCATGGTGGCGCGGATGCCGGAGAAGTGGACGTTCGCCGAGGCCGCCTCGGTGCCGATCGTGTTCCTGACCGCCTACTACGCCCTCGTCGACCTGGCGGACCTGCGGGCCGGACAGACGCTGCTGGTGCACTCCGCGGCGGGCGGCGTCGGCATGGCCGCGACCCAGCTGGCCCGTCACCTCGGCGCCGAGGTCCACGGCACCGCCGGGCCCGGCAAATGGGCGGCGCTGCGGGCGACCGGTCTGCACCCGGACCACCTCGCCTCCTCGCGCGACCTCGACTTCGAGCGGCGCTTCCGGGACGTCACCGGGGGGCGCGGGGTGGACGTCGTCCTCAACTCCCTCGCCGGCGCCTACGTGGACGCCTCCCTGCGGACCCTGGCCGACGGGGGCCGTTTCCTGGAGATGGGCAAGACGGACGTCCGGGACCCCGGCGCCGTCGCCCGCGAGCACCGGGGCGCCCACTACACGGCCTTCGACACCATCGAGGCGGGCCCCGACCGGATCGGCGTCATGCTCCGCGAGCTGGTGGCCCTGTTCGAGGCCGGCAGGCTCAGGCCGTTGCCCCGCACCTGCTGGGACGTACGACAGGCGCCCGCCGCGCTGCGCCACCTGAGCCAGGCCCGGCACATCGGCAAACTCGTGCTGACGGTCCCGACCGAGCCCGACCCGGCGGGCACCGTGCTCGTCACGGGCGCCACCGGGGCCCTGGGCGGGCTCGTCGCCCGCCACCTGGTGGCCGAACACGGCGCACGGCACCTGCTGCTCATCGGCCGGCGCGGCCCCGCCGCCGAGGGGGCGAGCCCGCTGCGTGACGACCTGCTCGCCGCGGGCGCGGCGACCGTGACCATGGAAGCCTGCGACGCCGCCGACCGGGACGCACTGGCTGCGGTGCTGGCGGCCGTCCCCGCCGAACGCCCGCTGACCGCCGTGGTCCACGCCGCCGGCGTCCTGGACGACGGAGTCGTCGCCTCGCTCACCCCGGACCGGCTGGACGCGGTCCTGCGCCCCAAGGTGGACGCCGCGCTCCACCTGCACGAACTGACCCGGCACACGGACCTGTCGGCCTTCGTCCTGTTCTCCTCCGTGGCGGCGACCCTCGGCAGTGCGGGGCAGGGCAACTACGCGGCGGCCAACGCCTTCCTCGACGCGCTCGCCCAGCGCCGCACGGCCGCCGGACTGCCCGCCACCGCCCTCGCCTGGGGCCCCTGGGCCGACGGTGGCATGGCCTCGGGCCTGGAGGGGGCCGCGCGCGACCGGATGGCCCGCTCCGGGCTGGTGCCCTTCGACCCGGAGGAGGGCCTCGCGCTGTTCGACGCGGCCCGTACCGGGGAACACGCCGTCGCCGTACCGGTGCGCTTCGACACCCCGCGGCGAAGGGCCGGCGAGCCGCAGGGGGGTGCGCGGCGGCCCGTACCGGCGATCCTGCGCGGTCTCGTCCGGCCGGCCGTACGCCGCACGGTGCGCGAGTCCGACCCGGCGGGCGGCGCCGACGCCCTGCGCGACCGGCTCGTCCGGCTGTCCGAGCCCGAACGCGAAGCGGTCCTGCTCGACCTGGTACGCACCCGGGTGGCCGCCGTACTCGGCATCGAGGACCCGCGCGAGGTCGACCGCAACCGGGAGTTCAAGCTGCTCGGCTTCGACTCGCTCACCTCGGTCGAGCTGCGCAACCGGCTGGCCGCCGCCACCGGCCTGCGACTCCCGGCCACCCTCGTCTTCGACTGCCCCACCCCCGCCGCCCTCGTCGCCCGCATCCGCCTCGACCTCGTGCCCGAGCCGGCGGCCGCCGCGTCGGCCCTGACGGTCTTCGGGGAACTGGAACGACTGGAGGGCGTCCTCGCCGGCCTCGGCGGTTTCGGAGCGGACGACGAAGCGGTGCGGTCCCGGATCAGGACCCGTCTGCTGGGACTGCTGTCGGCGTTCGACGAGAGCGCGACGCCCGACGGGCGAGCGGGAGACACGTCACCCGGGCGGGCCCCCGCCTCCTCCGACGAACAGCTCCGGGACGCGACCGTCGACGACATCTTCGCCCTCGTCGACCAGGAACTCGACGGCTCCTGAGCAGCCCCGTGAGCACGGTGCACACCAACGCGGCCGCACCACCGCACCACTCCTCCTGACACTTCCCGGCGGGTGAAAGAGACATGCAGAACGACAACGCGAAGAGCGCGAACGAGAGCGCGAACGAGAGCGCCGGCGCGAGCGGCACGAACGAACAGAAGCTGCTGGACTACCTCAAGCGCGTGACGGCGGACCTCAAGCAGACCCGACGCCGCCTGCACGAGGCCGAGGCGAAGGACCAGGAGCCGATCGCCATCGTGGCGACGAGCTGCCGCTACCCGGGGCGGGTGGACAGCCCCGAAGCCCTCTGGAAGCTGGTCGAGAGCGGCTCCGACGCCGTCACGGGCTTCCCCACCAACCGCGGCTGGGACCTGGAGGGACTCTACGACCCCGACCCCGAGGTCCCCGGCACGTGCTACACCCGCGAGGGCGGGTTCCTGCACGAAGCCGGCCGCTTCGATCCCGACCTCTTCGGGATGTCCCCCCGCGAGGCCCTGGCGACCGACCCGCAGCAGCGGCTGCTCCTGGAGGTCGCCTGGGAGGCCTTCGAACGCGCCGGTATCGCCCCCACCTCCGTCAAGGGCTCCCGGACGGGCGTGTTCGTCGGACTCGCCTACCAGGGCTACGCGGGCGGCGGCGACACCAGGGAGGAGCTGGAGGGGTTCCTCCTCACCGGCACCGCCCCCAGCGTCGCCTCCGGCCGGCTCTCCTACACCTTCGGCCTCGAAGGCCCCTCCCTGACCGTCGACACGGCCTGTTCCTCCTCCCTCGTGGCCCTGCACCTGGCGGTCCAGGCGCTGCGCCGGGGCGAATGCTCGATGGCCCTGGCCGGCGGCGCGGCCGTCATGGCGGCCACCGGCATGTTCACCGAGTTCAGCCGGCAGCGCGGCCTGGCCGCCGACGGCCGCTGCAAGTCGTTCGCGGCGGGTGCCGACGGCACCGGCTGGGGTGAGGGTGTCGGGATGTTGCTGGTGGAGCGGTTGTCGGACGCCCGGCGTCTCGGCCATCCGGTGTTGGCGGTGGTGCGTGGGTCGGCGGTGAACCAGGACGGTGCGTCGAACGGTCTGACGGCGCCGAACGGTCCGGCTCAGGAGCGGGTGATCGAGCGGGCGTTGGTGGACGCGGGACTGTCGGCGCTGGACGTGGACGTGGTGGAGGCGCACGGGACGGGGACGCGGCTCGGTGATCCGATCGAGGCGCAGGCACTACTGGCCACCTATGGGCAGGGTCGTTCGGTGGATCGGCCGTTGTGGTTGGGGTCGTTGAAGTCGAACATCGGGCACACGCAGGCGGCTGCCGGTGTGGGTGGTGTGATCAAGATGGTGGAGGCGATACGTCACGGGGTGTTGCCCCGGACCTTGCACGCCGAGGAGGCGACCCCGCACGTCGACTGGTCCTCCGGCGCCGTACGCATCCTCACCGAGCCCGTGGTGTGGACCGGCGACGGTCGCCTGCGCCGGGCCGCCGTGTCCTCGTTCGGCGTGAGCGGCACCAACGCGCACACCATCATCGAGGAGGCCCCACCGGCCCCCGCCCCCGAGGAACGCCCCGACGGGCCGACCCCGGCCGACCCGGCCGCCGCACCCCTGCCCGTGGCCTGGACCCTCTCGGGCCGCAACGGCACCGCCCTGCGCGAACAGGCCGAGCGCCTGCTGACGCACGTCCTGGGGCTGGACGACGTCAGCCCCCTGGACGTCGCCCATTCCCTGGCCGGATCGCGCGCCACGTTGGAGCACCGCGCGGCCGTCATCGGCACCGAACTCCCCGAACTCGTCGCCGGCGTACGGGCGGTGGCCCAGGGGGCACCCGCCGCACAGGTGGTCGAGGGGGTGAGCGGTCGCGAGGCCGGAACCGCGTTCCTCTTCTCGGGGCAGGGGAGCCAGCGGCTCGGGATGGGGCGGGAGCTGTACGCCGCTTTCCCGGTGTTCGCGGACGCCTTCGACGCGGTGTGCGCACAGCTGGACCGGCACCTGGAGCGTCCGCTGCGCGAGGTGGTGTTCGGTGAGGACGCGGAGTTGCTGAACCGCACCGCCTACGCTCAGCCGGCCCTCTTCGCGATCGAGGTGGCCTTGTTCCGTCTCGTCGAGTCGTGGGGTGTGCGGCCGGACTTCCTGGCCGGGCATTCGGTGGGGGAGTTCGCCGCGGCGCATGTGGCGGGGGTGTTGTCGATGGAGGACGCGGCCCGTCTGGTGGCCGCGCGGGGCCGCCTGATGCAGGAGTTGCCGGCAGGCGGCGTGATGGCCGCTGTCCAGGCCTCGGAGGCGGAAGTACGAGCCCTCCTGGCCGGTTTCGAGGACCGGGCGGGCATCGCCGCCGTCAACGGGCCGACGTCGGTGGTGGTTTCGGGTGAGGCGGACGCGGTCGCGGCCGTCGTCGACCGGCTGGCGGCCGAGGGCCGCAAGACGAAGGCGCTGACGGTCTCCCACGCCTTCCACTCCCCGCTGATGGACCCCATGCTCGACGCGTTCCGGGCCGTCGTGGAGGGCGTCTCCTTCGCGGCCCCCCGGCTGCCGATCGTCTCCACGCTCACCGGACGCCCCGTACCGTTCGAGGAGTTCGCCTCGGCGGAGTACTGGGTGCGCCACGTCCGCGAGGCCGTGCGTTTCGCCGACGCCGTCCACCACCTCGCCGGCGAAGGGGTCGAGACCTTCCTTGAGATCGGCCCCGACGGCGTCCTGACCGCCCTCGCCCAAGGCGTCCTCGACACCGGACGGGCCGCGATCCCCGCCCTGCGCGCGGACCGCCCCGAGGAGGTCGCCCTCACCACCGCGCTCGCCCGCCTCCACGTCCGCGGCGCCCCCGTCGACTGGGATGCCGTCTTCGCCGGCCGGGGCGCGCGCCGCGTCGACCTGCCCACCTACGCCTTCCAACGCGAGGAGTACTGGCTCCGGGCCGCCGCACCCACCGGCCGCGGCCGGCCGGGGCCCGAGGACCACACGTACGACGTCACGTGGCGGCGGGTGCCCGACCCGGAGGCCGACGCCGCCGAAGGGCACTGGCTGCTGGTGGTGCCCGCCGAAGGCGCGGACCCGGAAGCCGGGCACATCGCCGCAGGCCTCGCGGACGCCCTCGCCGCCCTCGGCGCCCGCACCACCGCACTGACCGTCGACGCCGAAGCGGACCGCGAGACGCTGACCGCCCGACTGCGCGGGATCGTGGCCGACGCCGCCCCCCGCGCCGTCGTCTCGCTGCTCGCCCTGGACGAACGGCCGGTCGCGGGTCTCGCCGCCCTCGCCGCCGGCGCCGCGGGCACCCTCACCCTGATCCAGGCCCTCGGCGACGCGGGCATCGGGGCACCCCTGTGGTGCGCCACCCGCGGCGCGGTGTCCACACCGGCGGACGACGACCCGCCCCCCGCCCCCGCCCAGGCGCAGATCTGGGGTCTGGGCCGGGTCGCCGCGCTGGAGCACCCCGCGCGGTGGGGCGGCCTCGTCGACCTGCCCCGGGACTGCGACACCGGCGCGTTGGCCCGCCTCGTCGGCGTCCTCGCCGGCTCCGGCCCGGAGGACCAGCTCGCCCTGCGCGCGGACGGCGTCCTCGCCCGGCGCCTCGCGCGCACGGCCGGCGGTGAGGCCCGGTCCGACGCCGGGCCCGACGCCCGGTGGGAGCCCCGGGGGACCGTGCTGATCACCGGGGGCACCGGTGCGCTCGGCGCCCACGTCGCCCGGCTCCTCGCCCGTCGCGGAGCCGAACACCTCGTCCTGGCCGGTCGCCGGGGCCCCGCCGCCGAGGGCGCCGCGGAACTCGCCGCCGAACTGGAGGCGTTGGGCGCCCGCGTGACCGTCACCGCCTGCGACGTATCCGACCGCGACGCGGTGGCCCGACTCCTCGCCGACCTCACGGACGCACCGGGCACACCGGGCGGGACGGGTGCGTACGGCCCGCTCACCGCCGTGGTGCACGCCGCGGGCATCGACACCCCGGCGGCGCTGGCCGACACCGATCCGGCCGCCTTCGACGCCGTCCTGGCCGCGAAGGTGGCAGGCGCCGTCCACCTCGACGCACTCCTGCGGGAGCACGCCGACGGGGGAGGAGCGCTCGACGCCTTCGTGCTGTTCTCGTCCATCGCCGGCGTGTGGGGCGCCGGCGGCCAGGCCGCCTACAGCGCCGCCAACGCCCAGCTCGACGCGCTCGCCGCCGCCCGCCGGGCGCGCGGACTGGCGGCCACCGCCGTCGCCTGGGGGCCGTGGGCCGACGCGGGCATGGCCGCCGGCCACGGCATCGCCGACGGCCTGCGCCGGCGCGGCCTGGAACCGCTGGCCGCCGACGCCGCCGTCGCCGCCCTGGACCGGGCGGTGGGCCGGGGCGCGACCACGGTGACCGTCGCCGACGTGGACTGGGCCCGGTTCGCCCCGACCTTCACCGTCGGCCGCCCCAGCCCGCTCCTCGGCGACCTCCCCGAGGTCCGGGACGCCACCGGCCGCGACGCACACCCCGAGGGGGCCGCCGACACCGCGACGGCCCTGCGCCGCACCCTCGCCGCGGCGGACCCGGCCGATCGGGACCGTACGCTCCTGGAACTCGTACGGGCCGAGGCCGCCGCCGTGCTCGGGCACCCGGGCCCCGAGGCCGTCGAACCCGGGCGGGCCTTCCGCGACCTGGGCTTCGACTCGCTCACGGCCGTCGAACTGCGCAACCGGCTGGCGACGGACACCGGCCTGACGCTGCCCACGACCCTGGTCTTCGACCACCCGTCCGCGCTCGACCTGGCGGGCCGGCTGCTCGTCGAACTGCTCGGCACCGACGAAACGGAGGGGAACCCGGGCGCGCCGGGACGCACGGGCGCGGACGACGAACCGATCGCGATCGTCGCGATGAGCTGCCGCTACCCGGGCGGCGTCCACTCGCCCGACGACCTGTGGAGGCTGGTCGAGGAGGGCACGGACGCGATGTCCGCGTTCCCCGACGACCGCGGCTGGGACCTGGACTCCCTCTACCATCCGGACCCCGACCACCCGGGCACGACCTACGCACGGGCCGGCGGGTTCCTCTACGACCTGGCCGACTTCGACGCCGCGTTCTTCGGCATCTCGCCCCGCGAGGCGATCGCGATGGACCCGCAGCAGCGACTGCTGCTGGAGACCTCGTGGGAGGCCTTCGAACGCGCCGGCATCGACCCGGCGACCCTGCGCGGAAGCCATACCGGTGTGTTCGTCGGATCCGGATACCAGGACTACGTCCGGCGCGGCCTGGCCGTCCCCGCCGACGTCGAGGGCTACCTCGGCACCGGAAACGCCGCCAGCGTCGCCTCCGGGCGCGTCGCCTACACCCTCGGCCTCGAAGGACCGGCCGTCACCGTGGACACGGCCTGCTCCTCCTCGCTGGTCGCCCTGCACATGGCGGCCGGGGCGCTGCGCCGGGGCGAGTGCGGGATGGCCCTGGCGGGCGGTGTCACCGTGATGTCCGGCTCGGGTGCCTTCGTCGAGTTCAGCCGGCAGCGCGCGCTCGCCGCCGACGGCCGCTGCAAGGCGTACTCCGCCGACGCCGACGGCACCGGCTGGGGCGAGGGCGTCGGCATGCTGCTGCTGGAGCGGCTGTCCGACGCCCGCCGCAACGGGCACCCCGTCCTCGCGGTCGTCCGCGGCAGCGCCGTCAACCAGGACGGCGCCTCCAACGGCCTCACCGCGCCCAGCGGCCGGGCCCAGCGGCTCGTCATCCGCCAGGCCCTCGCGGACGCCGGGCTGAGCGCCGCCGACGTCGACGCGGTCGAGGGGCACGGTACGGGCACCCGACTCGGCGACCCCATCGAAGCGTCCGCGCTGCTGGAGACGTACGGGCGCGAACGCGAGGGGGACCGGCCGCTGTGGCTGGGCTCCCTCAAGTCCAACATCGGGCACACGCAGGCCGCCGCCGGGGCGGGCGGCATCATCAAGATGGTGCAGGCGCTGCGCCACGGCCTGCTGCCCAGGACCCTGCACGCCGACGAGCCGACCCCGCACGTGGACTGGAGCGCGGGCGCCGTCCGGCTGCTGACCGAGCCGGTCGCCTGGGAGGCGGACGGCCGCCGGCCCCGCCGGGCCGGGGTGTCGTCCTTCGGGATGAGCGGCACCAACGCCCACGTGATCATCGAGGAGGCCCCCCGCCCCGACATCGAATCCGACACCGGAGGCCCCGACGCCTCCGACGCCTCCGACGGCGGCGCCCCGGCACCGAGGCCCTTCGACTCGCGGGCCACCGCGCTGCTCCTGTCGGCCCGGACCGGCCCCGCCCTGGAGGCGCAGGCCGGACGCCTCGCCGCGCTCCTGCGCCGCGGCCACGCCCGCCCGCGCGACGTCGCGTACGCCCTCGCCACCACCCGCACCCCCTTCGACGAACGCGCCGTCGTCGTCGGCGAGGACGGCGAGGAACTGGCCGCCGCTCTCGAAGCCCTCGCGACCTCCGACGCCGACGCGTCGGCGGTCCGGGGCACGGCCGCCGGCGCGCACCGGCCCGTGTTCGTCTTCCCCGGCCAGGGCTCCCAGTGGGCGGGCATGGCCGTCGAACTCCTCGACACCTCGCCCGTCTTCCGCGACCGGATCGCCGCCTGCGGCCGGGCCCTGGCCCCGTACGTGGACTGGTCCCTGGAGGACGTCCTGCGCGGGGCCGAGGGCGCCCCGCCGCCGGTCGCCCCGGACGTCGTGCAACCCGCGCTGTGGGCGGTGATGGTGGCGCTCGCCGAACTGTGGCGCGCCGCCGGGGTCCGCCCGGCGGCCGTCGTCGGCCACTCCCAGGGCGAGATCGCGGCGGCCGTGGTCGCCGGGGCCCTCACCCTGGCCGACGGCGCCCGGCTCGTGGCACGCCGCAGCGCCCTCCTCGTACGCCTCTCGGGGCGCGGCGGAATGGTCTCCGTCGCCGCGTCGGAGACCGAGACCACCGCCCGGCTGGCCCGTTGGCAGGGCCGGCTGAGCGTGGCCGCCGTCAACGGGCCGCGCACGGTGGTCGTCTCCGGCGACCCGCAGGCGCTGGCCGAACTCCTCGAAGCCTGCGCCGCCGAGGGAGTGCGGGCCAAACGCGTCCGGGTGGACCTCGCCTCGCACAGCGCCCAGGTCGAGGCCCTGCGCGAGGACCTGGCCGCGGAACTGGCCGGGCTCACGCCGAGCACCCCCGAGGTCCCGTTCCACTCGACGGTGACCGGCGAACCCCTCGACGGCCCGCCCGACGCCGCCTACTGGTACCGCAACCTGCGCGGGACCGTCCGCTTCGAGTCGGCCACCCGAGGCCTCCTGGCCGCCGGACACCGGGTGTTCATCGAGATCAGCCCGCACCCGGTGCTCGTCTACGGGCTCCAGGACACCGTCGACGACGCCCGCCCCGACGGAGCCGCCACCACGGTCCTGTCGACCCTGACCCGCACCGAGAGCGGCCCCCGCCGCTTCCTGACCGCACTCGGCGAGGCGCACGCGCACGGCGTCCCCGTCGACTGGCGGACGGTCCTCGGCGGAGGCGATCCGCTCCCCGCCGAACTGCCCACCTACCCCTTCCAGCGGCAGCGGTACTGGCTCGACAACGCCGACCCGACCGCGGCGGACGCGCCCGCGCCCTCCGTGACCGCCGCGGACGCCGGGTTCTGGGACGCTGTCGAACGCGAGGACCTGACCGCCCTCACCGAGGAGCTGCGCCTCGACGAGGACGCCACGCTGCGCTCGGCGCTCCCGGCCCTGCACGCCTGGCACCGGGACCGCCGCGACGAGGCCGCGACGGACGCCTGGCGCTACCGGATCGACTGGAAGCCGGTGCCCGACCGGACGCCTCCCGCCCTCATCGGAACCTGGACGGTCGTCGTCCCGCCGTGCGGGCGGCAGGACCCGGCGGTCGAACTCGCCCTGGACTCACTCGCCGCGCACGGCGCGCGGATCGTACGCCTGGACCTGGCGGGCGACGAGGACCGACCGGCCCTCACCGACCTGCTGCGCGCGGCCGGACGCGACGCGAGCGGCGTGCTGTCGCTGCTCGCCCTCGACGAGACGGCGCACCCCGGGCACCCCGCCGTCCCCCTCGGCCTCGCCACGACCCTGCTCCTCGTCCAGGCGCTCGGCGACGCGGGCGTCGACGCCCCCCTGTGGTGCGTGACGCGGGGCGCGGTCTCCACCGGGCCCGACGACCGCCTCCACGCGGTGCGCCAGGCCCCGGTGGCGGCGCTCGGCCGGGTCGCCGCCCTGGAGCACCCGAACCGCTGGGGCGGGCTCGTGGACCTGCCCGCCGACGTGCGCGCCACCGACGGGCGGACCGGACGCCGGCTGGTCGCGGCGCTGTCCGGCGCGGGCGGCGAGGACCAGATCGCGATCCGCGCCGAAGGTCCCCTCGTCCGCAGGATGCTCCGCGCGCCCGCCGGCGAGGCACCCTCCGGGCCCGGCTGGCAGCCGCGCGGCACCGTCCTGGTGACCGGCGGGACCGGCCACATCGGAGGCCTGGTGGCCCGCCGGCTGGCCGCCGGCGGCGCCGAGCACCTGGTGCTCGCCGGCCGTCGGGGCGCCGAAGCCGAGGGTGCCCGGGAACTGGCCGCCGAACTGGAGGCGTCGGGCGTCCGCGCCACCGTCGCCGCCTGCGACGTGGCCGACCGGACGCAGGTGGCCGCGCTCCTGGACTCGCTCGTCGACCTGCCGCCGCTGACCGCCGTCGTGCACGCGGCGGGTGTCGGTACGCCCGCCCTGCTCGCGGACACCACCGTCGCCGACTTCGCCGCCCTCATGGGAGCGAAGGCGGCGGGCGCCGCCCACCTGGACGAACTGCTCGCCGACCGCGCACTCGACGCCTTCGTGCTGTTCTCCTCCGGCGCCGCCGCCTGGGGCAGCGGCGCCCAGGCCGGGTACGCGGCGGCCAACGCCTTCGTGGACGCCCTCGCCGAGGACCGTCGGGCCCGCGGCCTGGCCGCCACCTCCGTCGCCTGGGGCGCCTGGGCCGGCGGGGGCATGGTCGACCGGGCGGCCGAGGAACGGCTGCGCCCGCGCGGCCTCGCCCCCATGGACCCCGACCTCGCCGTGCGGGCCCTGTGGCGGGCCGTCGGCCGCGCCGACCACCACGTGGTCGTCGCCGACGTGGACTGGACCCGCTTCGCGCCCGCCTTCACCGCGGCCCGGCCCAGCCCGCTGATCGGGGACCTGCCCGAGGTGCGCCGCCTGCGGGCTGCCGAGGACGCCGGCCGGGACGACCCGTCCGACGGCGAACCCCTCCTGGTCCGCCGGCTCGCCGCACTGTCGGAGGCCGAACACGCCTCCGCGACGCTGGAGTTCGTACGGGCCGAGGCCGCGGCCGTGCTCGGGCACCCGTCCCCGGACGCGGTGCGCGAGGACCACGTCTTCCTGGAGCTGGGCTTCGACTCGTTGACCGCCGTCCGCCTGGCCAAGCGGCTCGGTCGGGCCACCGGCCTCCGGCTGCCCACCACCCTGGTCTTCGACGAGGCCACCCCCGCCGCCGTCACCGCCCGGATCGTCGGTCTCCTCGGACGGCCCTCGACCGCAGGCGCCCCCGGCGCGGGCGACGCCGCCGGCGCCGCGGAGGGGCGGGAGGACGGGCTCATCGTCGACCTCTACCGGACGGCCGGCGAACAGGGCCGCCTCGCCGAGGCCATCGAGATGGTCAGGGCCGTCGCCCGACTGCGCCCGGACTTCGACGCGGCGTCGGCCGCCGGACACCGGACCGTTCCGGTCCGGCTGGCCCACGGCGAGCCTGCCGAAGGCCCCCACCTGGTCTGCTTCGGCCCGTACATGGCCCCCTCCGGGGTGCACCAGTACGCCCGGTTCGCCGCCGCGTTCGGCGGCCGGCGCACCGTCTGGGGCCTGCCCGAGCCGGGCTTCGCCCCGGGCGAGGCACTGCCGCGCGACGTCGAGGCGCTCGTGGCGGTGCACGTCGCGGCCGTCGAGGCGTGCGCGGGCGGGGAACAGGTGGTGCTCGTCGGCTACTCCTCGGGCGGCTGGGTGGCGCACGCGGTGGCCCGCCGGCTGGAGGAACTGGGCCGCCCCGTCGAGGGCGTCGTGATGCTCGACAGCTTCAGCCGCGGGCAGGGCATGGCCGACCGGTTCCAGGCCGCGGTGGTGCGCGAGCAGGCGGAGCGCTTCGACTTCGTCTCCGCTCCCGGCACCCAGCTCACCGCGATGGGCGGCTACCTGTCCCTGTTCGAGGACTGGGACGCCCCGGAGGTCGGGGCCCCCACCCTGGTCGTCCGCGCGGACGACCCCATGACGGGCGGCGAAGAGCGCGCCGAGGAGGGCGCCGACGACCGGCCGCCGACCCCCGAGCACGCCGGGACGGTCGTCGAAGTCCCCGGGAACCACTACACGCTGATGGAACGCCACGCGCACACCACGGCGACCGCCGTCGACGAATGGATCCTCAAGCTCCCCTGACCCCTGACCCCCGCTCCCGCGCCTCCTCTCCGTCCTTCCTCCCCCTCCTCCGAAAGGCAACGGTCAGCCCCGTGAACCCCTCCACCACCACCGAAGACACCCTGTGGATCCGCCGCTTCCGACCGCGCCCGGACAGCGCCGTCCGGCTGGTGTGCCTCCCGCACGCGGGCGGCTCCGCGAGCTTCTACGCCCCCGTCGCCCGGGCCGTGCCGGACTTCGTCGACGTGCTGTGCGTCCAGTACCCGGGCCGCCAGGACCGCCGCTCCGAGCCGCTCGTCGACACCGTCGAGGAACTCGCCGACGGGGTCTTCACGGCACTGCTGCCCTGGGCGGACCGGCCGCTCGCCCTCTTCGGCCACAGCATGGGCGCCTCCGTCGCCTTCGAGGTCGCCCGCCGCTTCGAGCGGGAGCGGGGCGAAGCGCCGGCGGCCCTGTTCGCCTCCGGCCGGCGGGCCCCCTCGGCCCACCGGCGCGAGACCGTCCACCTGCGCGACGACCGCGGCATCGTCGAGGAGGTCAAAAGCCTCAGCGGCACCGACACGCAGCTGCTCGGCGACGAGGAGCTGCTCCGGATGATCCTCCCGGCCATCCGGGCCGACTACCGGGCGGCGGAGACCTACGCCCCCGCAGCGGCGGAGCCCCTGACCTGCCCCCTGGTCGCGATGGTCGGCGACGACGACCCGAAGGTCACCGTCCCCGAGGCGGCGGCCTGGGCCGAGCACACCACGGGCCCGTTCGACCTGCGCGTCTTCCCCGGAGGGCACTTCTACCTGGCCCGGGAACAGGCCGCCGTCATCCGTACGATGGTCGACCGGCTCCGCACGGCGGTCGACGGCTGAGCAGTGAGCAGTGAGCCGGACCGGACGCGACCTGCGGTGATCACCGCACGTCGGCCCGCGAGGCCCCCGCCGCCTCCGCCCACCGTCGGGCCAGGCGGTGGAAGGTCGCGGCGAGCTCGGGCGGTTCCACCTCCGTGAGGTCGGCGTCGAAGGTGGTGAGGATCCCCGCGACGCCGGGGTGTCGCCGCGGTCGCGGCGGGTCATGACGTACCGGGCGACGCCCCCGCTCGGCACCCCCCGGGGCGGAATAGTTGATTCCGATAGCGGTTCGGAGCACGCACCGCATTGATCCGGTCACCCTGGGAAGCCGTCCGGTGAACGGGAGGGGGCCGCCACCTGGGCGGCGGGTGCGGGAGTCGACGTGGCGGCGGCGGTCGCGCCCGCCTCCCGGGGGGCGCGGACCTGCCGGTACGCGCCGGGAGCAGGGCGAACGCCCTCCGGATCTCCGATATCCGAACGGGGTGTCCGTAAATCGACCGCCGATGTGCGGTGAACCTTCGTACCTGGCAGGCTCAACCTCGGTTCGGCGCTGCAAAGAAGCCGCAGCGCCGGAAGAAACCTTCGAATCGAAAGTGGGTCTTCCCGTGCGTCACCGCTTAGCCACCGTCTCCGCCGCCGCTCTCCTCTGCTTCGCCGGCGCCACGGGCGTGGCGGAAGCCGCTCCCGCGAGCCTGTACGCCCCCTCCGCCATGGTGTTCGCCGTCACCCAGGGCGACGACGCCGCCACGGGCACGGTCCTGCGGGCCACCGTCCTCAGCTGCGCCTACACCGCCACCGGTACGCACCCCGCCCCCCGGGCCGCGTGCGACGCGCTCAACGCCACCGGCGGCGAGTTCAACCGCCTGCTGGCCGAGCCGAACCCGGACCGGGCCTGCCCGATGCACTACGACCCCGTCACGGTCACCGCCGACGGCGTCTGGCGCGGCAGCCACGTCTCGTGGAAGCACACCTTCTCCAACGCGTGCGCGATGTCCGCGACGCTGAACGGCAACGCCGTCTACGCCTTCTGACACCCCCCGCTCCCACGCGCCGCGCACCGCGCCGCCGCGTGACAGCCGTTCCGTCCGCCTCCTCGTCCCCCCCGTAGGTCCTCCGAACCCGTGGAATCCCCGCTCCCGCCGGCGTGTGAGCCGAAGGGGAAGAGCGCCGCGGTGTTTGCTGACCGCGCGGGTCCCCACCCGCGGGTCACCGCCCGCGGGGCCGTCCGGCGCGAGGAGGAAGCGGAACCATGAGGTTCGCCCAGATCATCGACTTCGAGACCGAACGCATCGACGAGGTACGCGACGCCCTGCGCGCGTACGAGGAACGGGTCCGCGCCCAGGGCCGCACCGGCGCCCCCGTGGCCCGCACCCTCCTGAACGACCGGGCCAACCCGAACCGCTACCTCGCCGTGGTCGAGTTCGACTCCCACGAGAGCGCCGTGGCCAACAGCGACGCCCCCGAGACGGGCGAACTCGCCCGCCACCTGTCGACGCTGATGACCCGGCCGCCCGTCTACACCGACTGCGACGTCCACGAGCAGCGGACCATCGGCTGACCGCGGCCCGGGGCCCGAGGCCCCGGGGCGGACCCTCACGCCCCACGGCCGGCGGTCCCCGTGCGCGGGTCGACGGGCGTGAGGACCCCGAGGCGGTCCTCGATGGCCTGGGCGGCGTCCAGGCACAGGTCCTCCCGGAAGGCCCGCCCGACCACCTGCACCCCGCAGGGGAGTCCGTCGGCCGGCCCGGTCGGCACCGCCACGGCGGGGACGCCCACGAAACTCGTCACGGTGCACAGCCGCATGCCCGACGCCACCCGGTCCCGGCCCGCCCGGTCGCGCGACTCCAGCCCGGGCTCCACCGGCGGCTCGGTGAACACCGGACCGAGCAGCAGCGGGTACTCGTCCAGGAACCCGGCCCACGAGCGCCGGATGTTCAACCAGGTGCCCATCAGTGACACGAGCTCGGCGGCGGTCGCGGGCGGGGTCTTCTCCATCGCCATCGCGATGTAGCGGTCCCCGCCCTTGCCGAGCAGCGCCCGCACCGCCGGCCAGGACGGGGCGAACTCCGTCACGGTGATCCGGCCGTAGGCGTCGAGGGCCTCGTCCAGCCGCGGTACGTCCGCCACCTCGCGCACGTCGTACCCGGCGTCGCCCAGCGCGTCGGCCGCCGCCGCCACGGCCGCGCGGACCGAGGGGTGGACGCCGTGCCCGCCCGGGTCCGTCACGACCGCGACCTTGATCCGCCCGCCGAGCGGCTCGCCGTACGGGGGCACCGGCACCGCCCGGGGGTCTCGCGGATCGGTGCCCGCCAGCACCTCGTACGCCAGTCGGAGGTCGCCCACGCTCCGCGCCAACGGACCGTCCGTGACCAGCATCTGCGAGGCCGGGCCCGGGTCGTCCGGACCGAGGACGCGGTGGTCGGCGGGGAAGCGGCCGGTGGTCGGCTTCAGCCCGGCCACGCCGCAGAACTGGGCCGGGATCCGAACCGACCCGCCGGAATCGTTGCCGAGCCCGAGCGGGGCCATGCCCGTGGCCACGGCCACCGCGTCACCACCACTGGAGCCGCCGGGGGTCCGGCCCGCGTCCCACGGGTTGAGGGTGTCGCCGAACAGTTCGCTGCGCGTGTGCATCCCCGCCAGGATCAGGGTGGGGACGTTGGTGTGCCCCACGGGGATCCCGCCGGCGGCGCGCAGCCGCGCCACCGGGGGCGCGTCGGCCCGCGCCACCAGGTCACGGAAGCGCGGCGTGCCGAACGTGGTCGCCACCCCCTCGACGGGGGTGGACTCCTTCACCGTGAAGGGCACGCCCGCGAGCGGCCCCAACGCCCCGCCGGCGGCCCGCCGTCGGTCCGTGCGCTCCGCCTCCGCGCGGGCGCGCTCGGCCATGAGCTGCGTGACCGCGTTGACCAGCGGGTTCACCTCGCCGATCCGGGCCAGGTGGCTGTCGAGGAGTTCGACGGCCGAGACCTCTCCGCCGCGTACGGCCTCGGCCTGGGCGGCGGCCGACATCTTCCACAGGGCGTCCTGCACGGGATTCCTCACTCGTCACTCGTCGTTCGTTCGCGCAACACACGTATCGATGCGCTTGCATCGGTACCGTACCGCTGGAATCGATGCGAGCGCATCGGATAAAATGCGCCGTGCGGCGCGACGCCGCGAGGGAGGAGACGACGGGCATGCCCAGGCTGGTGGACCACGAGAGGAGACGCCGCCTCATCGCCGAGGCCGTCTGCCGACTCGCCGACGAACGCGGGCTGGAGGGCGTGACCCTCCGCGACGTCGCCGCCCGCGCACAGGTGTCGATGGGCGCCGTGCAACGGTGCTTCCGCACCAAGGAGGAGATGCTCGTCTTCGCGCTCGGGCACATCGGCGAGCGGATCACCGAACGCGCCCGGGCCCGCGTCGGCGGCGGCCGGGACCGCTCCGCCGGCACCGCCCTGGGCCACGCGGCGACCGAAGTCGCCCTCCTGCGCGAGGAACACCGCGCCGAGGCCCGGGTCTGGCTCGCCTTCGTCGCCCAGGCGGCCGTCAGCGAACCGCTCGCCGCCACGCTGCGCGCCGACTACGCCTCCCTGGAAGAGGCGTTCACCCGCCTCGTCGTGGAAGCCGGCGAGAGCCGGGCCGACGGCGCGCCCCTCGACGCGCGCCGTGAGGCCCGCACCCTGCTCGCCCTCGCCGACGGACTCACCGCGCACGTCCTCATCGGCCACCTGACTCCCGGGGCGGCGCACGACGTGCTCGACGCCCACCTGGCCGGGCTCTGGGAACGCTAGGCCGTCTCAGATGCCGTCGCGGTCGCGGCCGTCCACCACGGGCAGGACCCCCGCGGTGCGACGGCGCTTGAGGACGCTCGCGTACACCCCGAGGCCGACGGAGCCGGCCGCCATCATGATGAGACCGACCAGGTCGAGGTTGACGCTCTCCATCTTCCAGTCGCTCGCGAAGGTGAGGATGGCCCCCACCACGATCAGGGCGATGCAACCGCCGATGCCGCGCATAAGTGTCGCCTCCACGTTCGTGGTCGTGTCCCACGCGGGTACCCCGGCCCACGACACGAAAACGGGCCCTTCGCCCGGGAGTTCGAGCGGACCGCCCCCCCGGTTCAGCGCCCCGCGGACGAGGGGCGCCCCAGGCGGACCGGGACACCGGGCGAGTACAGGACGCTGACCGGCGCCCCCTGCGGTGCCGGCAGACCGGCGGCGGCGATCAGGTCCTCCTCGCACGTGAGCAGCTCGGCGCGGTACAGGGGCCAGCGCGGATGGTCGTTGGGGAGGTACGCCGCCCTGCCGAGGAAGGCGTTGTGCATGCCCCAGCGGGCGGTGAGGAAGTGCTCCAGCTCGGTGGGTTCCTCGATCCGCGCGCCCCTGACCACGGTGATGCGGCTGTGGGCCCCGCGCGGGCCGGGCCGGCGGCGGGAACTCACGTAGCGGACCGTGTCGCCGTGCGAGCGCACGCTCATCCGCGACCAGACGTACGGCAGCCGGAAACAGGCGCGCCCCATGACGACGGGCAACAGCCGGGAGGCGTCCATCGAGCGGAACACGACGCCGCGCCGCCCGTGGGCGTCGACCGAGTACAGGCGCACGTTGGTCTCGGGGAAGGAGCCGAGGTAGGGCACGCCGGGCAGGCGCAGCCACCCGACCCGGTGCATGCGGAAGGCCACCAGACCGACGTAGGTGACCCCGTCGTGGGTGTCGGGCACGGTGCCGGCCGGCAGGAGCGGGGCCACGACGGTCGGGTCGACGGCCCAGTGGACGAAGGTCAGGTCGAGCCACTCCTGCGTCAGGAGCGGGGCGCCTATGCGGGCGGGCGCGTCGGGCGTCACGGGCACGGGAGGCTGCACGGCGCCAGGATGCCAGAGAGGCCCGGCCGCGTCCGCCCGTCCGCCACGCCGATGCCGAGCCCGCCCGGAACGTCGGCGCGGGGGGCGACACTGGGCACGACGAAGGGAGGCCGTGATGGAAGACGTCTGGCGCGTGGTGCACGCGGAACGTGCGGCCCTGATCGAAGACCTGGCCCGCCTCGACGAAGAGCAGTGGAGGACGCCGTCGCTGTGCGAGGGGTGGACCGTCCACGACGTCGCCGCGCACCTGGTCGACACGGCCCGGACCACCCGCCTCGGCTTCGTCGTCGGGCTGGCCCGGGCCGGCTTCGACTTCGACCGGCAGAACGCGCGCGGCGTGGCACGCGAACGCGGGAACACCCCGGGGGAGACCCTCGAACGCCTGCGGCGGGTCGCGGGGCGGACGTCGACGCCCCCGGCGCCCCTCGACAGCCGCCTCGTCGAGGAGATCGTCCACGGGGAGGACATCCGCAGGCCCCTCGGCCTGACCCGCCGCTACCCACCGGACGCCGTCGTCAGGGCGCTGCGGCTCCAGACGCGCACCCCCGCCTCCTTCGGCGGGGCCAAGGAGCTGCTCACGCGGGTCCGCCTCACGGCCACGGCCACGGACACCGGCACCGGCACCGATACCGGCACCGGCACCGATACCGACCTGACGATCGGGGACGGGCCGGCGGTGACGGGCCCCGCGCTCTCCCTCCTGCTGGCCGTCTCGGGCCGCCGGGCGGCCCTGGCGGACCTCTCCGGGCCGGGCGTCGAGGTGCTGGCGGCGGGCACCTGACCCCCGCCGGCGAGGTTGGCACGAATCCCGCGATCGGTGGCATCACGGCCACTCGTACGCCCCCGGCCGCGCCGGCAGTCTTCAGGGCATGACAGACGCACCGCTCGGCCGCAGCGCCAAGTACACGATCCTGACCACCGGATACACCCTCTCCACCGGACCCGGAGTCGCCGCCACGGTCTCCTACGTCACCGACGGCGAGCACCACGTGATCGTCGACCCGGGCATGGTCGCCGGCCGCGACCGGATCCTGGGCCCCCTGGCCGAACTGGGACTGGGACCCGACGACATCACCGACGTGATCCTCAGCCACCACCACCCCGACAACACCATGAACGTCGGCCTCTTCGGCCGGGCCCGCGTCCACGACCACAAGGCCGTCTACCGCGACGACCAGTGGACCGACCGCGACGCGGAGGGCCACGAACTCACCCCCTCCCTCAAGCTCATCCGCACCCCCGGCCACAGCGCCGAGGACATCACCCTTCTCGTCGGCACCGAGGACGGCGTCACCGCCTTCGTCGGCGACCTCTGGTGGCGCCCGAACGGCCCCGTCGACGACCCGGTGGCCCCCGACCACGACGTCCTGCTGAACTCCCGACTGCGGGTCCTGGCCACCGCCGACACCATCGTCCCGGGCCACGGCCCCGCCTTCCCGGCCGACGACACCGCCCCCCGCTAGGCCGTCACTTCCGGATCGTCGGAGCGCCGGGCGAGGGCCGTGCGCTGGGCCGGAGTGAGCCTGTCGTGCCGGGCCGTGACCAGGTGCGCGCCGGAGGGGGTGCGCCGAAGGACGAGTGGTCCGCAGGCCTCCGGGTGGTGCTCGGCGGCTCGTACGGCGGTGGCGACGCGTGCCGGTGGCCAGCCGAGTGCGGCGGCGAGTTCGCCGCCGGCGAGGGGCCGGGCCGCGTGGAGGAGGGCGGTGAGCACGGTCATCGCGTCGTCGAGGGCCGTACCGGCCGAGGGGTCGGTCATGTCCCGGTGGACTCCCGCGAAGAACCGCCGCATCGCCTCTAGTCGTGCTCCCGCCGCAGTGCCGGGGCCGAACAGATCGGCGCCCGCTCGGGCGGTGTCGGCCCAGGCGGCGTTCTTCCGGGCGCTCGCCGACCAGAGGCGGAGCCAGACCTCGTCGTCGATGACGTGGCGGGCGCGGCGACGGCCGGGCTCGTGGGCGCGGGTGAGGACGTCGAGCCCTTCGAGGTATCCCACGGCCTTGGACACCGAGGCGGGGCTGACCCCCAGCAGCCCGGCGAGTTCCGCGGCGGTCCGCGCGCCGGAGGGGGTGGTGACCAGGCAGGCCAGCACCCTGGCGGCCGTGCGGGGCAGTCCGGCCGCGGTCATCAGGGTCGCGAAGGCGTCCGTGAAGGCGCGGACGGCGTCGGGGTCCCGCCCGTGCGCGGCCTCGGCGTCGGTGGCCGGTGGTGCCGCCGGCCGTGGCGGCCGGTTGCGCCGCCGCCAGGAACTGGCCCGGTCGGCGTGTTCCGCGCGGTAGCCGCCCGGGCCGCCGTGGCGGGCGACCTCCCTGCTGACGGTCGAGGTCGGCCGCCCCAGTCGCCGGGCGATCGCGGCGTACGGCAGGTCATCGGCCAGTCCCGCCTCGATGTCCCCGCGCTCCTTCGCGGTGAGTCTCCCGCCGCCCATCTCCGCCCCCCGCTCGGGTACCGCGAGCCGGCTCGACGTGACTGAGGCCGGTGCGTTGCGTTAGCCGTCACCGGCAACGCTACAAGATCCGGGAACCTCCCCGATTCCCGCCGGTTCCAGGGCTCGCGCCGGTTCCGCCGAGGGGTGTGCGGCGTAGCTTTCAGGTATTACGAAAACCTGAGACCCGGGGGGTTCACATGGAGGAAGCCACGTCGGCGGCGCGCGTCGTCCGAGGGAGCCACGACGCCGTCCGCCGTGTGCTCGACCGGGCGGTGGGGGAAGGGGGAGTGCCGGGAATCCTCGTCCACGTCCGTGACGGCGGCGGGCAGTGGTTCGCCACGGCGGGGGTCGGCGACACCCGGACCCGTCGGCCGCGCGGGCACGAGGACCGGTTCCGGATCGGCAGCATCACCAAGACCTTCACCGCCACCGTGATCCTGCAACTGGTGGGCGAAGGCCGACTGGCCCTGGAGGACACGGTGGAGCGATGGCTGCCGGGCGTGGTCACCGGCAACGGCCACGACGGCGGCGCGATCACCGTCCGACAGCTCCTCAACCACACGAGCGGAGTGTTCAGCCACACCGGCGACCAGCCGGCACTGAGCAGGCGGGAAAGCTACACGCCCCACGAACTCGTGGAGATCGCCATGTCGCATCCGGCCGACTTCCCGGCGGGGACGGGCTGGGCGTACTCCAACACCAACTACGTGCTCGCCGGGATGATCGTCGAGCGGGTGACCGGCCGGACGCTCGCCGAGCAGATCACCGACCGTCTCGCCCGCCCGCTCGGCCTGACGGGAACCTCCCTGCCGCTCGGCGCCGACCCGCTGCTGCCCGAGCCTCACGCGAGCCACTACACCAGACTGTTCTCACCCGACCCGGACGCCACCGTCCACGACGTCACGGAACTGGAGACCAGTCCGTACTGGGCGGCGGGCGCGATGATCTCCACCGTCGCCGACCTCGACCGGTTCCTCGCGGCACTGCTCGCGGGGCGCCTCCTCCCGCCGGAGCGACAGCGCGAGATGTTCACCACGGTCCCGACGGCGGACTGGCTTCCGGGCGCCGCCTACGGTCTCGGAGTCTCCCGCCTGACCCTGCCCTCCGGCACCGCCCTGTGGGGCATGGGCGGCGCGCTCTTCGGCTCCTGGTCGTACGTCTACGGCACGCGCGAGGGCACGCGCCTGATCGCGGTGAACGTCAACGCCGACTGGGCGACAGGACCTTGGGAAGACCCCATCGGCATCTTCACCGACCTGCTGGAGGCCGAGTTCGGCGACCGCGTCGAACCGTGATCCGAACGAAGACGCCCGGGCCTACCGGGCCTACCGGGCCTACCGGGCCTACCGGGCCTACCGGATCTACCGGGCCTACTGGGCCTGTACGGAGAACGTCGTCGAGTTGTTGCTCTTGATCGGGTCGTTCGGATAGTCGATCGAGACGTGGATGGTCCCCGCACCCGGGCCGGCGACCTTGGCGAGGACCGGGATCTCGGCGCTCTGGCCGGCCTTGAGCGAGCCTCCGGTGCACCGGTAGCCGGCGGTGGCGCCACCGCTCGCGCCGAGGGCGGCGCAGGTGAAGCCGTTGAAGGCGCCGGAGTCCGGTGGCCGGCGGATGCCCAGCGCACCCGAGGTCTGCACCACCAGGGTCAGGTTCTCCGCCGCCACCCGGCCCTCGTTGGTGTACCGCACCCAGTAGTTGCGGGTGGAGCCGACCGGTGCGGTGGCCTCCCCGGTGACGCCCCGCAGGGACACGTCGGTGCTGAAGGCGCCCTCGTCGGTGATGACGACGCCGCCCTCGTCCGGCAGGCTCGCAGTGCCCGATTCCGTGCCCTCGCCCGGCCTTCCGCCGGCGCAGACCGTGTTGGACGGCGCCGTGTGCTCCGTGTACCGGCCGTCGACCAGGATGGCGGACTTCACCTGGGCGCAGTACGCCGTGTTCGGCTTGATCGGCACCCTGACGCTACGGGTGACGACCTTGCCGGTACCGGGCACGCCCGGCACGAACTTCGTGACGGACACGGCCGGATTCGCCCGTTCGCTGATCGTGACCCCCACCGCCCCGTCCGTCCCCTCGCCGTCGCTGTTCGGCTTCACGTTGTCGCGGAAGGTCACGATCGCGTCCGGTGGGGACAGGGTCAGACCCAGCAGGTTGGGGGCGGTGTAGCCGACCGCCGCGTGTCCCGGGGACGCGAGCGCGGCCACCAGCACGCAGGCCAGGCCCGCCCCACAGAAGATCCGCGTCTCGCGCCGTCGGGCGCCGTGTTCGACCGGCATCGGAGCCTCACCACCTCGGATCGCGGTCCGGCGGGCCACCCCCCTCCCATCCTCCGCCCGCCCCGCCACGCGGACAAGCGCGGACGAGGCCCGCCGCCGCTGCGCCCGGCCCGCGCCCATCGGGGCGGTGTGCGGGGGGGCCGACCCCACGGGGTCCGTCGGAGGTGTGAAGATGGCCGCCGTAGGCCTGGACACGGTGGCCGAGACCGGTGCGACCGCCCGGTCCGCGCCACCGGGAGCGGAAACCGGTTGCCGGGCGTTGACCGGTCGAGGGGAGATTGATCTCTGTTGTACGCACCGCACCACCCGAGCGAGGAGGAGGGCCCGATGAGCGCCGCCGAGGAGGGACGGCAGTGGCCGGACGAGGTCAGTGTCGACAATGCGAGGGCGACGCTGCTCCAGCTCCTGGCCCGGTCGGGCGTCCACGCCGATGACGCGAGCCAACTCATCGGGCTCGTCGAGGCGGGGGTGCTGGCCCTCGCGCACGAGGAGCTGAGCGACCGCGACCGCGGCGCGGGGTGGGAGGACAAGGGCGAGGAGTACGCGGCGGGCCGCCTCGACGGCGAGGAGGACCTCCTGGAGCGGCTGGGCGCCATCGCCGAGCGGACCCTCGTCGGGGCCGTCGGGGAGGAGGGCCCCGCCTCCCGGGCGGGGGAGCACCCGCCGGTGGGCCGCGTCGAGGTGGAGCGGGCCCAGGTCGCGCTGTCCCCCCTGTACCTGTCGTTCGCGGCCGTCTCGGAGCTCGACCCGGAGGTGACGGGCGAGGTGCTCGTCGCCGTGCTCGCCACGATGGGCCCGCGCCGACGGGCCGGGTACGCCACCCGGCTGACGGAGTTCACCACCGCCCACCACGCCCGTCTGGAAAGGCTGTTCGCGACCTACGGGCCGGGCAGCGCCATCACGATGCACGGCCGCTACTCGCTGCTCCACTCCGCCGCCGGCATCGCGGTGCTGGAGCGGCTCACCGCCGTACCGGCGGAGCTGCGGGAGGAATGGGACGCGGCGGAGCTGCCGCCCGCGTGGCTGGACGGACTGACGACCGCCTGGCACACCACCGGCTGACCGCACCTCACGACACCGCCCCGGACGGCCGGACCGCCGGGACCCGTTCGCGGCGTCGCGCGCCCGGGGCACCGCCCCCGGGGGCGCGCCGCCGCTCCGGACGCGCGACGGTCAGCGCATGCGGGGCAGGCGCAGGCTGAGCAGCACCGTCAGCGCGATCAGGGCGAGCTGCGCCAGCAGCGTCACGCTCACCGCGTCGCGCGACCCCACCGCCGGGGCCAGGGCGAGGAACAGGCCGCCGAGGGTGGCGACGCCCAGCGCCAACGCCGACTGCTGGGCGGTGATCATGACGCCGCCGCCCACACCGGCCCGCTCGGCGGGCACGTCCGACAGCATCAGCCTCATCAGCACGGGAAGTTGCAGCCCCTGCCCCAGACCCGCCAGGGCCACCCCGGGGGCGAGGACGGCCGGCCCCGGCTGCTGCGGACCGTGCCGCAGCGTGACGAGCAGGAGCGCGATGCCGGCGGCCTGGAGCACGCCCCCGGCGCTCACCACGCGGGTACCGTAGCGGCCGACCAGACGCGGACCGGCCAGGGAGGCGCCGAAGAAGGCCACGGCCATCGGGACCAGCGCGAGCCCGGCGGCGACTGGCCCCATCCGCAACTCCCGCTGGAAGACGACGGCCAGGACGAACATGAACCCGCTGAACCCGACGGAGAACGGCAGCACCACGGCGAGACCGCGCCGCAGGGAGACGAGCCCCAGCAGGCTCGGCGGCACCAGCGGGGTCCGGCCCCGCCGGTCAGCCCGCCGCTCGACGAGGTAGAAGGACACCGCCGCGAGCGGGAAGCAGGCGAGCGAGAACCAGGTCCAGGCCGGCCACCCGGCGGCCCGCCCCTCCGTCAGCGGCAGCAGCAACGAGACCAGTGACAGCGCGAGCAGCAGCGTGCCCGGGACGTCCACGGCGGCCGGGCGGGCCGACCGGGTCTCCGGCACCGCGCGCACGCCGAGCACCAACCCGAGGACCACCACCGGGACGTTGACCAGGAACACCGCGCGCCAGCCGGTCCCGGCGACGTCGGCGGCGACCAGCACCCCGCCGAGGATCTGCCCCGCGACCATGGACAGGCCCGCGGTGGCCCCGTACAGGCTCATGGCACGGGCGCGACGCGGCCCCTCGGTGGTGGCCTGGATGGTCGCGAGGACCTGCGGCAGCATCAGCGCCGAGGCCGCGCCCTGTGCCACGCGGGCGGCGACGAGGGTCCAGGCGGTCGGGGCCAGACCGCAGGCGAGCGAGGTGACGCCGAAGGCGGCCATGCCGACGAGGAAGAGCCGGCGCCGACCGAGGGTGTCGCCGACGCGCCCCCCGAGCACGAGCAGGACGGCGTACGCGACGCCGTAACCGCCGACGACCAGTTCCAGCAGGGCCGGGCCGGCGGCGAGGTCGCGCTCGATGGACGGCAGCGCGACGTTCACGATGAAGAAGTCGATCAGGGGCAGCGCGGCCCCCAGCAGCACGGTGAACAGCCCGAGGGTGCCCAGGGGCGTCCCCGGGCCGGCGGCGCCGGGCGCCGAGGGGGAGGGGGTGCGGGGCGATGCGGTGGATGTATCGGTCACCCTTCGACGGTGGGCCCCCCCGCCAGACGGGTACCAGAGTCTGCCGATCCGGGTACCGGCACCACCTGGCAACAGGATCGACGGTGCGGCAGGCTGGTCCCATGACCACTGTGGCCCCCGGAAGCGACGTCCGCCGGCACGAGCTCGCGGACTTCCTGCGCAGCCGCCGAGAGCGCATCACCCCCGAGCAGGTCGGGCTGGTGCGCGGTCCGCGCCGACGCACGCCGGGCCTGCGCCGCGAGGAGGTCGCGCAGCTGTCCTGCGTCGGAGTCACCTGGTACACGTGGCTGGAACAGGCGCGCGACATCACCGTGTCGGCGCAGGTGCTCGACGCTGTCGCGCGGGCGCTGCTCCTCGACGGCAGCGAGCGGGCGCACCTGTTCGCGCTGGCCGGGAGCCTGGACCCGGCCCCGAACACGCTGTGCCCGAGCATCACTGCGGGCGTCCGGGCGATGCTGGACCGGTTGGGTCCGATGCCCGCCTGCGTGCAGAACAGCCGCTACGACATCCTGGCGCACAACGCCACGTACGGACGCCTCCTGGGCGACCTGGCCCAGACCCCGCCCGAGGACCGCAACATCATGTGGCTCGCCTTCACGGACCCTGGCTGGCGGGCCGCCCTGGTGGACCTGCCGGGCGCGCTGCGGACGATGGCGGCCAAGTTCCGGGCGGCGATGGCCGAGCACCTGGCGGAGCCGGCGTGGAAGACCCTCCTGGCCCGGCTGGAGGCGGCCTCGCCCGAGTTCCGGGAGGTGTGGGCCCGCCACGAGGTCGTCGGGCCGGGCGCCCGGTCGAAGTACATCCGCAACCCGTACGTCGGCCTGCTGCACCTGGAACACACCAGCCTGTGGCTGGGCCCCGCGAGCGGCCCCCGGATGGTGACCTACGCACCCCTCGACGAGGAGACCCGCGAGCGGCTGCGCCGCCTGGAGGAGCTGTCCACCGACACCCCCGCGCCGCCCGTCACGGCCCCCGCGGACGCGGGGGCCGCCGGGCGACGCTGACCGGGGCGGCGCGGGCAGCGACCGGCGCGGCCCCGGCTCAGCCGCACAGGGCCGCCGCTTCCCGGGGCGAACGGCGGCGGGGTTCAGCTGAGCGCGGGGTCCCCGTCCGAGACGGCCTTCGGGCACGGCGTCCGGCGGTAGTCGCCCCGGTAGACGGAGTGGAGGCTGTAGCTGTGGTCCTTCGGGAGACCGGCCACCTCGAAGGTGCCGTTCTCGTGCGCGTCGACGACGGCGGCGGTTCGCTCGCCCTGCGGGCCCGCGTACAGCACGAAGATCTTCTCACCGGGGTAGAAGCCGCTGCCCGACAGCCCGATCCGGCCCTGTGACCCCCCGGACACCGCGCAACTGGCGGCGGGCACGGCCCCCGGCGCCCGCTGTGCCCCCTGCGCCGCGCCGGCCGCGGTCACGCAGAGCGCGGTGAGGGCGCCGAGCGGCACGATCGTGGCGACCGTGGCCGACAGGATCTTCCGTGTGAGGCGTCGCATCATGGTCGCTCACTTCCCCCGAGGGGGTCCGTAGCCCATTTCGTGGTCCCCTCCCGTGGTCCCCTCCCATGGTTCCATCGGCCGTTCGCCCCCGCATCCGCTGTCCGCCGCCCCCACGGGAGCGGGAACGTCCCTCCCCACCCCCGTGGGGGAGGACGGCCCCGCGTGCGGCGGACGGCGGACGGCGGTCGCCCTAAGACGTCATCTCATTTGGGCTTTGCGGGTAGGCTGGCGGTCATGGTGGGGATCGTTGAGCGGCTGGTGCCGGACGAGCTGTGGGAGCTGTTCCAACGGGTGGTGCCGGAGGCACCGTCGCGGCCCCAGGGCGGTGGGCGGCGTCGGCACGGTGACCGTGAAGTACTGGCCGCGATCGTCTTCGTGGCGAC
>NZ_JBEZIB010000060.1:0-29935 GCF_040650855.1 Streptomyces sp. NPDC048606 | reverse complement strand
TGGACCAGGACCTGATCCTGTACCTCTTCGGTACCCCCGGACAGGACCGCTTCTGGTTCATGTGGGACGACCTCGTACGCGGCGCCATCGGCGCCATCGTGCTGGTCGACACGCGCCGGCTGGCCGACTGCTTCCCCGCCGTGGACTACTTCGAGAACAGCGGTCTGCCGTTCGTCGTGGCCCTCAACGGCTTCGAGGGGCACCAGCCGTACACGCCGGAGGAGGTCCGCGAGGCCCTGCAGATCGGCCCGGACGCCCCCATCATCACCACCGACGCCCGCCACCGCGCGGACGCCAAGAGCGCCCTCATCACGCTCGTCGAGCACGCCCTGATGGCTCGGCTCAAGTAGCCGTCCTCCCATCGGTTCGTCGGGGCGGGTTGTGTCTTCGGACACGGCCCGCCCCTGTCGTTCATAACGTTTCGACAGAGAATTGCCGCCAGTTGGACACGGCCCGCGTTCACGTGGTGCCGCTGTGCGCACAACTGGCCCCGTTTTTGCCGCAGCTCGCTCTTTATGTCCGTTTTATGTGGGGCGTAAGGCTCTTGGAATGGCCGGTTCCAACTGTTTGGACCACGGCCGCTGCCCGTGCTGGAATTCAACGAACTAGCTAGTAGCACCGCCGAGAGGTTGTTGGTCGAGTGAGGCGAAGCAACTCGAGCCCCGCGGATGAACCCGCGCGCGGCAACTTCACCCCGCCGCCGCGCGGGGCCACGTCGCCCGTCGACGTGCCCGTGGAACCGTCCACCGGCGGGGGCAGCACCAGCAAGCTCTCGCCGCGCAACTGGCGCGTGCCGACCCGTCTGAACGCCATCCTCCTCGTGCCCGTCCTCGTCGGACTGGTCATGGGCGGCTTCCAGGTGAAGGGCTCGGTCGACACCTGGAACGAGGCGAAGGACGCCGAGAAGACCGCGCGGATCGTGCAGGCGGCCGCCGAGTACGGCCAGGCCCTCCTCAACGAGCGCGACCTCACGGCCGAGCCGCTCCTCAAGGGCGACCGCAACAACGACGCCGTCGCCAAGGCCTACGCCGCCACCGACGCCGCCAAGGCCAAGTTCGCCACCGCCGCGAAGGACCTGCCGGCCAAGCAGGGCCTGGAGCGCCGCCTGGAGCTCTTCCGCCAGGAGGAGCCGAAGCTCGAACAGGTCCGCAAGACGGCGTACGCCATCCCCGAGACCCCCAAGAAGAACCTCCCCGCGCAGGCCGGCCCCATCCCGACCGAAGAGGGGTACGTGCTGGTCCAGCACTACCTCATGCAGTTCTCCAACGAACTGGGTCTGGGCACCGGGAACGTCACCAGCTACGGCCGCATGGTCTACGCGGTCGAGCTGGCCAAGGCCGCGAACTCCCTCCAGCGCTCGGTCGGTACGCACCTGCTGGTGCGCCCGAGCGAGAACGAGGACACCCGCAAGGCCCAGCTCGTCGCCTTCTCCTCCTACGCCTACCTCGAAGAGATAGCCATCGGCGAGTACGTCGCCGCCGGCACCGACGAGGACGTCAACCGGCTGAAGGAGGTCATGGGCAAGAAGTCCCAGGAGGGCGCCGCCAAGCTCGCCCAGGCCAAGCAGGCCTCCGAGCAGGCCGGTACGCCGTTCAAGGCCCCGCCCGTCGTCAACGGCTCCGCCCTCACCGGCATGACCGAGGCGATAGCCGGCGGCGAGAAGAACACCAAGCTCGCCCTGAACGGCACCACCCCTCAGGCCTGGCAGGCCGCGGCCACCGCCAAGTTCGACGGTTACGCCGAGATCGAGAAGGACCTCCTCGACAAGGCCGTCAACGAGGCCGTGAAGGTCTCCGACGAGGCCCGCAACGACGCCATCATCACCGGCGCCATCGTCGTCGTGGCCCTGTCGACCGCCTTCATCCTGGCCGGGATGATGGCGCGCCAGATGAGCCGCTCGATGCGCCGCCTGCGCTCCTCCGCCTTCGACGTCGCCGAGCAGCGTCTGCCGATGCTCGTCGACCAGCTCTCGCGCACCGACCCGGGCAAGGTCGACACCCGTGTCGCCCCGATCCCGATCAACTCCCGGGACGAGATCGGCGAGGTCGCCCGCGCCTTCGACCAGGTCCACAGGGAAGCGGTCCGGCTCGCCGCCGAGCAGGCGCTCCTGCGAGGGAACGTCAACGCGATCTTCACGAATCTCTCCATGCGCAACCAGTCGCTGATCGAGGGCCAGCTGACCCTCATCACCGACCTGGAGAACAACGAGGCCGACCCGGACCAGCTGGAGAACCTCTTCCGCCTGGACCACCTGGCCACCCGTATGCGCCGCAACGGCGAGAACCTGCTCATCCTCGCGGGTGAGAACCCGGGCCGCCGCTGGGACCAGCCGGTGCCCCTCGTCGACGTCCTGCGCGCCGCCTCCTCCGAGGTGGAGCAGTACGAGCGCATCGAACTCGCGGGCGTCTCCGAGGCCGAGATCCACGGCCAGGCCGTGACCGACCTCGTGCACCTGCTCGCCGAGCTGCTGGAGAACGCCACCACGTTCTCCTCCCCCCAGACCAAGGTCCGCGTCAACGCGACCCGTCTGCCCGACGGCCGCGTGATGGTCGAGATCCACGACAAGGGCATCGGCCTCACCGCCGAGGACTTCGCGGACATCAACCACAAGCTGGCCAACCCGCCGACCGTGGACGCCGCGATCTCGCAGCGCATGGGTCTGTTCGTGGTCGGCCGGCTGGCGGACCGCCACAGCATCCGCGTCCAGCTGCGCCCCTCGGGCGAGGCCGCGGGCACCACCTCGCTGGTGATGCTGCCCGACGCCATCACCCACGGTGGCGGTGGCGAGGGCATCCCGGACGACGACTTCACGGTCTCCTCGATCATCCCGCAGCAGCAGGCCCAGCAGGCGCCCCCGCTGCGCACCGCCGCCGAGCTCGGCTTCGACGACTCCCGCTACGACGCCCAGGGCGGCAAGGACGCCACCGGCGGCCAGGGGCCCGACGGCGCCCCGCTCGACCCCATGGCCCGCTCGCTGGGTCAGAAGGACCGCCGGGCGGCGCTGGAGGCCCAGGTCCAGCAGGAGCCCGCGGCCCCGGTGGCCGAGTACCCCGCGCAGGCGCAGGAGTATCCGGAACCTCAGCCCGAACACGGGTACCAGCCGTACCAGGGCTACGAACAGGCGTCCGCACCTTCTTACGAAGGGGCGTACGATTCTCCGGCGCAGCCCCAGGCCTACGAGGCGTACCCCGAGCAGGGCTATGCCTATCCGGAAGATGGCTACCAGGACGGTCAGCAGTCCGCTCAGACGTACGAGAGCGGCTACGAGGAGCAGTCCCCGCAGGCCGGGTGGCCCGAGCAGAACACGTACTCGGGTACCTACCAGCAGGACTACCAGACCGAATCGGAACCGCAGTCCGCTCCCGAACCGGCCCAGGAACGCGTAGGCTTCGACCGTCCGGGCGCCGCTGCCGACACCGGTCACCAGATGACCGGAGCGGGCCTGCCGCGACGCGGCAGCCAGCAGCAGTGGCAGCCGGCACAGCAGGAAGCGGAGTCCCCCGGATCCCTCTTCGAGCAGCGGTCGCCGCGCCGGCAGCCCGCCGCCGCGGAGCGGGACGAGGAAGGCGGCGACGCCTGGCGCTCCAACAACGACGAGCGCTGGCAGCAAGCCGCCAAGCTCCGTGAGCCGAAGGCGGGCGGGGTCACCCCGTCCGGTCTCCCTCGGCGGGTACCCAAGGCCAACCTGGTCGAGGGTGCTGCGGAGACGACCCCGCAGGGCGGCCCCCAGGTCTCCCGCGCCCCGGAGGACGTCCGTGGCAGGTTGAGCAACCTGCGACGCGGTGTCCAGCAGGGACGCAGCGCGGGTTCCGAGCAGTCAAGTAACAGCTATGACCAGGAGCGTTAGTGTGAGCCCGATGAGCCAGGCGGCACAGAACCTGAACTGGTTGATCACCAACTTCGTGGACAACACCCCCGGGGTGTCCCACACCGTGGTGGTCTCCGCCGACGGCCTTCTTCTGGCGATGTCCGACGGATTCCCGCGCGACCGCGCCGACCAGCTGGCGGCCGTGGCCTCCGGTTTGACGTCGCTCACCGCCGGAGCCTCCCGCATCTTCGAGGGTGGCGCCGTCAACCAGACCGTCGTCGAGATGGACCGAGGGTTCCTCTTCCTCATGTCGGTGTCCGATGGATCCTCCCTCGCGGTGCTCGCGCACCCCGAGTGCGACATCGGTCTCGTGGGCTATGAGATGGCCCTTCTCGTGGATCGCGCCGGCAGTGTCCTGACTCCGGATCTGCGCGCGGAACTGCAGGGAAGTCTTCTCAACTAGCAGACAGGCAGTGTGTTTCGCGTCATCGCACCGTAAGGTGCGGTGGCGCGGTTCCACAGGGAGTACTGCGTTCTTGGAGTCGGAGGAGGAAACGTGACAACACCCGGAGGACATCCTTATGGCGGCCAGCAGCCGCAGGGTGGGCACGACCAGAACCGCTTCAACTTTCCCTCCACTCCCAGCCGGCCCGTGCCGGAGCACGACCCGTACCAGCAGCAGTCGTACGGCCGACCCCAGCAGCCCCAGCAGCCCTACCGACCCGCGCGCCCCTCGCAGCCGCAGGCCCCGAAGGCGCACAACCCGCTGGTGCGTCCGTACGCGATGACCGGCGGCCGTACCCGGCCGCGCTACCAGCTCGCCATCGAGGCGCTGGTCAGTACCACGGCCGATCCCGCGCGGTTGCAAGGGCAGTTGCCCGAGCACCAGCGCATCTGCCGCCTGTGCCAAGAGATCAAATCCGTCGCGGAGATCTCGGCACTCCTCTCCATTCCTCTTGGTGTCGCCCGCATCCTCGTCGCCGACCTGGCGGAGGCGGGCCTTGTCGCCATTCACCAGCCCGGCGGCGACGAGTCTGCCGGCGGCCAGCCAGACGTGACACTGCTCGAAAGGGTGCTCAGTGGACTTCGCAAGCTCTAACGGCGGAGCGGCTCCCCGCTCCACCACCTCCGCGAAGATCGTGGTGGCGGGCGGCTTCGGCGTGGGCAAGACCACGTTCGTCGGCGCGGTCTCCGAGATCAACCCGCTGCGCACCGAAGCCGTCATGACCAGCGCCTCCGCGGGGATCGACGACCTCACCCACACCGGTGACAAGACGACCACCACGGTCGCCATGGACTTCGGCCGCATCACCCTGGACCAGGACCTGATCCTGTACCTCTTCGGTACCCCCGGACAGGACCGCTTCTGGTTCATGTGGGACGACCTCGTACGCGGCGCCATCGGCGCCGTGGTCCTCGTCGACACGCGCCGCCTCGCCGACTGCTTCCCGGCGGTCGACTACTTCGAGAACAGCGGCCTGCCGTTCGTGATCGCCCTCAACGGCTTCGACGGCCACCAGCCGTACACGCCGGAGGAGGTCCGCGAGGCCCTGCAGATCGGCCCGGACGCCCCCATCATCACCACCGACGCCCGCCACCGCGCGGACGCCAAGAGCGCCCTCATCACGCTCGTCGAGCACGCCCTGATGGCGCGCCTGCGGTAGCGGACCGCTCCCCCTCTCCAACCCGGAACGCCGGGAACCCGTAAGGGTTCCCGGCGTTCCGTCGTTCCGGGGTCACCCCGTCGTGGGGTTCCGGCGCTCCGGCGCTCCCGCTCCGGGAGCGGGAACGCCCACGGCCGCCCGGTGGACCCGTTCCCCGACGCACGGGGCGTCGAGGTCCGGATCGGCCGAGCGGCCGTGGGAGGTGGTGCGGGGGTGGGGCGGGTCAGCCCTGCCAGCTGTGGGGGGCCTGGAAGCCGCGGCTGCGCTCCAGACGGCGCCAGCCGGCGGTGGAGCGGGGGCTGGCGGCGGCCTCGGGGGTGGCGGCGGCGCGGGCGAGCAGGATCGCGGTGATCGCGGCCAGCTCCTCGGGCGCGGCGTTGCCCTTCTCGACCTTCAGCAGGGTGTCGGTGCTCATCGTTGGCAGGTCTCCTTCGGTCGTTACTGCGGCGGGTTGCCGTGCTTGCGAGACGGCAGATCGGCGTGCTTGGTGCGGAGCATCGCGAGGGCGCTGATGAGCGTCTCGCGCGTCTCGGCGGGGTCGATGACGTCGTCCACGAGGCCGCGTTCGGCCGCGTAGTACGGGTGCATCAGCTCGGCCTTGTATTCCTTGACCATGCGGGCGCGCATCGCCTCGGGGTCCTCGGCGTCCGCGATCTGCTTGCGGAAGATGACGTTGGCCGCGCCCTCGGCGCCCATCACGGCGATCTCGTTGGTGGGCCAGGCGTAGGTGAGGTCGGCGCCGATGGACTGGGAGTCCATGACGATGTAGGCGCCGCCGTAGGCCTTGCGCAGGATCAGCGAGATCCGCGGGACGGTGGCGTTGCAGTACGCGTACAGCAGCTTGGCGCCGTGGCGGATGATGCCGCCGTGCTCCTGGTCGACGCCGGGCAGGAAGCCGGGGACGTCGAGGAGGGTGACGATCGGGATGTTGAAGGCGTCGCACATCTGGACGAAGCGCGCGGCCTTCTCGGAGGCGTGGATGTCCAGGACGCCGGCGAGGTGGCCGGGCTGGTTGGCGACGATGCCGATGACCTGGCCGTCCATGCGGGCCAGGGCGCAGATGATGTTGCGGGCCCAGCGCTCGTGGATCTCCAGGACGTCGCCGTCGTCGACGAGTTCCTCGATGACCTTGAGCATGTCGTAGGGGCGGTTGCCGTCGGCCGGGACCAGGTCCAGCAGCACGTCGGAGCGGCGGTCCTTGGGGTCGTCGCTCTCGTGGACCGGCGGGTTCTCGCGGTTGTTGGAGGGGAGCATCGTGATGAGGTAGCGAACCTCGGAGATGCAGGTCTCCTCGTCGTCGTACGCGAAGTGCGCGACGCCGGAGGTCTCGGCGTGGACGTCCGCGCCGCCGAGGCCGTTCTGGGTGATCTCCTCGCCGGTCACCGCGCGGACCACGTCCGGGCCGGTGATGAACATCTGCGAGGTGTCGCGGACCATGAACACGAAGTCGGTCAGGGCCGGCGAGTACGCGGCGCCGCCGGCGCAGGGGCCGAGCATGACCGAGATCTGCGGGATGACGCCCGAGGCCTTGGTGTTGCGCTGGAAGATGCCGCCGTAGCCGGCGAGGGCGGAGACGCCCTCCTGGATGCGGGCGCCCGCACCGTCGTTGAGGGAGACCAGAGGGGCACCGGCCGCGATGGCCATGTCCATGATCTTGTGGATCTTCGTGGCGTGGGCCTCGCCCAGCGCACCGCCGAAGATGCGGAAGTCGTGCGCGTAGACGAAGACCGTGCGGCCCTCGACGGTGCCCCAGCCGGTGATGACACCATCGGTGTAGGGCTTCTTCGCCTCCAGACCGAAACCGGTGGCCCGGTGCCGGCGCAGCTGCTCGACCTCCTTGAAGGAACCTTCGTCGAGGAGGAGCGCGATGCGCTCACGCGCGGTCAGCTTGCCCTTGGCGTGCTGCGCCTCGGTGGCGCGGTCGCTCGGGCCGCGCCGGGCGTCCTCGCGGAGGGAGTGCAGCTCGGCCACGCGCCCGCGGGCGTCCGTCGGCTCGCTCGAGGTCTGGTCCACAACGGTCATGTACCGACCTTACGAAGTCGCGCCATCAAAACCCTCCGTTGGTTCTACACAGTCTCGGGCGCGTTCCGCTGTGTGGCCCGGACAGAACCGCCGGGGGATGTACGGACTCCCCCAGTCGGGGCGACGGGGCTTTGTGCGAGTCCTACAAAACCCTGCGACACGATCCAAGGAAGTTGAAAATTGAACGGAATGGGTCTACCGTCATTCTTGTTCAACCTTCAACCACTTCGCAGCAGGTTCTTCTCCAGGAGGAAGTCATGGGTCTGTTCACCCGCCGTCACCAGGACACCGCGACCACGGCCACCGTCGCCACCCTCGAAGTGGACCCGGCGCTCGCCGCGCTCACCGGCGACTACGTGATCGACGCGAGCCACAGCAGCATAGGCTTCACCGTGCGCCACGCGATGGTGACCAACGTCCGCGGCGCCTTCACCGAGCACGAGGGCACCCTCCACCTCGACGGGAGCGACCCCTCGCGCTCGACCGCCGCCATCGACGTCACGATCGCCTCGATCTCCACCGGCATCGCCGACCGCGACGCCCACCTGCGCGGCGGCGACTTCTTCGACGCGGAGGCCTTCCCCCGGATGACCTTCCGGTCCACCTCGGCGGCCCACGTCGGCGGCGAAACCTACCGCATCGCCGGCGACCTGACCATCAAGGACGTCACCCGCCCGCTCTCCATCGACCTGGAGTTCGGCGGCTCCGCGACCGACCCCTACGGCAACGAGCGCGTCGGCTTCGAGGGCTCCGCCACCATCCTGCGCTCCGACTGGGGCCTGACCTGGAACGCCGCCCTGGAGGCCGGCGGCGTGATGGTCGGCGACAAGGTGAAGCTGACCTTCGACATCTCGGCGATCAAGCAGGCCTGACCGCGGGCCCGCCGGCGCGCGGGCCCCGTCGAGCGGAACCGACCGGGAGTCCGGGGGCGGTCACCAGCCGCCCCCGCCGTCGAAGCCGCCTCCCCCGTCGAAACCGCCTCCCCCGCCGAAGTCCCCGCCGCCGAAGGCCGACGGGTCGAAGTCGGCCCCGGAGACCTCTCCCCCCTCGAAGCCTCCCCCGTCCATCGCTCCGGCCCCGAAGTCGGAGGCGTAGGCCGGGGTGGACATCATCGATCCGAGCATCGTGCCCATCAGCAGCCCCGGGAGGATGCCGCCGCCGAAGTACCCGCCGGCCCAGGGACCGTACGCCGGGCCGGCGTCGTAGTAGGGGCGCCGACCGTGTTCGGTGTCGACCGTACGGACCTCGGGCTCCAGTCCCTCGCGCAGCCGTACGGCGTCCGCCGCGCAGACCGGGACGGTACGGGCCGCACCCGCCGGCGGGGCCCAGGTCGCGTCCTCGGTGCTCGGCCCGTGGCGGGGGTCGAAGAAGCAGGGCGAACGGCGCTCCGGCAGCGGCCGCCCCTGCCGACGCGCGTCCAGCCGGGCCAGGGCGAAGCGCCCGTCCTCCAGCGCCTGGGTGACGCCCCGGACCTCATGGGGGTACCGCACGGAGCCCATGATCTGCTTGGCCTTCTCGTACGAGTCGAGGCCCTGTGCGTAGTCCTCGCGCATCGCGTCGTCGGCGCCGGGCTCACCGGGGTGGAAGTCCAGGCGCTCCAGCTCCTCGCCGAAGGCCGTGATGTCCTCGTCGACGACGACGGAGAGCTTGGCGACCGCCTCGCGGCGGGCCTCCTCCTTCTTCCTGCGTCCCCTGCGCACCAGCGCGTACGCGCCCCCGCCGCCGATCAGCGCCACCGCGCCGAGGCCGATCAGCGCGCCGGCGGAGGAGCCCTGGTCCGAGGCGGCGCCGCCCCAGGAGGCGGGCGCCGATCCCTTGGCCTGGCTCAGGGCCTGGTCGACGAAGTTGTCGAGCTGGGTGCCGGCGTCGGGCGAGCCCACCTTCACGGCGTCCGCGAGGTTGCGCACGGCGTTCGTCGGCATGACGGTCGGGTCGGCGCCGGCCGAGAAGCCGTCGCCGAGCCGGATCGCGTACAGGCCGGTGATCCCGGTCTGGGCGCGGACGGCGCCGAGCACCTCCTTCGGGGGGAACTGCGCTCCGGTGGGCAGCACCGCGACGAAGACCGGCTTCCCGGCGTCCTTGATCTTCTCGGCCAGTGCCTCGGCCCGCTCCGGCGACAGTTGGTCCCGCGCCGCGGGGTCGACGTAGACGGGACCCTTCTTGAGGGCCTCCCCCACGGCGGCGACCCCGGTCTCGGCCGGCGCGGCGGCCACCGCCCGCGGGGCGGCCGCGAACGCGGTCACCGACATCGACGCGGAGACGGCCAGCAGCAGACCGGCCGACAGCGAGCGGAAGCGGGTGGATATCAGCCTGGTCCTCATGCCTACGACGCTACCCGAACCGCCCTTTTCCCGTGTGAGTCGGACATAAAGCCGCCGGGGCCCGCGACGCGGCCCGCTACTCGGCCGGCTCCACGCCCGCGCGCAGGAGCCCGAAGGTGAAGGCGTCCTCCAGGGCCTGCCAGGAGGCCGCGATGACGTTCGGGGCCACGCCGACCGTGTTCCACTCGTCGGTGCCGTCCGTCGTGGAGATCAGCACCCGGGTCGTGGACTCCGTGCCGTGCTTGCCCTCCAGGATGCGGACCTTGTAGTCCACCAGCTCGAACTTGGCCAGCTGGGGGTAGAAGCGTTCGAGGGCCACCCGCAGCGCGCGGTCGAGGGCGTTGACCGGGCCGTTGCCCTCCGCCGTGGCGACGATCCGCTCGCCCTTGGCCCACAGCTTGACCGTGGCCTCGTTGGCGTGGGTGCCGTCGGGGCGGTCCTCGACGATGGCCCGCCAGGACTCGGTACGGAAGTACCTGCGCGCCCGGCCCTCGACCTCGGCGCGCAGCAGCAGCTCGAAGGAGGCGTCGGCGGCCTCGTACGTGTAGCCGGCCAGCTCGCGTTCCTTGACCCGCTCGACGACGCGGGCGATCAGGGCCCGGTCCCCGCCGAGGTCGACGCCCAGCTCCTTGCCCTTGAGCTCGATGGAGGCGCGGCCGGCCATGTCGGAGACCAGCATGCGCATGGTGTTGCCGACGCGCTCGGGGTCGATGTGCTGGTAGAGGTCCGGGTCGACCTTGATGGCCGAGGCGTGCAGGCCCGCCTTGTGCGCGAAGGCGGAGACTCCGACGTAGGGCTGGTGCGTGGAGGGGGTGAGGTTGACGACCTCGGCGATGGCGTGGGAGATCCGGGTCATCTCGGCGAGGGCGCCGTCCGGGAGCACCTTGCGGCCGTACTTGATCTCCAGCGCGGCGACGACCGGGAAGAGGTTGGCGTTGCCGACGCGCTCGCCGTAGCCGTTGGCGGTGCACTGGACGTGGGTGGCGCCCGCGTCGACGGCGGCCAGGGTGTTGGCGACGGCGCAGCCGGTGTCGTCCTGGGCGTGGATGCCGAGTCGGGCCCCGGTGTCGGCCAGCACGGTGGAGACGACGGCGGTGACCTGCGCGGGCAGCATGCCGCCGTTGGTGTCGCACAGGATGACGACGTCGGCGCCGGCCTCGTGCGCGACGCGGACGACGGACTTGGCGTACTCCGGGTTGGCGCGGTAGCCGTCGAAGAAGTGCTCGCAGTCGACGAAGACGCGGCGGCCCTGCGCGACGAGGTGGGAGACGGTGTCGCGGACCATCTCCAGGTTCTCTTCGAGGGTGGTGCGCAGCGCGAGTTCGACGTGGCGGTCGTGGGACTTGGCCACCAGGGTGATGACGGGGGCGCCGGATTCCAGCAGGGCGCGGACCTGGGGGTCCTCGGCCGCGGAGCCGCCCGCGCGGCGGGTGGCGCCGAAGGCGACGAGGCGCGCGTTCTTGAAGTCGATCTCGGCGCGGGCGCGGGCGAAGAACTCGGTGTCGCGGGGGTTGGCGCCGGGCCAACCGCCCTCGATGAAGCCGACTCCGAAGTCGTCCAGGTGCCGCGCGATGGTCAGCTTGTCCGCGACCGTGAGGTTGATGCCCTCACGCTGGGCGCCGTCGCGCAGGGTGGTGTCGAAGACGTGGAAGCCGTCGTCGAGTGCCGCTGTCGGCTCAGTCGCCTCTGTCGTCGTCATGCTGATCTGACTCCTGTCGGATGAGTGGTTCCGGAGACCGGGGATCCCACTGCCCCCATCATCGCGCGCCACCGGCCCCGGCATGATTTCGAGCCGGGAAACGAAAAGACCCCTCGCGGGTGCGAGAGGTCTGCGCGCGGGTCTGGGGCACGGTGGCCGCTTCCGCGAAGGTCTTCCACGGTTCAGCGGTCACTGAGGACCGGCGCGCTGCTGTCCATAATCATGAGCCGAGCAGACACGCGCGCAGTCTTTCACACGCCCCGCCGACCGTGGACGCGAATCTCAGCATGCGGTCACCGGGGCGCTCTCCCGTGGACACGAGTGGGTGCCGGCTAGGCGACCAGAGTGTCGGCGAGGAACTCGCCCACGTGGTCCAGGATGTCCGCGCGCCCCGTGCCGGGCAGGCCGACGGCGAGCTGGATGCTGAAGCCGTCGAGCAGCGCGCGGACGCGGGCGGCGAAGCGGTCGGGGTCCACGGGGCGGAACTCGCCGCGCGAGATCCCCTCGGCGATCAGGGCGACGAGGTCGCGGTGCCAGGCCCCCTCGATGGCCGCCTGGCGTTCGCGTTCCTCGGGTCCCGCGTTCTGGGAGCGGTTCCAGACCTCCAGCCACAGGGTCCAGTGGGGGTCCCGGGGACCGTCGGGCACGTAGAGGTCGACGTACGCGCGGACGCGCTCGCGAGCGGGGCCCGGCCGGGCCAGCAGGGCGCGGCGGCGGTCGCCGAGGGCGGACTCGCTCCACTCCAGGGTCCGCAGCAGGAGCTCGTCCTTGCTGCCGAAGTAGTAGAGGAGGTGGCCGCTGCTCATGCCGACCTCGCGGCCCAGGCCGGCCATGGTCAGGCCGTCCAGGCCCCGCTCGGCGATCATGGCCATGGCGGCGACGAGTACGTCCTCGCGCGGGGGCGCGTTCTTGCGCGCCGCCCGTACCGGTACTCCGCCCGCCACCATGGTCACTCCCTCACGTGGTCCGCCGGGTCCGGTCTCAGACCCTCGGCTGCTGCTGGGTGATGCAGTGGATGCCGCCACCCCCGGCGAAAATCGTACGTGCGTCGACGAGGGTCACGGTCCGCTCGGGGAACAGGCCCCGGAAGATCTCGGCGGCCTCCTCGTCGCGCGGGTCGTCGAAGGCGCAGAGCACCACGCCGCCGTTGCAGAGGTAGTGGTTGATGTACGAGTAGTCCACCCATTCGCCGTCCTCCTCCAGGACGGTGGGCGCGGGCACCTCGACGACCTCCAACTGCCTGCCCCGCGCGTCGGTGGAGGCGCGCAGGATGGCGGCGATGGTCTTGCAGCGCTCGTGGTCCGGGTGGGCCGGGTCGGGCTGGGTGTGGACGAGGACCACGCCGGGGCGGGCGAAGGCGGCGACGATGTCGACGTGGCCCTGGGTGCCGTAGGTGCCGTAGTCGCCGGCGAGGCCGTAGGGGAGCCAGATGGCCTTGGTGGTGCCGAGGTGGGCGTGGATCTCGGCCTCGACCTCCTGGCGGGTCCAGCCGGGGTTGCGGCCCTCGCCGAGCTGGACGGTGTCGGTCAGCAGGACGGTGCCCTCGCCGTCCACGTGGATGGCGCCGCCCTCGTTGACCAGGCGGGTGCTGTAGGTGCGGGTGCCGACGATGTCGGAGACGTGCCGGGCGATCTTGGAGTCGTGCTCCCAGCGGGCCCATTCCTGGGCGCCCCAGCCGTTGAAGGTCCAGTCGACGGCGGCCAGTTCACCGGCGTCGTTGGTGACGAAGGTGGGGCCGATGTCGCGCATCCAGGCGTCGTCGAGGTCCCGCTCGACCAGCTCGACGTCCTCGCCGACGACGGCTCGGGCGCCCTCGGCGTCCCCCGGGGAGACCACCAGGGTCACGGGCTCGTACGCGCGCACGGCGCGGGCGACGGCGCCCCAGGCCTCGCGGGCCTCGGCCAGCTCGCGCTCGTCGGTGAAGGTGGGGTTGGGGCTGGGCCAGGCCATCCAGGTCCGCTCGTGGGGGGTCCACTCGGCGGGCATCCGGAAGCCGCGGGCCGCGGGGGTCGTGGGGGTCTCGGGCTGTGCGGTCATGGCGGGGTCCTTAGGGGCTCGCGAGCCGGGCCGGCTCACAGGAGGTACGGGCGGTCGAGGGCCCTGGCCGGTTCCGCCGCGCCGCGCGGCGACGGTCGGTCACGCCCCGGAGGGGTCAGGCGCACGCCGATCCACCACCTTTTGAATCGATGGATTAGAGCATCACTCTAACTCTTCATTTCCTTGCTGGGAATCATTGACCTACCCGCGGGGCCTGAGTCACATTGAGTGTCGCTCAAACACCTGCGCCCACCCCCCGCCCTGCCAAGGGAGTCCCCCCATGCCCATCGAACAGCGCGGAGTCGACACCATCCCGGAGGAGGAGCGGACCAGCGGGCCTCGTGACCTGATCTCGATCCTGCTCGGCTCCAACCTCTGCCTCGGCGTGATCGTCTTCGGCTGGCTGCCCCCGTCCTTCGGACTGGGCCTGTGGCCCTCGGTCACCGCCGTCGTGACCGGCACCCTCGTCGGCATCGCCTTCACCGCGCCGCTCGCGCTGGTCTCCCTGCGGACCGCCACCAACCTCTCCACCTCCAGCGGCGCGCAGTTCGGCGTCCGCGGCCGGCTGGTCGGCTCGGTCGTGGGTCTGCTGCTCTCCCTCGGCTACACCGCGCTGACCCTGTGGATCGGCGGCGACGTGATGGTCGGCACGCTCGCGCGCCTCACCGGGCTCCCGGACACCGGTGTCACGCGGGCCGCGATGTACGGCGTCCTGGCCGCGTTCACGGTCGTCGCCGCCGTCTTCGGCTACCGGCTGCTGCTGCGCATGAGCAAGGTGCTGTCCGTCGCCATGGTGGTCCTGCTGGCCGTCGGCGTCCTCGCCTACGCCCCCGACTTCACCACCGCCGCCCCGCCGGACACGGCGTACCTCCTCGGCTCCTTCTGGCCGACCTGGGTGCTGGCCGCCGTCGCGGCCGGACTCAGCGGGCCCGTCGCCTTCATCACCCTGCTCGGCGACTACACCCGCTACATCTCCCCCCGCCGGCACGGCTCCCGCAAGGTCCTGTGGTCGACCGCCCTCGGCCTCCTCGTCGGCCTGCTGGTCCCGCAGCTGTTCGGCACCTACACCGCCCTCGCCGCCCGGGCCGGGCTGGACTACGCCGGCCCGCTCGTCGAGGCCGCGCCGTTCTGGTACCTGGTCCCGCTGCTGGTCGCGGCCGCGGCCGGCTCGGTGGGCAACGCCGGACTGATGCTCTACTCCATGGGCCTGGACCTCGACGCGATCGTCCCCCGGGCCACCCGCACCACGGCCACCGTGATCGCCGCCGTCGTGGCGACCGCCTTCGTCTTCTTCGGCTCCTTCGAGTGGGACGTGCAGTCCGCGATGACCTCCTTCGTGCTGCTGCTGACCTCGATCGGCACCCCCTGGGCCGTGATCACCCTGATCGGCCACGTCCGCTGCCGGGGGGTCTACGACCCCGACGCCCTCCAGGTGTTCAACCGTGGGGCCCGCGGCGGCGTCTACTGGTTCAGCGGGGGTTGGAACGTCCGCGCCACCGCCTCCTGGGCGGCGGGCGCGGCCGTGGGTCTGGCCGCCGTGTCGAAACCGGTGTACGAGGGCCCGCTGCTGGCCCTCACCAACGGAGTGGACTGCAGTTTCATCCTGTCGGGGCTGGTCGGCGGCGCGGTGTACGCCGCGCTGACGGTCCGGCCGAAGGCGGCTCCCGCCGCCGAGCCGACGGGCACGGTGACGGTGGCGGCCGACTAGAACATCCGGTGGGGCCGCCGCGGTGAACGACCCGGGGAGGCGTCGTGGAAGAGCTCGCTTATGTGGCGGGGAAGATCGTCAAGGGGATCGCGGGCCTGGCGTACGTGTTCGGCGACGGGCTGCTGGAGGCGGCCGCGACCGACGACCGCGGGAAGAAGGGCAAGGGCGAGGACGGGGCGGACGAGGAGCGCTGACCGCGCCCGCCGCCGCCCCCTTCGCCCCCGCTCCGCCCGCCCCGGTCCGGCCCACGCCCGGTCCGGACGCGCCGAAGGCCCCCGCTCGTCGAGCGGGGGCCTTCGGGTCGTTCGGGGTGCGGCTCAGCCGAGCGGGTGCATCCAGCCGTGGGCGTCGGCGGTGTGGCCGGTCTGGAGGTCGAGGAGCGCCTTGCGGAGCTTCATGGTGACCTCGCCGGGCTCGCCGTCGCCCTGGGTCCAGTTGGCGCGCTCGGACTTCACGGAGCCGACCGGGGTGATGACGGCGGCGGTGCCGCAGGCGAAGACCTCGGTCAGGGTGCCGTTCTCGTTGTCGCGCTTCCAGTCCTCGGTGGTGATGCGGCCCTCCTCGGCGGTGTAGCCGAGGTCGCGGGCGATGGTGAGCAGGGAGTCGCGGGTGATGCCGGGCAGGAGCGAGCCGGTGAGCTCCGGGGTGACGATGCGGTCGCCGTACACGAAGTACAGGTTCATGCCGCCCATCTCCTCGATCCAGCGGTGCTCGACGGCGTCCAGCCAGACGACCTGGTCGCAGCCGTGCGAGGCGGCCTCCGCCTGGGCGACGAGGGAGGCGGCGTAGTTGCCACCGGTCTTGGCGGCGCCGGTGCCGCCCTTGACGGCGCGCACGTACTCCTCGGAGAGCCAGACGGAGACGGGCTTGACGCCGCCGGGGAAGTAGGCGCCGGCGGGCGAGGCGATCACCATGAAGAGGAACTCGTTGGCCGGGCGGACGCCCAGGCCGACCTCGGAGGCGAACATGAAGGGACGCAGGTACAGCGAGGCCTCACCGGAGTCCGGCACCCAGGCGCGGTCCTGCTTGATGAGCGCGTCGCAGGCCTCGATGAACAGCTCGGTCGGCAGCTCGGGCATCGCCATGCGGCGGGCGGAGGCCTGGAAGCGCTCGGCGTTCGCCCGGGGGCGGAAGGTGGCGACGGTGCCGTCGGGCTGCTTGTACGCCTTGAGGCCCTCGAAGATCGTCTGCGCGTAGTGCAGGGTCATGTTCGCCGGGTCGATCGACAGCGGGGCGTACGGGACCAGCTCCGCGTCGTGCCAACCGCGACCCTCGGTCCACTTGATCGTCACCATGTGATCGGTGAAGTGGCGGCCGAATCCGGGGCTGGCCAGGATCGCGTTGCGCTCCGCGTCCGACAGGGGGTTCGAGGAGGGCTTCAGCTCGATCGTGGGCGTCGTCATGAGTGCTTGTCCTTCACCGTTGGGTAGGGCGGACCGCGCTCACGGCGTACTACGACGTCCGAGCTTGCCCGTATTCCGCGGCCTCGCGTTCGATTATCGCCCGCGGGCAGCCTTCGGTGAAACGGGGTGTGTACGGTCCAGGGGAGATGGTGGCACCCGGGGCCGCACAGGTGAAGCCGCCAGGTCCCTTTGTGACCTGGCGGCTTCCTGTCGAGGTGGCGCTGCCGGGTCAGCCGGCTACTCGCGCGGCGAGGGCGTCGCCGATCGCGTCGGTGGAGCGGAAGGTCCCGTCGCGCTCGGCCAGGTCGGCCGAGACCGCGTCCTCGATGCGGGCGGCCTGGTCCTCGTAGCCGAGGTGGCGCAGCAGGAGGGCGACGGAGAGGATCGTCGCGGTCGGGTCGGCCTTGCCGGTGCCGGCGATGTCCGGGGCCGAGCCGTGGACGGGCTCGAACATCGACGGGAAGGCGCCGGTCGGGTTGATGTTCCCGGAGGCGGCGAGGCCGATCCCGCCGGTCACGGCGGCGGCCAGGTCGGTGAGGATGTCACCGAAGAGGTTGTCCGTGACGATGACGTCGAAGCGCTCGGGCTGGGTGACGAAGAAGATCGTCGCGGCGTCGACGTGCAGGTAGTCGGTGGTGACCTCGGGGTACTCGCGGCCGACCGCGTCGAAGGTGTTCTTCCACAGGTGGCCCGCGTAGACGAGGACGTTGTTCTTGTGGACCAGCGTCAGCTTCTTGCGCGGGCGGGCGTTGGCCCGCTCGTACGCGTCCCGCACCACGCGCTCCACGCCGTACGCGGTGTTGACGCTGACCTCGGTGGCCACCTCGGCGGGGGTGCCGGTGCGCAGGCTGCCGCCGTTGCCGGTGTACGGACCTTCGGTGCCCTCGCGGACCACGACGAAGTCGATCTCCGGACGGCCGGCCAGCGGGGTGGCGGTGTTCGGGAACAGCTTCGAGGGGCGCAGGTTGATGAAGTGGTCGAAGGCGAAGCGGAGCTTCAGCAGCAGACCGCGCTCCAGCACGCCGGACGGGACCGACGGGTCGCCGATGGCGCCGAGGAGGATCGCGTCGTGGTGCCTGAGGGCTTCGAGTTCGGTGTCCGGGAGGGTCTCACCGGTGCGGTGCCACCGCCGGGCGCCGAGGTCGTATTCCTTGGTCTCCAGCTTCACATCCTGGGGCAGGACCGCGGTAAGGACCTTGAGGCCCTGAGCCACGACTTCCTGGCCGATGCCATCACCGGGGATCACTGCGAGATTGATGCTGGTCGACATGACGGAACCGTACTCCGTGTCCCAGCCCTCAGACATATCGCGTCCACCATATGGACGCGCGTGCGGCGCGACCGGTGGGCGCGACATGTCGGGGCCGGCGTGGTGCGGGTGGTGGGACGCGCGGCGACCGGCCGCGGGGCCGGCGCCGGGGCCGGGTGGGGCCTCGGGGCGGGCCGGGGCGGTCAGTGGCCGGTCGAGCCGCCGTTGTCGCGGCGGTCCAGGGCGCGCTGGAGGGCGGCGGCGGCGTTCTTGCGGTCCTCGTCGGCCGGGGAGACGTGGCGGACGCGGCGGGAAGCGGCGGAGGTGGGGGTCATGGTGGTCGACTCCTTGAGATCACGGCGTGGCGGGGCCACGGATGAGGGGTTCCTTCAAGGCGCCGGAAGAGGCGGGGAGCTGCGGCCGCAGGGGTTGCCTGCACGGGGCACGCGCTCTCGACCGCCATTCGCCGGATCGGCGAGACGTTCGGCTCCTACAAAGCTAGGGCAGGTCCGGCTGTATGTCTCCGCAATTACTCGGACTTCCTAGTATCTGAGACGCAAAACCGCCCGGAAGGGCCCCCGCAACGTTCCGATTTCAGGCCTTCTCAGCCCTGAGTTCCCTGATCAGAGCCCTAACAGCCAGACTGGAGGCCAATTCCGGTGTGGTGACGTATCCCACGCGTCGCACCGGCCCGTCCGGGCCCAGCGAGGCGATCTCCACGGCGTCCGTGGCCTCGCGCAGCGACAGCGCGGGCATGATCGCCATGCCCAGGCCCCGGCCGACCATGGTCAGCACCATCGCGTCGTCCTCCGCCTTCACCGTCGCCCGGGGGATCCAGTCCTGGGCCCGCCACCACGCCCGGGTGTAGGAGCCGCAGTTCTCGTCCCAGTCCAACAGCGGCAACCCCTTCGGCTCGGGGTGTCCGGCCGGGTGCACCAGGGAGTACGCCTCCACCGTCAGCTCCCCGGACAACAGGCCGGGCGGTACGCCGTCGGCGGCGCCCAGGGTGGCGATGCCGAGGTCCGCGCGCCCCTCGGCCACCTCCCCCGCCGTACCGGCCCCGATCTCGCGCACCACGCGCACCTCCGGGCGGATCCCGGGGTGGCGGGCCGTCAGCCGCTCCAGCGCGGGCGGCAACAGGTGCAGGGCCGCGCTGCGGAAGGCCGCCACGCGCAGCACCCCGGCCGGCTCCTCCCGGCCGGGGGCGGCCCGGCCCGCGGCGCGCGCCTCGGCGCCCAGTACCTCGTAGAGCCGCAGGATGCGCCGGCCCAGGGCGACGACCCGCAGGCCGGCGGGGGTGGGACGGGCGCCGCCGCGCCCGCGCTCGAAGAGCACCGCCCCCACCTTGACCTCGCTGCCGCGCACGGAGTGCGACACGGCCGACTGGCCGACGTCGAGGACGCGGGCCGCCGCGGAGAAGGAGCCGGTCTCGGCGACGGCGACCAGGACCCGAAGTTCCTGGGGGGCGAGCTCGGTCACGGGGGTTCCCACCTCGATGTATGAGCCGCGTTCATGGTCGGGCGGCTTCCATGAACGCAACCCCCTGCCCGGCCTTCGGATTCCTTCCTACGGTCGTCGCCATGACCACGCGCACCGCTCACGCCGTCCACCTGACCGCCCGGCCCTCCGGTTTCCCCACCCCCGACGGGTTCGCCCGCGTCTCCTTCCCCGTCCCCGAGCCCGCCCCGGGCACCGCCCTGGTGGAGAACCTGCTGCTGTCCGTCGACCCCTACCACCGGGGGCTCATGGACGGCGGCGAGGGCGGCTTCGACCTGCACGCCCCGTTGGAGGGCCGCTCGGTCGGCCGGGTGCTGGCCTCCCGCGACCCGGGGCTGGCCGAGGGCGACCTCGTCTTCCACCGCTCCGGCTGGCGCACGCATGCCCTGGTGACCCGGGGCGTGGACGGGACCCGCCCGCTGCCCGCGCACGAGGGCGTCCCCCTGGAGGCGTACCTGTCCATCCTGGGCGGGACGGGCCTGACCGCGTACGCCGCCCTCACCCGCACCGCCGCCCTGCGCGAGGGCGAGGACCTCTTCGTCTCCGCCGCGGCCGGCGGCGTCGGCACGGCGACCGGGCACATCGCCCGCCTGCTCGGAGCCCGCCGGATCATCGGCAGCGCCGGTTCGGCGGAGAAGGTGCGCCGGCTCACCGGGGCGCTCGGCTTCGACGCCGCCTTCGACTACCACGACGGGCCGGTGGGCGAGCAGTTGGCGCAGGCCGCGCCGGACGGCATCGACGTCTACGTGGACAACGTCGGCGGGGACCACCTGGAGGGCGCGATCGACTCCCTGCGCGAGTTCGGGCGCATCGCCTGGGTCGGCGCCATCTCGACGTACAACGCCGACCGCGCCCCCGCCGCGCCCCGCAACCTCTTCGAGGTGGTCCACAAGTCGCTCCGCGTGGAAGGGGTATTGGTTCGCCACCACACCAATCTCCAGGAGGAGCTGGAGGAGTTCCTCGTACCGCACCTGCGCAGCGGCGCCGTGGGCACCGACACCACCGTTGTCCAGGGGTTCGAGCACACCGTCGACGCCTTCCTGGGCATGCTCCGGGGGGAGAACCTGGGCAAGATGCTGGTCCGTCTCACCGACTGAAACCGGTCGACCGGATGTTCACCGATTGATTACTGCACGGCTGTGGACCTTTGGGTCGGGTGCCGCCACTCTTGCGGGCGACGTGCCGGAGGGGCACCCGAGTGGGAGGCGAGCAGCCAGTGACACCCATCAGCCGAAGAGGTTTCGTGGGCATCGGCGCCGGACTCGTGGCGGGGGCGACCCTGCCCGCGATCACACCGACGACGGCGGCCGCGGCCGCCGCGACCGGCACCATCACCGACGTGCGGCACGTGGTGATCCTGATGCAGGAGAACCGCAGTTTCGACCACTACTTCGGCAGGCTGAAGGGGGTCCGCGGCTTCGGGGACCGAGCGGCCGGGAACATCCCGGGCGGCTGGGGCACGTTCAACCAACCCGACTGGGGCGGTCGCCGGTACCCGTGGAAGCTGTCCTCCACCCCGCCGGCGGGCGGGGTGGACGGCGCGACCCTGGCGCAGTGCACCGGCGACCTGCCGCACAGCTGGACCTCGCAGCACGCCGCGTGGAACCGGGGCCGGATGGACAACTGGGTCACCGGCGTCGGCAACAACCGCACCCTCGGCCACCTGGACCGGGGCGACATCCCGTTCCACTACGCGCTCGCCGACCACTACACGGTCTGCGACGCCTACTTCTGCTCGGCGCTGAGCGCCACCGGCCCCAACCGCACCTTCCTGTGGAGCGGGCGGATCGACGCGGGCAGCAAGGACGGCGGCGACGAGTCCGGACTGACCTGGGAGACGTACGCCGAGGCCCTCCAGCGGGCCGGCGTGAGCTGGAAGGTCTACCAGAACGCCCAGGACAACTACGGGGACAACGGCCTGGCCTACTTCAAGAGGTTCACCGACGCGGGCCCCGGCGACCCCCTGTGGGACCGCGGCATGGGCTCGGTCCCGAAGGTGACCGGCTCCACCCCGGACGACATCGCCGCCGCCCTGCGCGCCGACGCCCTCGCGGGCACGCTGCCGCAGGTCTCCTGGGTCGTGGCGAACGAGGCCTTCTCGGAGCACCCCTACGCCCCGCCCGGCGACGGCGCGCACTTCGTCGACCTGGTCTACCGCGCGCTGGCCGCGAACCCCGAGGTCTTCGACTCCACCGTCCTCTTCCTCAACTACGACGAGAACGACGGCTTCTTCGACCACGTCACGCCGCCGACCGCCCCGCCCGGCACCCCCGACGAGTACCTCGACGGCCTCCCGATCGGCCTCGGCTTCCGCGTGCCGATGCTCGTCATGTCCCCGTGGACCCGGGGCGGCTGGGTCAGCTCCGAGGTCTTCGACCACACCTCGGTGCTGCGCTTCATGGAGACCTGGACGGCCGCCCTCGGCACCCCCGCCGTCTGCCCGAACATCAGCGCCTGGCGCCGCCGGGTCGTCGGCGACCTGACCGGCGCCTTCGACTTCGCCCGCCCGGTCTACGGGGTCCCCGCCGGCCTCCCCTCGACGGCGAAGGTCATCGGCCAGTCGACCTGCGGCCCCCTGCCGAACCCGGCGCCCCAGGACAACGCCCTGCCGGCGCAGGAGCCGGGGACGCGCCCGGCGCGGGCGCTGCCGTACCAGGTCAACGGGAACCTGGACCGGTTGGAGTTCCGGGCGGGCGGTCAGATCCTGGCCTGGTTCTCGATGACCAACCAGGGTCCGCAGGCGAAGCGGCCGGCGCACTTCTCGATCCACCCGCACCAGCACCGGGACACGGCCGCCTGGCAGTACACGGTGGATCCGGAAGGCACCGCGACGGACTGGTTCCACATCGGGCTCGGCAACGGCGCCGGGAAGTACGACATCTCGATGTACGGCCCGAACCGCTTCCTGCGCCGGTTCATCGGCGACGCGAACAAGGCCGGCAAGGCCCTGGAGGTCGCGGCCCGCTTCGCGGTGGAACCGGGCACCGGCAAGACGGCGATCTGGTTCCGGATGACGAACGCCTCCGCCTCCCCGGTCACGTTCACGATCCGCTCGAACGCCTACCGCTCGGACGGCCCCTGGACGTACACGGTCCCGGCGAACTCCTCGCGCGAGGACTTCTTCAACGCCGTCGCCTACCACAAGGGTTGGTACGACTTCACGATCCTGGCGGACTCCGACGGCACCTGGTCGCGCCGCTACACGGGCCACATCGAGACGGGGGCGCCGACGGTCTCCGGATCCTGACCGGACGGACGTCGGGACAGGGTCGGGCGCTACAGCACGTCCCCGTCGCGCCAGTCGAAGTCGAGCCGCCCGGCCGGGTCCAGCGGGACCCCGCCGGGCGGCGTCCACACCCAGGTCGAGCCCTCCTCCTCGGGCAGCCGCTCGGGACCGCCCGGCCCGAGGACGCCGATCGGCCCGGGGTGCGGGCGCCAGCCCCGGCCCGCGTACAGGGCGGCGCCCGCCTCCGAGGCCGACAGCGCCCCCAGGACGTAGGCCCGGCCGATGACCCCCTCCAGGGAGGCCATGACCGCACCGGCGATCCCGCGCCGCCGACGGTCCGCCCGCACGGCCACGCCCTCCACGTACCCCGTCCGCAGCGCCCTCCCCCGGTGCAGCACCCGCCGCTGGACCACACTGCCGTGCGCGACGGGCTCCCCGCCCTCGTACACCAGGGCGTGCATCCCGCCGAGCGCGTGCTCGAAGTCCTCGTCGCCGAAGTCCCCCTCGAAGGCCGCGTCGAGCAGGGCGCGCACCGCGCCGAGTTCCCCCCGCCCGAGCTCGCCGGTGTGGCGCAGCACGACGTTCACGTTCACGGTGGCGTTCACCCGTCGACGGTATCAACGCCCGCGCAGGCGGCGTTCCAGTTTTTCCAGCGTGGGCGCGTCCAGCCCGGCCCGGCTCAGGTACGGTCCGGCGTCGAGGTCCGCCGCGGCGGCGTGGGCGAGGGCGTGGACCGTGGTGCCCGGTCCCGCGACGTACTCCTCGATCTCCGTCGCGTCGTACTCCCTCCCCCGCGCCGCGTGCATCGCCCTCACCCGCGGCTCGCTCAGGGCGTGGTCGTCGGCGACCTCGGCGGGGGTCGCGCCGGCCAGGCGCAGCAGGACGAGGGCGATGATGCCCGTACGGTCGCGGCCCAGGCCGCAGTGGAAGGCGACCCCGCCCGGCGGTGCCTGTGCCACGGCGCGGGCCACGGCCGCGACGCGGTCGGGGAAGCGGTCCAGGAAAGGCCGGAAATACGCGGGGGTTCCGAAACCCGGAGTGTCCCACCAGACGTCCCAGAAGTCGCGGTGCTCGATCCCGTCGAGGGGGATGGACAGCGTCGTGAGGACCGGCGGGCGCGGGGCGTGGTCCACCCCCCGCTCGTCGTCGTTGCGCAGGTCGATGACGGTCCGCACGCCGTGCGCGACCAGCCTGGTCCAGCCGTGCGCGGTGAGCGCGTCCAGGCTGTCGGCGCGCACGAGCGCGCCCGGCACGAGCGCTCCGTTCCCGCCGGGGTCGCGGGCGTTGAAGCAGCCCTCCAGGTCCAGGAATCGACCGACGTTCGCCACGGTCATAGCCCCCCTGTCAGTACACAACGGACAGTTGTTCCTGACGCGACTCTGGCCCCGGCGGTTGCGCCGCGTGAAGATCTGCCCATGTCGCCTGAAACGCAGCAGTGGTCCCCCACTCACGGCCACCCCTACCGACCCGTCGCCTACCGGCCCGCGCGCATGCCCGCGCCCGAATCCCTCGCGCGCGCGGCCGAGTTGCGCGCGCGGATGGACGAGCGGCGGACCGTCCGAAGCTTCTCCCCCGACCCCGTGCCCGATCAGGTCGTCCGCGACGCGATCGCCTGCGCGGCGACCGCCCCCTCCGGCGCGCACCAGCAGCCGTGGACGTTCGTCCTGGTGAAGGACCCCGGCATCCGGCAGCAGATCCGGGCCGCCGCCGAGCAGGAGGAGCAGATCTCCTACGACGGCCGGCTGGGCGACGAGTGGCTCGCGGCCCTGCGCCCGCTGGGCACGGACGCGGTCAAGACGCACCTCACGGACGCGCCCGCGCTGATCGTGGTCTTCCAGCAGCGCTACTGGCTCGGCCCGGACGGCACGAAGCGCAAGCACTACTACGTCGACGAGTCGGTGGGCATCGCGGTGGGCATGCTGCTGTCCGCGCTCCACCTGAGCGGCCTCGCGGCCCTGATCCACACGCCGAGCCCGATGCGTTTCCTCGGCCACGTGCTGGGCCGCCCGGAGAACGAGAAGGCCTTCGCCGTCGTCCCGGTGGGCTATCCCGCGGACGACTGCGAGGTCCCGGACCTGGTCCGCAAGTCCCTGAACCAGGTCATGGTCGAGGTCTGACGGGCCCTCGGGGCCACGCGCGCCGTCCCGCCCCGGGAACCGGACCGCCCCCGCTCCGGACTTGGGGGTACCGGAGCGGGGGCGGGGTTCGGGGCCGGGCCTCGATCAGCCCATGTGGGGGTAGCCGTACTCGGTCGGCGGGACCAGGGTCTCCTTGATGGAGCGGGTCGAGGTCCAGCGCAGCAGGTTGGACGCGGCGCCCGCCTTGTCGTTGGTGCCCGAGGCACGGCCGCCGCCGAAGGGCTGCTGGCCGACGACGGCACCGGTCGACTTGTCGTTGATGTAGAAGTTGCCCGCCGCGAAGCGGAGCTTCTCCATCGTGTCGGCGGCCGCGTAGCGGTCCTGCGCGATGACGGCGCCGGTCAGGGCGTACGCCGAGACGCTCTCCATCTGGGCGAGCATCTCGTCGTACTTGTCGTCCTCGTAGACGTGGATCGCGAGGATCGGGCCGAAGTACTCGGTCGTGAAGACCTCGTTCTCCGGGTCGGTGCACTCGATGACGGTCGGGCGGACGAAGTAGCCCTCCGAGTCGTCGTAGGTGCCGCCGGCGACGACGGTGCAGGTCGGGTCGGCCTTCGCGCGGTCGATCGCGGCCTTGTTCTTGGCGAACGAGCGCTCGTCGATGACGGCGCCGATGAAGTTGTCCAGGTCGCGGACGTCACCCATGGTGATGCCGTCGACCTCGGCCGCGAACTGCTCCTTGAAGCCGTCGTTCCAGATGGAGGCCGGAACGTAGGCGCGGGAGGAGGCGGAGCACTTCTGGCCCTGGAACTCGAAGGAGCCGCGGGTCAGGGCGGTCTTCAGGATCGCGCGGTCCGCGGAGGGGTGCGCGACGACGAAGTCCTTGCCGCCGGTCTCGCCGACCAGGCGCGGGTAGGACCGGTAGTTCTCGATGTTGTTGCCGACCGTCTTCCACAGGTACTGGAAGGTCTTGGTCGAGCCGGTGAAGTGGATGCCGGCCAGCTCGGGGTGGTTCAGCGCCACCTCGGAGACCGCGATGCCGTCACCGGTCACCAGGTTGATGACGCCCTTGGGCAGGCCCGCGGCCTCCAGGAGCTCCATCAGCAGGACGGCGGAGTGCGTCTGCGTCGGGGACGGCTTCCACACGACCACGTTGCCCATGAGGGCCGGGGCGGTCGGCAGGTTGCCGGCGATGGCCGTGAAGTTGAACGGCGTGATCGCGTAGACGAAGCCCTCCAGCGGGCGGTGGTCGCTGCGGTTCCACACGCCGGCGCTGTTCGCGGCGGGCTGCTCGGCGAGGATCTGCCGGGCGAAGTGCACGTTGAAGCGCCAGAAGTCGACGAGCTCGCACGGGGTGTCGATCTCGGCCTGCTGAGCGGTCTTCGACTGGCCCAGCATGGTGGAGGCGGCCAGCTTCTCGCGCCACGGGCCGGCCAGCAGCTCGGCGGCGCGCAGGATGATCGCGGCGCGGTCGTCGAAGGACATCGCGCGCCAGGCCGGGGCGGCGGCCAGGGCGGCGTCGACGGCCTCCTGGGCGTCGGCCTCGGTGGCGTTCGCGTAGGTGCCGATGACGGACTTGTGGTCGTGCGGCTGCACGACGTCGAAGCGCTCGCCGCCGCCCATCCGCTTGACGCCGTCGATCGTCATCGGGAGGTCGATCGGGTTCTCGGACAGCTGCTTGAGCTGGATCTCGAGGCGCGCGCGCTCCGGGCTGCCGGGGGCGTACGAGTGGACCGGCTCGTTGACCGGCGCGGGGACCTGGGTCACAGCATCCATGGGGCGGGTAACTCCTTGACCTTGGTTTCGTGGACCTAGTTCTTGGTGATCATCGAGCGGAGGAAGAACAGCAGGTTGGCCGGCTTCTCCGCGAGGCGGCGCATGAAGTATCCGTACCAGTCGGTGCCGTAGGCCGTGTAGACGCGCATGCGGTGGCCCTCGGCGGCGAGCCGCAGGTGCTCCTCTCCGCGGATGCCGTACAGCATCTGGAACTCGTACTCGTCGAGCTTGCGCCCGGCCTGCCGGCCCAGCTCCTGCGCGATGGCGATCAGGCGCGGGTCGTGGGACCCGATCATGGGGTAGCCGTCGCCCTCCATGAGGATCTTCATGATCCGGACGTACGCCTTGTCGATCTCGCCCTTGTCCTGGTACGCGACCTCGGCGGGCTCCTTGTAGGCGCCCTTCACGATCCGGACGCGGCTGCCGGCGGCGGCCAGGCGGCGGGCGTCGGCCTCGGTGCGGAAGAGGTACGCCTGGATCACGCAGCCGGTCTGCGGGAAGTCCCGGCGCAGCTCCTCGTGGATGGCGAACATCGAGTCGAGGGTGGTGTGGTCCTCGGCGTCCAGGGTGACGGTGGTGCCGATGGCGGCGGCGGCCTCGACGACCGGGCGGACGTTCGCGAGCGCCAGCTCGTGGCCGCCCTCCAGGGCCTGGCCGAACATCGAGAGCTTGACCGACATCTCGACGGTCTCGCCGAGACCGAGGTCCGCGAGGCGCTCGATGAGCAGGAGGTAGGCGTCGCGGGCGGCGTAGGACTGCTCCACGGCGGTGATGTCCTCACCGACGACGTCGAGGGTGACCTCCAGGCCCTTGCCCGTGAGGTCCACGACGATCGGAATGACCTGGTCGACCGTCTCGCCGGGGATGAACCGGTTGACCACCGGCTTGGTCACCGGGGCGGCAGAGACGATTCGGCGCATCTTGTCGCTGCGCGAAGCGGCGAGGATCGCGGGACCCAGCACGGGGCACCTCCAACGGGTGGCAGAAGCGGACGTACGGTCCGCCGCGGGGGGTGTGCTGCGGCCGTAGGGAAAACGCGAGTAAAACCACCGTGAAACCTAAGGATCTCCACGATCCTCTGCCATCGACAGCTGTCACGCATCCGTGGCCCGGATCTCATACATCTGTCTGAAGGGCCTGCTCGGGGGTGGGAGAATGTCCGGGTGAAGGGCGAATACCAGGACCTGGTGGACGAGATCTCGGCGCTGCTGGACGCCCCGGCGACGCTGGAGAACCGGGACTTCCGACTGATCGCCTTCGGCGCGCACGACAGCGACGGCGACGGCGGCGAGCTCGTCCTGGATCCCGTGCGCACCCGCTCGATCCTGACCCGCCAGTCGACGGCCGCGGTGCGCAGCTGGTTCGAGGGCTTCGGCATCGCCCGCGCCACCGGCCCCGTCCGCATCCCGGCGGCCCCCGACGCGGGCGTCCTGACGGGACGGATCTGCCTGCCGGTGCGCTACCGCGGCGTCGTACAGGGCTACGTGTGGCTCCTGGACCAGGATCCCGGCCCCGCGCCGGAGGCCCTCGCCGCGGCCATGGAGGCCGCCCAGCGGATCGGGGTGCTGCTCGCCGAGGAGGCCAGGGCGGGCGCGGACCTCTCGCGGGAGTTCCTCGCGGTGCTGACGGCCGCGCGGGGCTGGCAGGCCGACATGGCCGTGGCCGCGCTGCGGGTCGCCCTGGGGCCCGGGGCGGACGGCCTGCACGCGGCGGTGTGCGTGGCGCCGTGGGTCGGGGAGGCGCCGGCCCAGGTCCCGGGCGCGGCCGCGGTGTGCGTGGTGCCCGGGCAGGACACGGCGGACCCGGGGCGGCTGGCGGTGCTGGTGCGGCTGCGCACGGCGGACGCGCTGGCGCCCGCGCTCACGGCGGTGGGCCGGCTGCTGCCGCGCACGGCGGGCACGGCCCTGGCGGGCGGGGCGGGCGGGGCCGCCGGCAAGGGCGGTACGGGCGCGGCGGCCGGGACGGGCGCGGCGAGCGGTGCGGGCGCGGCGGACGGGAAGGCCGCGGCCGGGGTGACCGCCGGGGTGACCGCCGGGCTCTCCGAGCCGGTCCGGGCGCTGTCGCAGCTGCCCGCCGCCTGGGCGCAGGCCACCGCCGCGGCGCGGGCGGCCTCGGCGCAGCCCCGGCTCGGGCCGGTGGCCCGGTGGTCGGGGATCGGCCCGTACCGGATGCTGGCCACCCTGGCCGCGCGTCCCGACGACGACCCGGCGACGGGCGCCCTGCTGGGTCCGGCCCACCGCGAACTCGCCCGTACGGCGGAGGTGTTCCTCGACTGCGCGGGCCAGGCGGGCCGCGCGGCGGCGGCGCTGGGGATCCACCGCCAGACCCTGTACTACCGGCTCGGCCGGGTGGAGCAACTGACCGGCCTCGACCTGGACGAGGGCGAGGACAGGCTGCTGCTGCACATGGCCCTGAAGGCGGCCCGGCTGCACGCCTGACCCTCTCAGCGGGCGGCGGCCTCCAACGGTGCGCCGCTGAGGGAGTCGAGGAGGATCCGCTCGCCCGGCGGGCGGGACAGGGTGACGAGCACCTTCGCCCTGCGCAGGCTCATGTCGCACCCGCTCTCCCCGTGCGCGCCCCGCGCGCCCCGCGGGTCCTTCGAGGGCAGGATCCGCCCGGCCAGGACGACGGTGTCGGCGCCCTCCAGGACGTCGACGGCGACTCCGTCGTCACAGGCGCCGTGGCCGGCGGTCACCTCGAAGGAGGTCGCCCCGGGCGGGACGGCGACGTACCCCCACAGGGGGGCCGCTCCCCCCTCGAAGGGGGCCAGGGGCTCGATCGGCGGTTTCGGCAGCGCCTCGGGGCGGACCGCGAACCGGGGGAGCGGGGTGTCGTAGCCCTCCACGGTGAACAGCCACGCGGGCACTTCGGCGGGGCCCCGGCCGGTGCGCGCGGGGGTCGTGGCGAAGCGGACGGCGGTGACGGTGAGGGCGGAGAGGGTGGGGTCCCCGTCCGGGGCGCGGTCCAGTTCGGCGTACGCCTCCCCCGCGGTCAGCAGCCCGACGGCCACCTCGCCGCCGTCGGGGAAGCGTACGGGCACGGCGGGCGGCGGGGCCGCGGGCAGCTCGGCGCGCAGCGTGAAGTTCCCCGCCGCGTGGGCGGCCTTGTCGGCCCCCGAGCGGAAGCCGCCGGCCGGCTGCCAGTCCTGGGCGCCCAACGGGTGGAACCCCGAACGCCATTGGCGCAACACCTGCGGGTCCTGCCAGGCGGCGGCCACCCGTTCCCGGCGCGGCAGGGTGTCCTCGGGGCCGCCGCGCGGCGGCCCGCCGCCCCGGCCGCAGCCCGCCCCGAGGGTCGCGAGCACCGCCAGGGCCACCCCGGCCGCCCGGGCCCGGGCGGCGCGCCCCGACCCACCGTACGTGCGCCGGCGAGGAAGCCCTCGTGGCGGACGGTGAGGCGGGCGAGGGCGTCGCCGACGGGTTCGATCTCGTACGTCACCCGGGTGCG
>NZ_JBEZIB010000059.1:0-30058 GCF_040650855.1 Streptomyces sp. NPDC048606 | reverse complement strand
AGATCCGGAGGAGGCGGCCTACCTTTACGGCTTGACGGCTTAACTGCATGAGGTGTCCTTCCTCGCGATAGCCGAGGGGAGAGGTCTGTCCGTGTACCGGGGGCCGGCGGCCGCGCGTGGGGCGCCTCGTTCGGCCCAGGTGGTGAGGTCACTTTGTCTTTCGGGACTCACCGGTGAGTTCACCGGCTCGATCACCGATTCACTCACCCGCCGGTGAAGTCACCGAGGAACCCGCCACGGGACTCACCGGTCGGTGAGTTCACCGACCGCGCTCACCGGTGCACTCACTGAGTGGTGTGCATCGTGAAGTTGCAGGTCATGGGTCTGGTGTGCGCGGGCTTCGGGATACTCGGGCTGGTCGGCGGCCGGTGTCCACGGTGAAGATCGTCTGACTGGGCGGCTGGGGTGGTTTCTGGGGTTCTGCTGCGCCTGTCGTGAGGGTCCTCTTACGATCCGTCGCCATGCGGATAGTGCCATCGGATCGCGGGGAGGGAGCGGGGTTGTCCGAGCTGGAGCGGATCACGGCTCGCCGGGGCGAGCTGGACGTGCTCGCCGAGGAACTGGGCAAACGACTGGGCGAAGTCGAGGCGGAACGGGAGGAGCTGGTGATCGCTGAGCGGGTTCTGCTCCGGCTGGCCGAACAGGACCGGGCCGAGGCGGAGGCCGCCGTCGAGGTGGCTCCAGTGAAAGCGCAGGTGGCGGGGCGTGCGGTGCTGCTTGTCCCGCACCGCGGCGAGGCCCTGGGCGAGACCGCGCTGCCCGACGACTACCGGCGGATTCTGCGGATCGTTCGGGCCGGCGACGGTCCGGTGCAGGTCAGGGCGGTGGGCGAGGAGCTGGGGCTTGAGGTGGGGGTGCGCGGGAAGCTGGAGCCGCTGCGGGCGAAGATGACCAAGCTCGCCGATCGTGGCTGGTTGCACAAACGGCCCGACGGACGGTTCACCGTACGTCGGTAGCCACTCCGTGATGATGACGGGCTGGGCGTAACTGGCGGGCCCCCGGTGGCAGTTGAGTTTATGTGACGAAAAACAACGGTCTCACCGAGGGCCCTGACGGCCTTGTCTACACCGCTCGCCTCCGCTGTCGAGTGCCACCTTGAACTATCTCGCCACTTTGATACGCGGCCACCTGAAGAAGATCGGCTCACGCTGGCGTGCGCTGCCTGCGGGGAAGATCGCGGGGGTCGTGCTGGCGGTTCTGCGTTGTGACCAGCGGCCCGGCGATCTGGCCGGCGGAAACGGGGTGCACCGCACCACCGTCACCCGCTGGGTGCGCGAGGTCGTCGGCCTGCTGGCCGCCCGCGCTCCGCGCCTGGACCGCGTGCTGAAGAAGATCGCCCGATCCGGTGGCGGAGTCGTACTGCTGGACGGCTCGCTGATACGCACCCGGCGGCGCACGGGAAGCGAGAACCGGAAGAACAACTCGGGCAAGAGCAAGTGCCATGGCCTGCTCGTGATCGCGCTCACCGACGACAAGGGCCGCCTGCTGTGGGTCTCGGCGGCCAGGCCCGGCCGGACCTCGGAGATCACGGCCTGCCGCCACGACCACCTCACCGATCGCCTTCGCGCGGCCGGGCTCGGCGCGATCACCGACCTGGGCTTCGTCGGCCTCGATGACAGCAGCCTGGACGCCGACCCGGCGGTGATCACCGGATACAAGGCCGCCCGCAACCGGCCACTCACCCGCGGCCAGAAACGCTCCAACAAGGCCCTGGCCGCCGTCCGGGCACCGGTCGAGCACGGCTTCGCCCACCTGAAGAACTGGCGCGTACTCACCAAGGTCCGCACCAACCCGAAATGGGCGACCGCCCTGGTCAGGGCCCTACTGGTCCTCACGAACCGCGAAGTCTCCAGATGGCCGACGATCAACGCCGAAGTCATCCCGTCGCGACCAGCGTGAGTACCCCGAGCCCCGCGCACACCAGCCCCATGACCTGCAACTTCACGATGCACAATTCTCAGTGGAGGCGGTTGACGACGTTCTTGACAGTGACGTTCTTGAAGTAGTCGACCGGCGGGGCGCTCCAGTTACTCTCCCACTCGATGAGCGTCACGGTATCCCCGTCGCGGCCCACCCCGAACAAGTGGTTGTGGTAGTTGTCGTTGAATGAGTAGGTGACGCGCATGCCCTGGACGGTGGCTCCTTCTTCCACGTCCACCGTCCCGTAGTCGTAGCCCGTCACGATCGCGTTGGGGCCGTGGTCCGGAGACGTCGGGCAGTCTGCGTAGACCTGCCGTGCGTAGGCTGCGAAGGCGACCGCTTCCGCCTCCGTGTCGAAAAGGATGGTGTTCTGGCGGCCGGCGGCCGTCTCGGACGTTTGGACCTCGCGAGACCAGACGTTGATCTCCGGATCCGGCCATGAGCGGCCACACACAGGCGCGGTCCAGCCTCGTCGCGCGGCCATGCCGTACCAGGTGGTGCCGTCCTTGGGCATGTCCGAGAGGTAGACCATGCCCGGCCGCGGGCGCCATTCCACGGCGGCTGCCTCAGCCCCTGAACCAACCGACAGCAGCGCCGATACTGCGGCTGCCGTCACCGCTACCCGCAGTTTTTCTCGTCTCGCCATGAGATCCCCCTGATGGATATCTGTTCCCGAAAGCCGTGGCTCGTGTTGACCTCCCCCGGCCACGGGTTCAGAGTGCTGCCGCATCTGTCATACAAGGTGCTCATAGGTGCGGAATGGCGGGGACCCCACTCGTATCTGACCGGAACCGGCCGCGCCAGGAGCAGGCCGGTTCTGTATCCGCCCCGCCCACCACACCCGCCACGAGTGGGCCTGTCAGCCCCCGGGAGGAGCCACATGGGCAACCCCCGACCCCGTCGGTTCGCTGTCTGGGAACGCGGCAGGCCGGCACCCGCGGGGGCTGGGCCACGACCCCCGTCCAGCTCGCCGACGCCCTCGCCGCGTCGGTGACCAGCGAGGTCCGCACGTGGATCGGCGATCGACCAGGCCCTGCTGGTCCTCACGAACCGGGAAGTCGCCCGCTGACACCGACGCACACCAGGCCCGTGACCTGCAACTTCACGATGCACACCACTCATTGTGGGGAGGGTGGCGGTCTCGGGGGTCAGATTTCACGCATTCGGGTCCACCACCAGCACGACGTGGCCCAATCGATGTAGTTGGGCTCCGGCAAGGTGCGGCGCTCGAATTCCTCATCGATGCACGTGATCAGTCGACCCAAGTCCCGTCTGGCTCCGGGCGGAAGGTGCAGCATCGCCCACTCCAGGTCATCACGGGCATCCGCCAACCCGGGCGAATCGAACGCGGAGGCGTCCAGGTAGCGTCCGGGCTGTTTGAAAGCCCACTCGATACTTGAGAGTGCCTTGGCGACCGCGTTGGGCCACATCTCCTGGTCTTCGACCCGGCGGATCGCTGCACGAGTCCGCGCGGAGACACCGGGGACCCTCAGGACCGGATACTGCCATCGTGGCCGCCACCGCTCTGTGCGGACGGCCTTGGGACGCCTACGCGGCATCGCCCTTTCGGATCAACATGCGGCCATCCTGCCACGGCCGGGCACCTGCGTGCACTGGCTATACGCCGCGTCACCGCCACAGAACTTGAACGTGAGCCAGAGCCGTAAGTCGCCCACGTAGCCACGCCGAACGCCATGTCCCGTAGGGCGGACCGGCGGACCACTTCGAGCGGTACTCCTTCCCGCCCTGCGGAACAGCCCCCTGTCCGTCGCCCCGAGGCCGACGCCGCCGACGCAGTCTTCCGACGTATGGCAACGAGTCCGCAGAAAGGGGCGATGGTGGCATGGGCCCGCACGAAGCCTTCCGAGCTCCCAGGCCCGGGCGGTATCAACGGGACACAGCTCATGCTCACGGCCGAGTCCGACGACATCACGGCCATGCGTGAAGAGGGCGACCTGGGATCCTACATGCGCGTCCTGATCAGCCCCGCCCCCGCAGCATCCGCCCCCACACCCGAGCACTTCCTCGATCCGACCCACACCCCCGGGGCATGGCCCGCCCCGCGCCGACCGGTTCCCGGACGCGTGCAGGTCCCGGGAGACCCCGCCTACTGCGGTTGCCTCCAATGCCAAGCCCTGGGCGACCACGTCGAGTCCGACGCGTGCGCCTGCCCCTCCTGCACGCACCACACATCGCAGCTACCGCCTGCCCGCTCTTTGGCCTGACGGCGTCCGACTACCGCGCGAGGGGCGCCGGCGCCGGATTCCCCGGGCGCGGCTGCGGCAACACCTCCCCTCTCCGGCCTGAGTACCTGATCCATGTCCCTGCGGTGCTCTTGCTGCCGGGGCGTGTCCGTTGTCATGCAATCGAGGCGTTGCGGCAACGACGCGGCCGTCGTGGCTTTTTGGCCGTGGAAGGGCTGTCCCGCAAGGCTTCAAGCACCCCAGCGGTCACTCGTGGGGCGGCTGCGGACATCATGGCCCTCGTGACGAGCAGCCCGCAGACGCCTCCGGCCCGGATCCCCGGCTATGACGGAGGCCCCTTCCGCCACCAGCCCGAACTCCTGGATGAGCATCTGTTTTGGCAGGTCCACCTGCATCTGAGCGACACGCACGACCAGGAGGCGGGCGCGTTGCTGTCCCGGCTTCTGGGCGGTGACACCTGGCCCGTGTTCACGGTGCCGCTGGCCGGTGACCACCACCTGTATGTGGTGTATCGCGCCTTGGAGGGGGAGGCGGGCATCGACTACCTCGTGCACCACCCCGACTGGGATGCGGCCGAGACCTTGACGCGAGACGATGGGCATTTCATGGGCCCCGGCCTGTCCTGGGCCGAGCTGACCGCCGCAGCGGACAACGGCCTGCCCGGCGGCAGCACCACCGACCCCCACGCCCGACTACTCCTCCTGCTCCCGGCATTCGGCGACGACGCCCTCCCGGACGACGCCGTCGAGCGCCTGACCGCGGCGCTGCGCGCCCGAACCCGCGTCGAGGCGCCCGAGCGGATCGCCGCGACGCGTCTCGTGTATCAGGGGGAGTGGGGTCCCACGCACTGGACCACCGGCGAGGGCGGCTACCTGATCAACGACGGTGGCTACTCCTTCCGTAACCCCGCCCACAGCTTCGCCTGGCCCACTGCCCGCTTGGCCCAGATCGCAACCGCAATGACCCCCTGATCGCGGGGCTGAGGAACGCGGAAAGTCTCGTGTGTGTTCGCGGGAAGGAGGCCGGCCCGGTGCCCCTCCTGCGCGCTCCACACGTCGCAGATGTCGCCTGTCAGCTTTCTGGGCTGACGGTGTCCGACTACCGCGCGACCGGCGCCGGATTCTCCGGGCGTGGCTGCGGCACCCCTTCACCGAGACCGACGCCCACCCAGTCGCCGTGCTCTCCGTGGACGGCCAATCCATGCCGGGCCAGGCCCTGAAGGTGCCTGGCGGTCGTGCGCGGCGCGAACCCGGTCGCCTGACAGAGTTCCTCCATCGCGATCTCCCGCCCTGCGGCCTTCAGCGCGCTCCACGTCCGCTCGGCGGGCCGGCCGAGGCCTCCGTCCGCCTTGCCGGCGAAGACCGACGCCTGCGCCGGGAGCGCCGGGCCATCAACGGCCACCGCGCCCTGGAGGGGCAGCGGCGCGGGGGCGTTGCCGGCGCCGCTCTCGACGGCGGCCGGGGCCGAGGCGGCGGCTTCCGCAGCCGGCGTCAGAGCCGTCCGCGGCTCGAAACGGGAGCGGCCCACCGGCCGGGGGGGTCCGGTTCACCCGGCGGTGTTTGCGGCCCTTCTCACGCTTGCCCACGTCGGCTCCTCCAGTGGTTGGCGTCCAGCTACTGTCCTGACGAGCCTGCCGGCCCGTGGAACCGACTCGAGCCCCGACGGTGCGGAGATTCACTGACACGGACCAGCACCAGGGAGGCCGGCACCCTGACGGCCTGCGGTCCAAGCGATGGACATCACGTTTCGTGGGCCCACTCGCCCGACTCAGCTGCAGACCCCCCTCTCTCGCAGCAGCATGGGCAGAAATCCCGAGGCGGGCAGGGCACGCACGCCTCTGGTGTCCCTACCGCAGTACGGCACGTGGTGGCCGGCCGGCTTCCCGGACCCGGACGTCGCGGCGGTCCTGAGTACCTTGCGCGAACCGCGGTCCGAGTAGCCGACGCGAACACAGGCGCGGCCGGCTTCAACGTGCCCCTGTACCGATGTCCTTCTTGGGCTACGAGGAGCGGGGCCGGGGCGCGGGAGTCGACTGTGGCTGCCGTGGGTCCTGGTCCGGGGCGGGGCCTCGTACGGACGGTCTGGGGGGCGCCGTGGCCGCGCGGGCGGCGACGCCGTCCAACAATCGGTCCGCGACAGTGCGCAGCTCTTCGGCCCTTTCGGTGATGAGCTGTTCCCATGGCGTCAGCGGAGCGCGACGCGCCCCGGCCTCGTCGTATCGCTCCACATAGGTCTCACTCGCGGCCTCGGGATAGAGCGGGGGAACAGCGGCCTCGACGGGCGGATCGAAGACCACCGAGTGGAGGATCCAAGGAGCCGATATCCGGCGCCAGGACAACCCGGCCAGCTCCACCTGGACGTCACCGCCGTCGATGTACTCCAGATAGCTGCCCGCGCTCTCGTACTCGGGGACCTCGCCCTCGGACAGAGGACGGGCGTGGAAAGCGAGCTGGGTCGCGGGAAGACCTGGCCCCCGGCCACCTGCGGCGAGCTCGCGGTGCAGTGCGTCGTCGAGCGCGGCACCAGGGGATGTGTTCCACCATCCGGTGTGATCTTCGGGACGCGGCAGGTTGCCGTGGCCGACGTGGTCGAGCAGGGCGTGTGCCCGCCGCTCCGCCGGATGACGGCTGTCATGCACGTAGCGGTGCAGTCCCGGGGGCAGATACACCAGATGCCCGACGTGCAGGGGTTCCACGGCGGGGTCGATCACCGGCATGTCCTCCCGCCGGCGGAAGGACTGGTCGTGGCCGATGAACTCCGTCTCCAGCCGCTGCCGGTAGCGGTATTCGGCCGTACCGTGCCCGTCGAGGCCGAAATGCCTGTTCCACGACGCGTTACGGGACTTGTCGGCGGCCACCCGGCTGGCCATGAAGAAGGCCGCCCATTCCCCTGGAGGCCGGTTGTGGATGTTCCGCTCCGGTGCCGGATCGCGGTAGCGGTCCCACCAGTACGCACCGTCAACGGTTCGGACCCCGTGATTGATCCACGCGTCCGGATAGGCCTCGTAGACCGTGTCGACCAGCAAGGAGGCGAGGCCCCTTCCCCGGAAGCCGTCGAGTACCTCCAGCATCGACACTTCCACGGCAGCGCCTTGCGGGTGCGCGTGGAACTTCACGGATCCGGCTTGTCCGCCGTCCATCAGGGCGATGACCTGCCGGCCGGGCCAACGGTGTCCCGGTCCGGCCTTCCAGCCCGCCAACCGCAGCGACACCCCCTCCCAGCGCATCGCGCCGGTCATACCCGAGGCGCTCGGGCCGGACGGGAGGAGACCACCCGCGCCGTGACGTCGCTTCCGCTCTCGACCGCACGGGACACGGCCACGGCGACGGTCTCCTCCAGCCGTGCCCGGATTTCGTCAGGCGAAGCACCCGGCCACTGCGCGGGATCGACGTCGAACGCCGTCTGGATGACGAAGCGCAGCTCACCGGGACCGGCGGCCGGCAGGCTGGGAGCCGTCACGACTTCCGCGATGCAGGCGACCTCCCCGCGGGCATCGGGGGTGCTGCGTGAGTCGAACGCGATCTCACCGATTTCGCTCAGGCCCGTGACCAACTCGTCGACGGCTTCCGGCGGGCCCTTCAGCTCCACACGGGTGAACAGCGGCTGTGTACCGGACATCGGCCCTCCTTGACTCAACGGGGGAGCCCCCCCCGTAGATAACTCGACCGAAGGCAGGTGAAGTTCCCTTACCCAACGGTGTTCAGGGGCGGTCATCGGGCTTGTCGAGTCCCCGTGGCGGTGAGGAAATCCTCCAGCACCGCCACGGCTGGAGGTCGATCGACCGGACGCCGCCTCTCGAGGGCGCCGTGATGCTCGGGCCTACCGCCACTCCATGTCACGAGGGCCGGGCACCAAGGCCTGAGCCGCGCTGTGGAGTCTCTGGTGGAGCAATGTGGCGCCGTACTCGGGATCGGTGTACGCCAGATGCACGCCGCTCAGGACCAGTCCAGGTGCGGAGTGGTCATCCCAGACCACCACATACGCCGAGGAATCAGGAGCCCTGAGAGAGGAGAGAATGCCCCGTGTGCGGGTTCGGCCGGTGGCGGCGACGAGTTCGGCCTCGGTCAACGCCAGGTACCCGTTGCCCTCGATCCCGATCCTCTCGTGACCGAACCAGGCCTCCGGGTCGGCCCCCTTGGCCGGCGCGGGCTGCCTGTAGTGACGCAGGTGAGGAACCGTGGTGAGGACCTTCAAGGCACGGGCCTCCTCGGCGGCACGCTCGGCGGCGTGCTGTCCGCCCGTCTCGACGAACTCGCCGGCCGCTTCCAGGAGCGGTCCGAAGACGCCGTCGGCAGGCCAGGTGACCACCAACGACTGCCCGCCGGCGGGCGGAGTGCGGGGTGTGCAGGAGCGACCCGCTTCACGGAGCGCCGTGAGTGCCGCTTCCCATGCCGACTCCGAGACCTCGGCAGCTTCCGTCGAAAGACCGCAGAGTTCCGCGGCCTTCTGCAGTCGGCTCCGGGAGAGTTCCTCGTCCGTCGTCCGAACCGGTGCCTCAAACGGCTCGTGAAGGACTGCTTTGTGCCGGCAAGCTGCCCCGCATGGCGAACCAACTCATCAAGGATCTGGGGGAAATCGCGTCGAACCTCCCGGACGACGTCGCCCAGGTCCGCCAGGAGAACCGGGTGAGGGCCGTGGAGGAACTGACCCGCGACGAGCACGTCGCGGCCACCGTCACCACCGGCCTGCTGCGCAGGCCGGCCGTCGCTTTCAAGACCATGTCCGACGATTATCCGGACTACGGGTTGGCTGCCACCTGATCTCAATGAGGCCAGGTCCGCAGCGGTACGCCTGGATAGGTCGTTCTGCAGACGGGCTAATCGTGATGACCGGCATACCGGGCTGTTCCCAGGGTCAAAGAGTGGTGCGTGTGCCCGGTCCGCGAGACTCACGGGATGATCGCTGCGGCAGAATCAGATCCATGGCCACGTCAACTGATCCCGCTGCTCTGTATCCCGACGTCGCTACGGAAGGGAGCCTCGCCGCGGCGCTCCGAGCCGCCGCAATCAAGGACGGCTTCTCGGTCCCGTTCATCGCCTCGGAATCCGACCTGCTGCGTCATGCCGCCGTCGTGAGCACCGTTCCGCAACGGACGATCTTGGAGATCACCGCGTGGGTAGCCGAACGGCGGTGGTCAATCCGCGGCTGCGAGTCATTCCAAGGTATGGCACTGATCGACGGAACCACGCAGGACCTGGCCCAGGTCGCCCGGGCGGCGCAAGCCTGGCACGACGGGGCAGCGCTGACCGACATCTCCCGAGCCGCGTCGTTCGTGCACCTCACTGGCCGCTTCGAGGTGGCCAACCACGATCCGGTGCGACTGGCCGAGTCCGAGTGGCAGCACCTGCTCACGGAGGCAGACGAAGTGGACTGGCCCGAGTATCGCGCGCTTGTGGAGGCGGCATATGCCGAACCGGCACTGCGTGGGCTCTACCCGTTCACGAGCCATCGGACGCTGCGATTCTCCACCAGTACCCGCCCTCGCCTCACGGTCATTCCGCTTTGCTTGGACGCGCATCGGGACACCCGCTACACCCTCAGTGCCAGCATCATGGGTGAGGTCCTCGTCGACACGATCACGGTGGCGGACGCCGTGTCGACAGCCGTGCGCCATCTGCCTTCCGGCCTTGGACCTGTCACTTCTGGAGCCGCCTGAGAAGCGCCTGCTCTCGGGTGGAAGGGTGACCCAGGGCGGGAGTAGGGCTCGCCGGTCGCGAGGACGCGTCCGACGTCGTAGCGGGTGGCGGGCCGCTGGTTCTTCAAGCCGGGTGGGCGGCCGGGGCCGGGCCGAGTGGGTTTCGGTGCACGGGTCGGCGTGCCCGTCTTCGTGTGTAGGTTCCTGAACCCTCGGCGGACCCGGGCGGGGGTGAGTTTGTTCGGTTCCGCCAGGCGTTGCCAGGGGCGGCGGAGATGCCCTCTGGCTGGCCTGGCAGGAGCTCACCGACCCTGTCACCTGCGGCTACACCGGTTCCGCTCGGAACTGACCCGCGGATACGGAATCCGAGGAATCGATTGGCCATCCGGGCCGCAGGGCAGGTAGACAGACGCTGTATCCGCAGGCAGGCGGCCTGCGGGCAGAGCGAAGGACAGACACAGTGTCGCGTATAGGACGATCCAAGCAGCCGGCCACCCTGGCGATGGTCATGGTCGCCGCGGCCGCTCTCGCCGGGTGCTCCTCGGCCGACGGTACGGCGGATCGGGCCGCGGCCACTGCGAGCGCCTCCTCGGGCACCTCCCCGAGCAGCTTCCCCACCGCGTCCGCATCGGCTTCTTCCTCCGCGGCTCCGTCCAGCGCCCAGAGCCCGCAGTCGACGCGGGACTGGCCGGACGTCTTCACCGTGATCCAGAAGTGGAAGGACCAGCCCCGGGGAGTCGGCGCTCCCGACGCCGAGGCGATCCATTCGAAGTCGGTCGACTTCCTCAACGACACCGAGAGCCGCTACGGATCCCAAAAGGGCTCCAAGTGCTGGCCTGAACGGCCTACTTCGCTCACCCCGCTCTGCGCCGCCAACGCCGCCAAGGCTGCCGAGACCGCGAAGACCTCACTGTCATGGATCGCCCACGAGGACCCACGCTCCTTCACCACCCTGCGCGCGAACGCCGACAAGGTCACCAAGGCCGCCGGATTCTACACGTCCCACTCCTGTGCAACCGCGCCCGCGGGGCAGGCCGAACGCGACGCATGCTGGGATGCCGGCTGGATCATCGCCCACGCCTACCCCCTCCTGCGCGACGGGTTCATCGCCGGCCTCCAGGCTCGCTGACCCGGAACGGCGCCGTCCCTCCCGCATCACCGCCCCTGTCGACATGGAGCATTCACAGGCGGGAGAAGGTGGAGACCGTCGCGACCATATCCACCCCTTTGATGCGATTCACGTCGCCTCCACCTTGCCAGATCTCCACTTCGCGAGGGCCTGCTCCAGGAGCACGTAGACGTTCCGTTCTCGACGCCCCCGCCGCAGGCCAAGGCCTACGGCAGTCGGAGGAAACGCGGCGTGTCGCGCCGCGCTCCCTGTGCTCGGGGGCTCGGCCTTGCGCGTAGAAGCCGCACGCCAGGGTCAGCGCAGGCAGACGGCGGTCGAGCGGGGGCGCGTGGAGGGGCGACGCGAGCGGGAACTGCAGCAGCTGCGCGCGGCGTACCAGCGGGACGAGAAGGAACGCCTACGGGAGGAACAGGAGCAGCGGGCCGCCGTGACGCGCCGGTTGTGGGCCCGCGAAGGCATCCGTGCCACGGAGCGGCTGGCGAGGACCGATCACACTCGTCAGGCTCTGGTCCGACACTCCGCACGCCTTCCCGGCATCCGGGAGGCCATCGCCCATCTCGCTCGCGAGCACCGGGTCCCCGTGACGATAGGCTCCAGTGTCGGGGACAGCCGGTACGCTGCCGGCGTACCCCTCGTGGCTCCCGACGGCAGCCTCCTGGGCATCTACGACCCATTACCCCAATTCCCACACGACTGCGGCTTTCTACGCGACGTCGGGGCGCGGATGCTCTTCCCGAGTCGGGCACGCCGCGAACGGCTCGTCCACCTCCTGAAGGAGGGCCCGCCGCTTCTGGACTACTGGACCACCGTGGTGCGCCCGGGCAGCCGGAGATGACGCGTGGGGGTGGGTGTCGACTCGGGCGGCGGGCCTGATTTCGGCCTTGTCGGGCTGGCAGGTTCGGCTGGAGATCGTTGCTGTGTGGTGATGGCCAATGTCGGCGTGTAGTTTCACCTTCAGCTGTCGTGGTTCGCAGTACCTGCCCGCGCCCTGGCGTGGGCGTTTGGTTGTGCAGTGCCGGACCAGGGCGATCACCTCCGGGGCCGCGCGGTGCGGCTTCTTCGTCGACTGAGAGGCACGATCATGGCCAGCGGAACCGTGAAGTGGTTCAACTCCGAGAAGGGCTTCGGTTTCATCGCGCAGGACGGTGGGGGACCGGACGTCTTCGCCCACTACTCCAACATCAACTCCTCGGGCTTTCGTGAGCTGCAGGAGGGCCAGGCGGTGACCTTCGACATCACGCAGGGCCAGAAGGGCCCGCAGGCGGAGAACATCACCGCCGCCTGACCGACACGAAGCCCCTGCCCCGGAAGCCCGCTTCCGGGGCAGGGGCGTGAGCCGTGCGCCGTCCGGCGGGTTGGTGCCGTGGGTGTCGTGACGGTTCACCCGTTTCGGAGTGGCTGTCCGCGAGATCGTCCCTGTCGCGTCCCTCGCGAACCTGCGCCTGCCGTCCGGGGGCGCGGGCAGCGTGCCGGTGCCTGGACGGACGCACGGGCCTTCTGCGATGCCCGAGAACTACCTGGGCGCAGTCGAGCCGAGGACCCGGACGCCGACGACCTCGCCTGGACGTCGGTCGACGTCCTCCGGCTTGCGGAAGCGGCGAAGAGCCCCGCGCCAAGACGCTGTTGCCGACCTTGTCCGCTGTCGCGCCCGCTGTGCGGCAGCGGACGGGGTGCCGGGCTGCGTATCCGTGCGAACCTCCCCGGCCCGGGCCGCGGCGTTCTACCGTGGCCGGTAGCAGCCCACCGAGGAGGAGCCGATGAGCGCCCAGCCCGACCACACCCCTGTCCCCGCCGCCCCGTACGCGCCCGCGCCTGGCGCGCCAGCCGAACTCCTCGCCCGGCTCCGCGCGGACCGGCGCGCGCAGCGGTGGGTACCGGCCTTCGAGCGGGAATGGGCGGCAGCGCTGGAGGAGTCCCGCCGGACGTTCTCCTTGACCACGCTCTACGAGGTCGTGCACGTCTGGCAGGCCCGTCTCGTCTCCGCCCCCGCGGTCGACGCCTTCACCGCTTCCGGCCGCGACGAAACGGGGTTCGTGGACGTGGACATGGCCGAGCTCCGCGGCCGGCGGCGCCCGTGAGCCTGCCCCTCTACGCGGTCCGCCTCTCGACCCCGGCCGCCAAGGTCCTCGCCGAACTCCCCGAGCACGCCGAAGACACGGTCTGGGACCTCCTCGACGCCGCCGCAACCGACCCGTGGGGCTTCAGCCAGTGGGACCCCGACGACCCCGAAGGCCAAGACGTCCGCATCGCGTCCGCCGGCCGGCTCTCCGTCATCTACTTCACCAACCGCACGCTGCGCCACCTGTCCGTCCTGGACATCGTCTGGCTGGGCTAGCACGACTCGGGGAGATACTCCCGCCCCAGGGCCGCGCGGCCCCACTCGACCCCGGCCTCCTCTCGCTGTGTGCGACCGCCGCACGCAGGCTCCGCCCGGCTGGCGTGGCCCCGCTCGTCGCCTTCGCCCGGAAGCGCTCGGGTCGGGGTCCCGTTGCCGCTTCGGCGGCCTCGGGTGACGCCGGCGGCGGTCGGCCACCTGGTCCGCGCGGGGCTGTTGGTCTACCTCGGCGGCGAAGTCGAGGTTCCCCGATGTCCACCCCGAGCAGGTCGCGGCCTTGGCCCGTCATCGGGACCTGCCCGTGCTCCTGGACCGCCATGTGCCGCTCGGGCCGGACCAGGCCGCCCGCCGCCTCGGGGTCCGCCGCACAAAGTTCGACGTCCTGGTGAAATGGGCCTTGTGGCGCCGCCGGGCTCGGTGGAAATCGACTTCAAGCGCCACGGCGGCGTTACGACAGTCGACCCGGACGGCGGTGGCCGTCTTCTTTTGGCAGGGTGGCGCGGATCGCTCGGGTGGGGCGTGCCGCGGTCCGGGAGGCACCCCCGAGGCACCCCCTGAACTCTTCCGTGGTGAATCTTGCGCTTCTAGGTTGAGGCCCGAACAAGGAAGGCCCTGACCAGGCTTTTCCCGAGCACGGCAGAACAAGGAACAAGTAAGTGAAGAACGTTGTAGCGAACCTGACGGCTGCCGTCATTGCGGGCGGCATCCTCCTGGCCGGTTCGGGGGTGGCCAGTGCCGCCGCCCCGCAGCCTCCCGCTGCGGCCATACCGGCGGTGTTGTCGGGGGACGATGAGGGCAAGCGGGAGATGTTCGTGGATCCGCGGCAGGAGCACAACACTGCCAACTGCTACTTCGACAAGAGCAAGTCGGGCAAGGAGAAGCAGAAGTACTGCAAGGCGCTGATCGGGAAGGACCTGACCGCGAAGGAGAAGGAGTGTCTCAAGCGTGCCGGGCTCGCAGGTGCCGCGGCCCTGACCTTGGGACGGATGAACAACAAGAAGGCCAAGGAGATAGCGGCGAACACCGCTGTCGGCGCGTTGGCCGCCTGCTTCTCGGCGAAGATCAAGTGAGGCTCTTGTCATCATGGTTGCCAGAGCAGTCCCGCTCGGAATCTGGGCCCTGGTTCTCCTCCTGGTCGACGCCTACGTGATCGGCTCGCTGTGGGGCCAGTTCCTGTTCACCGGAGCCTCCCTCATCCTCCTGACATGGATCCAGCAGCGGATCGAGGACCGCAAACAGCGCTGACCGCGATCACGGCCGGGGTGGCTGCGCAGGTGGCCTTTCCCGTGGTCGTGGACAACCTGATCAGCGGGCCGTGAGGATCCGCAGGACGGGAGTTCCTCTTGGGGACATCGAAGTACTCGGCTGAGTTCAGGGCCGATGCCGTCGTGCTTCGTCAGCTTGGCGTTCGCCCTCGCCTGTCACCCAACCCGCTGATCTGCGGTGCTTCCCGGGATGCCGGAGGCGGCCGTTCTCGACGCTTCGAGATGTCGAGCCACGAAGGTCCAGAGAACGGCCGCTGTGAACGGGTCTGTACGCCGACGTGCCCGGACACGAGGCATGGGATGTGTGTCCCGCTTCCGTGTCGAGTTTTACGACTGCCTGTGCGTCCGGGCTGACGCGCTCTTCCACCTCACCGACGCGGTGCTGTGTGCGGACGGGCCGGTGAACTCACTGGTCGAGCTGTCTCTGACAGCCGAGCACCGGCGCGGGCACGGCGCCTCGTACGCAGGCCTGGAGCGAACCGACGTGTCTGCGTCGCGTTTTGGCCGGATTGCCGCTGCCGAAGGCAACCGACGGGCGGATCGTACTGGCCGCGAACGTCAGCCACTGGCTCCGTCCCGACGCCCCGACCAGCGACGACCGGCTGTTTCGCGCACAGGCCGGATGCTCACCTGCCGGGGTTCTTGGACGGGCCGTACGACGGTCTGCCCGTTGAGCGCGACCTGCTCGCCGGCGGTCGGCCACCGACCGGCGTCCTCGGGCGGGATCCCGCAGACCGTTCAGGACGCTCGCAGCAGCCCCGCGGACGCGAGCCGTCGGCGGGCCGGCTTCATGGCTTCGGCCACCGCGCTGCGCCTGAGCAGTGCCTGCCCCGGAGCTGCCCCTCCCACGGCCTTCTCCAGGGGACGCAGAGACACCCGGGCGTCGAAGGGCATCTCGCGTAGGGCGCCGGCCGGCCCCGGGTGTGCACCGCAGTAGCGCCTCGGTGGTCGTCACCAGGTCCGGCCCGCGGTCCTGCACCAGGGACCCGCGCCCGGTCTGGAGCAGCACCCGCCCACCCGGCCAGGACTCGGTGACAGAGTGCATGGTGTCCGTCGAACTTTTCCTCGCACGCCATACGAGCGCGAGTACGGCCGGCCCAGGGAGCGCCTCGGCCGGCTGTAGGAGCGTTGGTTCCACCGGCGGCCGCGATCCGCCTTCGTCCGGGGCCGGCCTGAGCCCCGTCATGGTCCGGGGCCCGGAAGAGAACGTCGGACCGCCTACCGTCCGCCCGCACCGGATCACTGGGCCGGACGTGGCAACAGCAGATGAAGCACCAACGAGCCGCCCGTGAAGGAGATGCTGTCGCTGCTGGTGGGGATCGTGCGGGTGGGCCGGGCCTGCCTACAGCAGTGTGGACGCGGCCCGGCACGACCCCGGCCGTCACTCCCTCGTGGAATGGGTCATGTGCGCACCCCACCCCATACGCCCCGGCACTCACGAACCTCAGGCCCGAACGCCAAGCCCGCCACGCCGGTCCGGCTCGCCTCCTAACCCGACCGGTACCACCGAACGGATTCTGTGGGGTGCCGTCCTGTGGTCGTGGGCGTTTACTGGGTGGCGTCCAGACCCGCCTGTCAAGGGAGAAACCCATGCTGTATGACCTGCCCGTGGGAAGGGTGCTCGTCCTTCCGACCAAGGCCCCGTCCGGGGACACACCCGACACCGGCCGGGGCAAGGTTGCCGCCCTGGCAGCACGACTGCCCGGAACCGAACCGATCCGAGTAACGGTGGGAGACGAGGTCCTCTACGGCAAGTCCACCGCAACGGAGGACAACGTCGCGGGAAAGGGCTACGTCATCATTCGCCACAGCGACATCCACGCCGTCCTCTGATCGACGGACCATCGAATGCGGCAGCGCTCCCGGCAGGTCGCACGTCAAGCACCGCCCGGGCAGGCCCCGAACACCCCCAACTGCCGGTCAGTCGTCGAGCGTGTCTGAAAGATCGTGTGGGTCGGTGATGCTGTGGCGTCATGTGGTCGTGGGTCGTGGTGCCTCAGCCGATGGTGCGTTGCGCCGCGGATCGCTCGGTCAAGCAGTCGAGCGCATCTCGGACGTGGGGTTGGTCGGCGTGCGGTGCGAGCAGGTCCTGGAATCGTTCTGCGAGCCCCGGCGGCAGGCACCCGGTGCGTTCGACGACGCCTCGGACGGTGGCCGCCGATTCCTCGAGCTGTCCGGCGGCCAGTTGGGCTTCGACGACCAGGCACCGGTCGATGGCGGCGTAGGGTGACGCGTCATCGTCCGGGAGGCCGGTGAAGACGGAGAGTGCGCGGGCCGGCTTCCCCAGGAGCAGCCAGGTGTGGGCTGTGGAGAAGGCGAGGTAGTCCTCGTTGATGCTGCTTCCCGTGGGGTCGGCTTCCGCGTCCCACTGCGGTGCGGTGGCGCCGAGGGCGTGTTCCGCGCGTTGCAGGGCGCGCAGGCTCGCGGTGGGGTCGGAGAGCCGGGCGAGGGCGAGGGCCTCATGGGTGTGTCGGAGGACGGTCATCCGGGCTGTGGGTCGGGAGGCGACCTCGCGGGCGGCCCCAAGAAGGGAGAGGACGTCCCGGGGGTGGCCGAGGTGAAGATGCCTGAAGCAGAGCTGCATGAGGTACGCGGCGGTGTGGTGTGGCGCGCCGGCGGCGGAGGCGGCGCGGACCGCCGCCAGGTTGTAGCGCTCCGTTTGTGCTTCCTCTCCCAGTACGTAGCTGGTCCAGGTGCACAGGGACGCGGTGCGGGCGGCGAGCCGGAGCAGCCGGGCGCCGGTCGCGCGGTCGTATCCGTAACCATTCAGGAGGTCGCTGATCAGCTGGTGCTCAGTGCGGGCCGACACGTGGAGCGCGTACTGGGAAACGGGGCTTCCCGCTTCGAGGGCCTCAAGAGCGCGGATGCGGCTCTCCGTCCAGGCGAGGGTTCCCGGAGTAATGGGGCATCCTTCCCGTTCGAGCGGGCGGGAGTTTCCGCTGAGGGACGCGATCGCGCCGCGGATCTGGGTGGTGAGGGAAGGGCCGGTAGAGATCAGTCCGGTACGCGTATGCCCAGGCGTGATCGTGGTGAGCCGGCAGATGGCGATGGAGCCCTCCGGAGTCCACGGCTGCCGCAGGAATTCCTGGTCCCCGGAAGCGGCGCAGAGCCAGTTCGGCCAGCCGAGGCGCAGCACGACCTCCTCGTCCACTTGATGGATGCGGGCGATGGCGAGCTGGGTGCTGAAATCCGGAGCGATACGTCCGGATTCCCAGCGGGATATCTTCTCCCTTCGCGCGGCCATCTGTCCGTGTCCGAGTTCCGCATGGGTTCGCGCGATGAGCTGCGCGTAGGATCTCTGCGACAGGCCGGTGGAGTTCCTCAGCCGGATCAGTGGGTGTACTGCCATTCCATCCGTCGGATCTACCCGCCAGAATGCAACAATGACGGGGTTGATATTCGGGGTAAATTAATTGAGTACCCCATTGACTTGACAATATATTGTCCGGGGCCCATTCGGTGCCGGATGAGGGATAAACCGTGCATCGCGCAGGATGCCGTACGCACTGCTGTCACTCTCCACGCCGCCCACCTGGGGTTGAACGGCCGCCGTCTTGCAGTCGTGCTGGTCGATGCGTCGCGCCACGCGCCCACCCCAATGCGGTGGGCCGGGCCTGCACGCGGTCCTGCCAGGTCGCTGCAGCAGCTTGTCCAGGTCTCAACATAGGGGTGCGTCACCAGCCACTGGAAGAGTTCGTGACGTGCTTCGGGGGGTGCCTCGTCAGGCCGGCGACGCCGGAGTAACTCGACTCCGTAAGAGACCATGCGGTGGGAGAAGGCAACACGTTGAGGCCGTGGTGAGGCTTCTGTCCCCAGCCGCCTGTCCTCATGCGTTGAAACCTCTGGACGGCCCACTTCCACTGCGGGAGTGAGGGCCGTCACTGGCCCGCCTGGTGTCGAGCCGGTCGGGGCGCAGGTCAAGCGGGGAAGGAGGTTCCGAAATCGGCGGCGAGGCGGGAGAGGGGTTCGGCCTCCTCCCGGTGGCGGGCCTTGATGTAGGCGATCTGGCGGGTTGGTACGCAGCCGCGCAGGAGCTTCGTTCGGTCCGATCCGGTGGAGTAGTGGATGTGCGTGAGGCCCTCGGCCATCGCCGTGCTCAGCAGTTCGTAGTAGACGAGCCCGAAGTAGAGGGGCAGCCTGCCCTGGGCCTCGTAGTCGAAGCCGGCCTGACGTGCGTACATCTCGCCCCGGTGGGTGAAGGTGAGGGCGAACCCGGCCAGGTCCCCCTCGAGGTGCGCGGTGGTGACCCGGGCGGCCTCGCCGGCGTGGCGGGCGACGCTGTGCAGCACGGCGTTGAAGGCCTCGGCGTTCGCGGGGGTGCCGTACTTGGCGTAGAGGGCGAGCTCCAGGGGGGCGAGCCGCTCGTTCAGCTCGGGGGTGAGCGGCTGGGTCCGGTAGGTGACCCCGGCCTCGTCCAGGGCGCGGAGTTCGCGTCTGATCTTCGTACGGCGGGAGGGGGCGAAGCGGGCCAGGTAGGTGTCGAAGGAGCCGTCCTCGGGGATCGGCAGGGAGTACGCCGTCTGGCCGGGCAGTGCCGCGTACCCGCGTTCATCCAGGACGTCGCGCAGCAGGTGGTCGTCCTCGTCGACGTACAGGAAGGAAACCGCCCGCAGACCGGCCTCCCGGGCCTCCTCCTCGGCCCGGTGGACGAGGGCCGTGAGGGCGGCGCGGCCGCCGTCGGGGGCGGGGGCGGTGCCGGCCTTGGTGTGGGAGGGGTTGCGGCCGCCGCACGCCAGGGCCGGCAGCAGCCCGGCGGTCCAGGGGGCCTCCTCGCCGGTCAGGGTGCGGTGGATGGCGTCCACGACCCTGGCCGGGCTGCAGAAGACGTACGGGGTGTCGTGGTCGAGCGGGTACGCGGGCAGGACGCCGGTGGCGGGGCCGTCGCCCTCGTGGGCCGTGAGGTAGTACGGGGTGCCGCCGGCGGTGGCCTCGGCGTGCCGCAGCCAGGGGGAGGCGGCGTAGAAGCCGCGGGGGCCGAGCAGGGCGTCCCAGCGCCGCGGGTCGGTGTCGCGCAGGGCGCGGTGGACGCGTACGCGGGGGGCGGGGGCGGGGGTCACCGTACGTCGCCCGTCGCGGGGGTGACGACGGGGGTGAGCTGGCCCAGGGCGGCTTCGGCGCGGCGGACGGCGTCGCCGGTGGTGTCGCCGATGGCGACGACGTGGCCGAGCAGGTCGAGGTTGCTCTCGGCGGGCCGTACCGGGTCGCCGGGGTGGACCTCCAGGTCGACATCGACCACGCCCGGGACGCGGCGGGCCAGGTCGGCTCCGCTGATCCTGGTGAGGGTGCCGGCCTGGCGGGCGGAGAGGTAGCGGGAGGCGGCGGCGCGGTCGTGGGTGGTGGTGAGGTCGGCGGCGAGGCCGGCGTGCAGGCGGACGACCTCGCGCTGGAGGTAGAGGCCGGTGGCCTCGCGGATGAGCTGGGTGATCTCGGCGCCGGGCATGCGGCCGTTGACCTCGACGACGTACGGGCCGTTCTCCGTCATCTTCACCTCGACGTGGGCGGCGCCGAAGTCGTGGCCGACGGCCTCCAGGGCCCGACGGGCCAGCTCGGTGCACTCGGCGCGAACGGGTCTGGAGAGCATGGAGGGGAAGGTGTCGCCCATCTCCACGAAGTGGGGGTGCGCGCCGAGGGCCTTGTCGGTGACGCCGAGGAACCGGCGCTCCCCGTCGGTCAGGACGGACTCGACGCTGACCTCGAAGCCGAGGAGGTACTCCTCCACGAGCGCTCCGGGGCGGCGGGGCTGGCCGCGGAAGTCGGTCGGGGAGGAGCTGATGTCCCGGTAGGCGGCGACGACCTCTTCCGGGGTCCGGCAGAGGGTGACGCCGATGCTGGCGGATTCGGTCATGGGCTTGACCACGACCGGGTAGCCGAAGCGTTCGGCGGCGGCCGTCGCGTCCTCTTCGGCGGTGGCCTGGTGGAAGCCGGGCACGGCGACGCCGGCCCGCTCGCAGGCCTGGCGCATCAGCAGCTTGTCCCGGCAGGTGCGGGCGGCCCGCGGGGACAGGCCGGGCAGGCCGAAGTGGGCGGCGACTTCGGCGACGATCGGGATGTTGTAGTCGGTGACGGTCATCACGCCGCGCAGCCGGCCCTGTTCGTGGAAGGGCCTGAGGGCGGCGATGACGGCGTCGGCCGAGTTGGTGTCGGTGCGCACGATCCCGTCGAGGTGCTTGGAGAAGATCTCCTTGGCGATGCCGACCACCCGGTAGCGCTCGGGGTCGTTGCTGACCAGGACGGTGTGGAAGCCCAGTTCGTGGGCCGCGCGCAGCGGGGTGAGGCCGAAGTTGGACAGCTGGCTCTCGACGACGGCGATCACGCCGGGTGCGGTGTTCATGTCTGGGTTCCTCGGGGGTCGGGGGTCGGGGCCGGGGTGGGGTCCGCCGCGGCGGCGGGGGTGGGAAACAGGGCCGGGGCCGGGGACACGGCCCGGGTGATGGCCCGGCGGGCGGCCAGGCTCAGCAGGAGGGAGGCCAGGGTGAAGGCGGCGGGCATGCACAGCGCCGCGCCGGGGCCGGCCCGGTCCGCGACCACGCCCGTGAGCGCGGAGCCCGCCGCGCTGCCGAGGGCGATGAAGCTGCCGACGCCCGCGAAGGCCTGGGTGGCCTTTCTCTGCGCGGTCATCTCCCCGATGAGCTGGAACTCCTCGGCGCCGGCCGGGGCCATGGGGAGTCCGCTGAGCACGAGCAGGACGCCGAGCAGGACCAGGGCCCAGCCGGCCGGGAGGCCGGGCGCGAGGACGCGTACGGCAGGCAGGGCCGCCAGCGCCAGGGTCAGCACGATCAGCAGGCGGAGGTAGCGTCCGTACGTCGTGCCCCCGAAGGTGCGCGCGCCGTAGAGGAGGCCGCCGGCCACGCTGCCCGCCGACTGGAGGGCGACGAGGGTGCCCGCGAGTTCGGGGGCCGAGCCCTGGTCCCGCAGGGAGGCGGTGACCGCGACCACGAGTCCGCTGGACAGTGCCGCCGTCAGGGCGATCGCCACGAGGACGGCGGTGGCGGCCGCCCGGACCGGTGTCGGTTCCGCTCCCTGCTCCGGTGCCGCCTTCGACGGGTCCGCGCCGCCGGGGGTGGCCGCGGGCCGGCCCGCGCGCGCCCGTACGGCGGGTGCCTGCCCGTACGCGAGGCCTCCGACGCCCAGCAGGACGGCGGTCGCCAGCAGTGCGCCGCGGGCTCCGGTGAGGGTGGTGAGGACGGTGACGGCGGTCGGGCCGAGGATGAACAGCAGCTCGCTGAGCATGGCCTCGAAGGAGAAGGCCCGCTGCCGCAGGGCCGCGTCCTCGGTGAGGGAAGGCCACAGGGCGCGCATCGACGCCCCGACGGGTGCGGTGGCCAGCCCGGCCGCGCAGGCGGTGGCGGGCAGCACCGCGGCCGGGGCGCCGGCCGCGATCAGGGCGGCCGCCGCCAGGGTGAGGCCCGCGAGGGGGCCGGTGATGCGCAGGACGCGGCTCGGGCCGGCCCGGTCCATCAGCCGCCCGGTGAAGGGTCCGCCGACCGCGCTGCCGACGGCGTAGGCCGCGCCGGCGGCGGCCCCGGCCGCCAGGGAGCGTCCGGACTGGACGCAGGCGAGCAGCAGGGCGATGGGGACCATCGTCCCGGCCAGGCGCGCGAGCGCGGCGGGCACCGCCGCCGCGCTCGCGCCCGGAAGCCTCAGGAGCTCCAAGTAGGCCCTGACCATTACGGGGTCCCGGGCGCCGGGTCCGGGCCCGACGGGGCGCTTGGGTCTGCCAGGTCGAAGACGTCCGCGCCCGTCTCGGCCCGCCAGACCAGCCGTTCGGCGTCCCCGTCGACCGCGACGACGGCGGCCCGGGTCCGTATGAAGTTGTTGCTGCGGCCGAGTGAGTAGGCGCCCGTGTCGTGCAGGCACAGGAGGTCCCCGGCCCGTACGTCCTCGGGCAGCTCGGTGGCGGCGGCGTGCACGTCGTTCTCGTAGCACAGCGGTCCGGCCACCGACCAGGTGCTGTCCACGGCCGAGTACCGCCTGCCGATCGGGGTGAGGCGGTGAACCTCGCCGGTACCGCTCCACGGGGTGACGTGGTTGCCCGCGTCGAGGATCAGCCAGCGGGCTTCGGGGAGTTCCTTGCGCGACATCACCCGCGTGACCATGGCCATGACGTCCGAGACCAGCCAGCGGCCGGGCTCGCAGGCGAGCGCCACCCCGTCGAGGCCGCGCAGCCGCATTCGCTCGTCCAGTTCCGGCAGCAGCCGGGCGATGTCGAGGAAGGGCTCCTCCTCAGGGAAGGGGGCCTGACCGCGCAGCGCGGCCAGCGCGCCCTCGGGGCCGGTGCGGGGGCGCCGGATGCCCGGTACGCCGAACCCGCCGCCGATGTTGACCTCGGTGAGGCCGAAGCGGGCGTGCAGCTTTGAGGCTTCGTCCAGGACCTGGTCCAGTGCCGTCAGCATCAGGTCCTCGTGGACGATCTGGCTGCTGAGGTGGGCGTGGACGGCCCGCAGGGCCAGGTGCGCGGACGCGTCGATCCGGTCCACCAGGGCGGCGAGCTGTGGTGATCCGGCGGGCCAGCCGAAGCGGGTGCGGGCGGCTGCGTGTTCGGCCTGGGCCCGGTAGCTGGGGTCGGCGGAGGTGGAGACAGGCAGGCCCGGGGAGATCCGGATGCCGACCTCGACCGGCCGGCCGGTGCGGGCGGCGAGGGCCTCCAGTGCCTCGACCTCCCCTTCGCCGTCGATGTTGACGCGTACGCCGTGCCGTACGGCGCAGGCCAGTTCCCCGTCCGTCTTCACGGGGCCGTTGAACACCATGGCGTCGGGGGCGAAGCCGGCGGCGAGCGCGGCCTCCATCTCGTACCCGGAGACGACGTCGGCGCCCAGGCCGTGGGCGGCGAGCCGCCTCATGAGGTGGGGCAGGTAGTTCGTCTTCACCGAGTAGTAGGCGCGGGCGGGTCTGCCGAGCCCGCCGAGCACCTCCAGCAGGCGGGTGGTGGCGTGGTCCAGGCGTGCGGTGTCCAGGACGTGGACGGGGGTGCCGTGGCGCTGCGCGACGTCGGCCAGCCGTGCGGGGTCCCAGCCGGTGTCCGGGCCGGTGTGCGGCCAGGGGCGGCTCATGCGGTGGCCTCCGTCCGGGCGGCGTGGACGGACTTGCCGGTGATCAGGCGGAAGCCGGCGTCGATGTGGTCGCGGGTGGCGAGGTCGGCGTAGCGGCGCTGCCATGTGCCCGAGGCGAGGTCCTCGCGCAGCCGGGCGACGCCCCGGTCGACGGCCTGCTCGTCGGTGAGGGCGAATGCGGAGCAGGCGCGGCGCGTGGCGGGGTCGAGGTAGGCCTGGGGGCGGCGCCAGAAGGCGGTCATGAACCCGTCGGTGAAGTCGTGCCAGATCGGGAGTTCCGTCACCTCGCAGGGGCCCAGGAGCTTGGTGAGCCGCTCGATGGAGGGCACGCGGGAGCATTCCGCCTCGGCGATCTCCGGGACGTAGTCGCGGGTGAACCAGAAATTCCGCTGTATGTCCATGTCGTAGGTGACGAGGGAGAAGTGGCGGGCGACCCGCTGGAGTTCGGCGATCCCGGCTTCCAGGTCCGTCCAGTGGTGGACGGTGAGGACGGCCATGACGGCGTCGAAGCTCTGGTCGTCGAAGGGCAGCCGTTCGGCGCTCGCGACGACGCACGGCGCGGCGAGCGGACCACGCTGGACCCGCATCCGCAGGGACGGTTCGACCGCGACGAGGGGTGCGGCCCTCGGGCTCGTAGGCGCCGGTGCCGGCGCCGAGGTTGAGCACGGTGCGGGCGTCGCCGAGGGAGGCCTCGATCTGTGCGACCCAGCGGTGGTCGGGGCGGCGTACAGAGGAGTAGCCGACGCCGATCCGGTCGTAGACGGGGGCGGGGCCTGTGGGGGGCATGCTTCGGGGCATTGGTGCTCAGACCTCGTTGCTCGCGCGGACCTCGGCCTCGTACTCCTCGCCGTAGCGCCGGTTGTCCCAGGTGTTGACGGCGACGAGCCACACGTCCCGGTGGCCGCCCTCGTCGGTGAGGTGCTCGATGTCGGTGACGTGGTGGAACATCAGGCGGTCGTCGAAGGCGATGGCCTGGCCGTCCTGGAGGGTGGTGCGGAAGAAGGGATCGCCGCCGCCGAGGGGCATGAGCTGGGTCTCGCCGCCGGAGATGTTGTGGCGGCGGGTGACGGCGACGATGCCGTACTGGTGGCCGTCCCGGTGCGGTCCCTCGGGTGCGGCGACGCCGTCGACTTCGGGGGTGGAGACGACGCGGCACTGGTGGATGTTCAGCTGCCAGGTGCTGTTCTTGTCGAGGCTGAGCGCTTCGGCGCCGGCCGCGATGAGCGGGGTGGGGTCGGTGGTCAGCGGCTCCAGCGTGCGCATCTGTCCGCCGACGAGGTCGTTGTACTGGCGCGGCTGCGCGAAGTGACGGTGGGGCAGCAGTTCCAGCTTCCACTGTTCCTCGTGGACGAGGCGGAACTGGGAGAAGCGTCGGTATCGCTGCGTGGAGCCGGTGTACGGGTCGAGCGGCAGCTTCTCGAACTCGGCCAGGCTGTGCTCGTCCAGCGGCGGAGTGTCGATGACCGCGTAGCCCTTGGTTCCCAGACTCACTCACTTCTCCTTCTCGTTGCTTTTTCTGAAATGGCGGTTCTCGCCTGGCGACCCCGTCGACGGGTCGAGGCGGGGGCCGCGTCGTCGCGTGCGCGGTGCTCGCGACGACCGGCGTATCCCCGCACGGAGGCTTTGGGGTCCTCCGGGCACTGCTCCGGCAGGGCCCGACCGCCTTCGGGCCGTCCCGGGCGGTGCCGCCCGATGGGCGATGCGGGCGGCCGCATCCGCGTGGAAGATCTGGACCGACACACCCGCCCAGGAGCCACAGAGCCGGACGGGCCGCAGCGGCGGCCAGGCGGCTGGGGTCGTCCATGCCCACCACGAACGTGTCGTTCTCGCGGCGGGACGCCTGAGGTGCCAGGCAGTCGGTTGCGGTAGGGGAGGGAACCGCGGTCGTGGGTCCGAGGTCGCGAGCCGCACCGGGCGGCAGGCGAGGTTGATGGCTCAGAGCGCGGGGAAGCGGCCGACGGAACGGGGTACCGCAGTCGTCACCCACTGGCGCCAGGACTGATCGTCGCGCGACGGACCGGCCGGGCCCCTGTTCCAGGGCCTTCCCGGTCCCGCCCCCACCTGGCCGGCTTCGCCTCGGCCAGGGCATGGGGCCGCGGTGTGCCCCCGGCCCCGGGGGAGAGTGCGCCGAATGGCTCGGGGGTACGTATGCGTCGCCTTGGTCGGCCGGTGGAGCGACTTCCCTGCCGGCGGAGGTCGTCGGACCGGCTACGGCATGTCTCACTTCCTTGTTCCCCTGCAACGGTGATGCGTACGGAAATGCCTGGTCAGAGCAGTTCCTCGTGCGTGATTGAACCTACGGCGGGAGTTTCCGGCGAGGAAGCGCGCAGGGGGTGCCTGGGGGGTGCCTCCCCGTGAGTGCCGTGACGTCCGGGGCCCGCGACGTTGCCGCGCCCCGGACCTCAGTCCTTCAGCCCCGCGATCCCTCGCAGTTGCCGCCGCGTCGATTCCGCCCCTGCCTCGTCCGGCGACTCGAAGTACACCTCCAAGTTCGCCGTTCCTCCGTGGTCCGGGCCCCGGGCCTCCAGTACGCCCGGCAGCGCCGACGCCTTCCGTACCAGGCCCTCGGCGGCCGGGAGCTGGGTCCTGGCCACGATGCCGGGGTTCGGGCCGTGGCTCGGAGGGCTCATCGGTTCCCCCAGTGCCGCGCGGAGGAGCTCGTCCCAGAGGTCCACCCCGCGTGCGTGCCAGAGCATGCGGGGAATCCCGAGGCCGCCGGGACGGATCGCGATCTCGCAGCGCGGTGGCTGGTGCCCGCAGCGTGGGGGACGGGAAGGTTTTCGGCCGTGTGCTGGTCTTCGGCGACGTTGAGGCGGCCAGTGTTCTGACGGTCAGCGGACGGCGCTCGGGACGGCTGTCGGTGGCCGGACTGATCGCCATGCGGCCCGGGTCCCGGACCCGCCTGTGGCACCGTCTGCGGACCCACCCCGCGGGCAGGGGCAAGCGCCGCAGCATGAGTGAGCGGGACTTCATCGCGCTGGTCGACGGCGTCCATCAGCTGGTCAGGGCGCCGATCGTGCTGGTCTGGGACCGGCTGAACACCACGTCTCCCGCAGGATGCGGGACCTCGTCGCCGAGCGGGCATGGCTGACAGTGTTCCTGCTGCCCGCCTACTCGCCCGACCTGAATCCGGTCGAAGGCGTCTGGGCACACGTCAAACGCAGCCTGGCCAACCTCGCCGTCATGGCCCTCGACCGCCTCGAAACCCTCGTCCGCAACCGCCTCAAACGCCTTCAATACCGGCCCCACACCCTCGACGGCTTCATAGCCGGCACCGGCCTCACCATGGATGACCCAGCATCACCTTGACAAGCCGAAGTCAGTATGTCAGCAGCGGTTCGGGCTCGATGGGCGGGCAGTCGCAGAAGAGGGGCGTGTTCGCCCAGCTCAACGGACTGCTCAGGCAGCTCCTGCCGGGACGCCGAGCCCTCGGCCTGCGTGATCGACGGCCAGAGCGTCAAGACCTCCACCAGCGTTCACGCTTCCGGCCAGGGTATCGATGCCGGAAAGAAGATCGTCGGGAGGAAGCGGAACATCGTGACCGACACGCTTGGCCTGCTCCTCGCCGTGCTGGTCACCGCGGCGAGCGTGCAGGACTCGGTGGCGGCACCGCACTGCTCGACCAGGTCGCCGCCGACCACCCCGCCATTCGCAAGGTGTGGGTCGACGGCGGCTACCGCCAGCACCTCGTCGAGCATGCCGAGACCCTCGGCATCGACATGGGGATCACCGCCCGCAAGCCCGGGACCAGGGGCTTCACCCCCATACCCAAACGGTGGGCGGTCGAGAGGCCCTACGGCTGGCTCATGCTCCACCACCGCCTGGCCCGCGACTACGAAACTCTGCCCACCCGCTCCGAAGCCGTCATCCATATCGCCATGGCCGACCTCACGGCCCGCCGCCTCACCGGCGAGAACACCATCTCCTGGCGCGACCCGAAGAAGACCACAGAACACCCGATTCCGGGATGAAACATCGGACGAAAACGACCTCTGAGGGCACAGGCGAGCAGCGCCCGGCGGGTACGGGTCACAGAAAGTCCTTCATCCCGGGGAGTTGCGGCGCGAGGATGACGTGGTGGGGCCGCATGGGCCAAGGATGGCCACACCCATCCAGAGGCGCAGCGGGACACTCCGGCCTGTCACCTGGGCGGAGGAGATTCGCGCTGGTGATGCGGAGAGGGCCCTCGGAGCGGGGTGTGCGGAGCGGCCGGACACCCCGCCGCCTGCCCCGCACGTCGAGCAGGGCAAGCCCGGCCCGGCCGTCAACAGAATTGGGCCAGTGCATCAGGCCAATTGACAAGCATGCACCCACGGACCTCGCGCGCCGGCACTCAGCGGGGCGTTGAAGCCGTCGGCGGTCCTAACTGGACTGTGCCGCGAAGATCCACACGGTAGCCGCAGCGATCAACGTATACCCGATGAGACCGGTTACCGCGATGGTGCGCTGCCATCGCTCCGCCCGCGTTGGGCTGCCGCCGTGCACCGTCCAGCGCCACGAGGCGACGGTCGCCACGACCGCGATCAGGACGAAGGCGAGGGTGAGCAGGTGGAGCCAGTCGATGAGGGTGAGCCCCACGCTGCTGGTGATCACCGTGTTTGCCTGTTGCATGTTCAGCATGATCACGAACAGTCCGCCGCCGAGCATGCCCAGCCGGCTCTGGAGGGAGTCGAGGCGTTCTCCCATGCCCAGTTCGTCGGCGTGCGCCGGCAGGAGGAAGGTGGCGGTGACGACGAGCACCATGAGGTACAGCGGCCCGGTGAGCTTCCAGAAGATCGTGGGGTCGTCCCGCGCCAGATCGACCTGCACGCGGATCCTGCTGTAGGTGCTCGTGGTGCCCCGCGGCAGCGTGGCGTCACCGAAGTTCGTCGAGAAGACTCGCTTGGCGGGCATGAGCCGGAAGCCGGTGATACGCCATCCGGCTGTCCGGATCTCCCTGTTGTAGGACGAGTTGGCGTTGTCCGGCACCATCCGGAAATCCCGGCCGTCCGCCGCCGCCGTGACCAGCACCTCGATCCGCTGCCGGTCGAAGGGAAAGGCGCGAACGTCCCAGTCCTGCCGGAACGTCCCTTGGAGCAGCGTCAGGTTCCGGAACCTGCCCGCTTCGGAGGTCAGGACGGGTTCGCCTTTCTCCGGGTCATTGGCATTGGTGAAGGCGGCCGTGGGCAGCGGGTCGAGCTTCCGGTCCGGGCAGACCGACCACAGGTACACCCGAGCGGAGAAGACACGTTTCGCAGGATCCAGATCGTAGAGGTCGGCGAGGTATGCGCCGACATCGCAGCTAGGTACGGATGGCACAGCGGACGGCGGGGTGTCTGCGAAGGAATGCCCGCTAGCATCGGAGAAACCCGAGCCGCACACGCAGGCCAACGCGATGAAGGAGGCCGCGATGGCGAACCGGAACCAGCCCCGTGCCCTCTGGAACGTATCGCCCAACCCTTTCGCTCCTCACCCATAGGTCAGAGAGATTGACCCGGCCCGGGGTTGCCGAACCGCCTCCGCACCCGGATACGCCCGTATGAGCGGGTGTGCATTCGGCTGGCGGATATCCGAGGTGCCGGCTCGTCCAGGACCGAGATCGTGGGCTGCGCGGCTGATCGCGGAGGCCCACGCCTGACTGGGCCTGGGCACCATGGCCGCCCGCCGAGAGAAGGTCTCACGCTGGGAGTCCGGCCGGACCGTCCCGGACCTGGGCACCCAGCTGGCCATCGCCCACGTGCACCAGGTGGGCGCCGAGGACGTCCACCGCCTCGGCTGGCCCCACTGGCTGTACCTGGCCACGGACGCCGCCGCGCTGGCCCAGCCGTGGACTGCGCAAGGAGCGGTCAACGCAGCCCGGCAGACGGCGCAGCCGAACCGGGAGGGGGTCCGCTCGTACCTCACGGTCACCGGCACCCTGCTCGAGGCACAGGAAGCAGAGGCGTCGCTCAGCCCGATGACCCTGTACCGCGCTGCCCGGGCGGAGGACCGGCTGGTCCTCAGGCTCCTGGCGGCCGCGGGTTACGACCGCCCCACCGGCACACGGCTCCTCCTCCTCGCCACGCGCACGGCCACTCGGTGCGGATGTTTCAGCCGCTGCCTGGGCGACGAGGCCGGCGCGGAACGCTACGCCCTGGCAGCCCTGCGCACCGGGAACACTGCGGGCTCGCAGACCAGTACCGCAAACACTTTGCTCCACACCGGTCCGCGCTCTGTGGGGGCGCCTTGCTGCCGGACCTCACCAGTTACGTCAAACCGGAGGCCGTCCGGACAGAGGAATGACCATCGATAAGCCGAATGCGGACCTCAAGGTGTCGGCGCTCGGACGTTCTGTGTGAGGAGGACGCTGCGACGCAGCCGTCGGGCGCCCTCATCCACGGCTTGAGGTTGCCCGACGGGGACGGGACGAGTGGGACGCCCTGTCCTCTCTCCGCGCCTGCCACTGATCGATCAGGTGCTGAATGTGGGCCATCAGACCGGCCGAGCTACCGGTGAAGAGCAGTTGCTCCCATGTACTGGTGATCAGATGGCGGTTGATCAA
>NZ_JBEZIB010000058.1:0-32981 GCF_040650855.1 Streptomyces sp. NPDC048606 | reverse complement strand
ACACGTGCTTCCGCCCGGCACGCCGAGAGCACGCACCAGACGCCGCAGGGCCGCCCTCCGGGCGACGACAGGAGTTTGACGACAGGCCCTAGGCCGTCCCTTCCCCTCCCCCCTCTCCCCCTCTCCCCCCACCCACGAGCCGCCGTGGTGTCCGGCCCCCCTCCCCGCCGGGCACCACGGCCGCATCCCTCCACCCCTCCCCGCGCGCGCCCGCGCACCACCCGCCTCCGAGCAGCCGATGAGGTCGCCATGCCGTACCGCAGCCACCGCACGCCCCGCCGGGTCCTCCTCGTGCTCACCGCCCTGTGCGGCGCCCTGTCCTGCGGCGGCTGCGGTACGGCGGCGGCCGGGCACGACGGCGCGGCGGCCCGCACCCGGCCCGCCACCGTCGAGGAGATCGCGGGCGCCATCGGCTGCACCGCACGGGTGAGCGTCGAGGCCGAGGAGTTGCGCCAGGGTGGGTGCGAGACCGTCGACGGCACCTTCCGCGTGACCACGTTCGCCGCCGAACGGGGCCTGCGGGCCTGGCTTGAGGAGACCCGGGCCTACGGCGGCACGTACCTGGTCGGGAACCGCTGGGTCGTCACGGCCCCCTCGGAGCAGGCCCTGACGGGCGTGCGCGGACGCCTGGGCGGCAGCGTCGAGACCACCGCCGCGCACGGCTCCGCCCCGGAGCACGGCGGCCACTGACGGGCCGCCGCCGCACGGGGCGGCGTACGGGGCGGCGTACCGGCATGCCCGGCGCGTCGGCCGGCTGACCGGATCCCGACTCGTCCGCAGGACGCACACGGGCCGCCCTGAGGGATGATTCGCCCGCGCACCCTTCTCCTCCAGGGTGGGGGCGATCCGCCCCTCTCCGAAAGGAACGGCTCCTCGTGCGCACACGACGCTTCGCACCCCTGCTCGCCGCAGGCGGTCTCCTCGCCACCGCACTACCCCTGTTGACGGCCGGTCAGGCGTCCGCCGACCCGGCGTCGCCGTACGCCCCGGCCAAGCCCTCCTGGCACCGTTGCAGCGCCGACCAGCCGGCCTCGTACGAGTGCGCCACCGTGAAGGTGCCGCTGGACTACCGCCGCCCCGGCGGGCGGACCCTCGACATCGCCATATCGCGGATCAAGAGCGAGAACCCCGCCAAACGGCACGGCGTGATGCTGTTCAACCCGGGCGGCCCGGGCGGTTCGGGGCTGGACCTGCCGTTGATGATGGCCGAGTCGATGCCGAAGGAGGTCCGCGAGCGCTACGACCTGATCGGCTTCGACCCGCGCGGCGTGGGCGCCAGCAGCCCCATCACCTGCGGGCTGAACCAGGCCGAGGAGAACTTCGAGCGCGCCTACCGGCCCGAGACCTACGCCTCGGACGTCGCCTGGGCGCGCACCGTCGCCGACAAGTGCCGACAGAAGGCGGGCGCGGTCCTCCCCCACATCACCACCCGCAACACCGCCCGCGACATGGACGCGATCCGGGTGGCGCTGGGCGAGCGCAGGCTGTCCTACGTCGGCTACTCGTACGGCACCTACCTCGGCGCGGTGTACGCGCAGATGTTCCCCTCCCGCACCGACCGCTTCGTCCTCGACAGCGGCGTGGACCCGCAGCGCGCCTGGCGCGGCGCTCTGCAGATGTGGGCGACGGAGGCCGAGCCGGCCTTCGCCCGGTGGACGCGCTGGACGGCGGAGCGCGACGCCGAGTACGGCCTCGGGTCCACCCCGCAGGCCGTGTCGGGGACGTTCTGGGGCCTGGTGGCGCGGGCGGACCGCGAGCCGATCGAGTTCCAGGGGCAGAAGCTGACGGGCGACGACATCCGCACCGCGCGCCCGCTGTTCTTCTCTCCGGAGCAGGCGGCCCCGGTGATCGCCGCCCTGAAGGCCGCCGCCGAGGGCGGGCCGCAGCCGCAGGGACGGGCGGTGCCCGACCTGAGGACGGCCCTCGGGCGGCAGCCGGCGCCGCAGCCCGTGCGAGCCGGGGGCCCGGCCCCCGACAACGGCACCGCCGTGTTCTGGTCGGTGCTGTGCGGGGACACCGACGCCTGGCCGCGCGATCCGGAGCGGTACCGGCGCGACGCCGTCCGCGACAAGGCCGCGTACCCGCTGTACGGGGACATGGCCTCGAACATCAAGCCGTGCGCGTTCTGGCAGCGGCCGGTGGAGGCGGCCACGCCGATGAAGACCCGGGCGAACGTCCTGACCGTGCAGAACGAGTGGGATTCGCAGACCCCGCTGGTCAGCGGTCAGGGCCTGCACCGGGCCCTGAAGGGCTCGCGGATGGTGACCGTCCTGGGCGGTGAGGGACACGGCGTGTACCTGGCCGATCCGCGGTCCTGCGCGAACGCCCCCGTCAACGACTACCTGAGCACGGGCCGGCTGCCCGCGAAGGACGTCGAATGCCGGACGGCTCCGGGCGGGGCCGAGCGGAGCGAGGTGCTGCCGGGCACGACCCCGTTGCCGCTGCCGGTCTCGCCGCGGCGCTTCTGAGCCGCGCCTCCCGCCGGGGACGACGACCCGGGTGGTGCCCGCACGGGCACCACCCGGGTCGTTTCATGTCCTCACGCACCCGGTTCCCGGCCGGCGCGGGCCAGGAGTCCGGACAGCAGGACCTCCAGCGTCTGGCGCAGGGTGTCGGTGAAGTCGACGCGCAGCACGGCGAGTTCCGGATCGGAGGCGTAGGCGGCGAGCATCGCGGCGGAGGGGTGGGCGTGGGTCCAGACCGCGCCGGCGACCATGACGGCTCCCGCGACGAACCGGAAGGCGTCGTACTCCCCCAGTTCGGGCAGGTGCCGGGCGACGATCCGACCGAGGTCGCCGGCGGTGTCGATGGCGGCCCTCTTGTAGCGGGCGGCGACCTGGGCGGAGACGTTGCGTTCCAGGACGGCGGCCTGGGCGCTGAGGAGGTCGCACAGGACGGGGCGGGCGGCGAGGCCCTCGGCGAGGAGGGCGGCGAGCCTGTCGGGGCGGGAGCCGGCCCGCCCGTCGGACGGGGCCCCATCGGATTCCCCGTCGAGGGCCGCGTCGGAGGGGTCCCCGTCGAGGGCCGCGGGCAGGGTGTCGGCGAGGTGGTCGACGAACGCGCGGGTGGCGTCGGTGAGGAGTTCCAGCAGGATCTCCTCGCGCGATTCGAAGTAGCGCAGCACGTTCGATTTGGCGAGGCCCACGCGGCGGCTGAGCTCGTTGAGGCTGAGCTGCGCGACCGGCATCTCGGCGAGCATCGCGGCGGCGGTGTCGAGGATCGCCCGGCGGCGAGCGGCTCGCTGCTCGTCGCTGCGGGCGCGCTGGAAGTCGGGGGGCGTGGTCACGACACCCAGCGTACAGACCTGCGGTCTGTTGTTATCAGACCGGTGGTCTGCTAGCTTCGGCGAAGAGGACATGAGACCGCCGGTCTCTTACGAGTCTCCGTGAGGAGCACGCCATGTACGCCATCCCCGACCAGTCCGGGAAGCTCGCCGTCGTCACCGGGGCCAACAGCGGCACCGGCAAGGAGGCCGCGCGCCGCCTCGCCGAGTCCGGCGCCCGGGTGATCCTGGCCGTCCGCACCCCCGAGAAGGGCGAGACGGCCCGCGCGCAGATCCTGGCCCGCCATCCGCACGCGCTGCTGGAGGTCCGCCGGATCGACCTGGCCGACCTCGCGTCGGTGGCCGCCTTCGCGGACGGGATCGTCGACTCCGGCACCCCGGTCGACCTGCTGGTCAACAACGCCGGGGTGATGGCGCCGCCCACCCGGATGACCACGGCGGACGGCTTCGAGCTCCAGATGGGCAGCAACTTCCTCGGCCCGCTCGCCCTGACCGTGCGGCTGCTGCCCGCGCTGCTGGCCGCGCCCGCCCCGCGCGTGACCACGATGAGCAGCGCCACCGCCCACTTCGGCCGCCTCGACCTCGCCGACCTCCAGTGGGAGCGGCGCCGCTACCAACCGATGCTGTCCTACGCCCAGTCGAAACTGGCCGACCTGATGATGGCCCGCCACCTCGCCCGGCTCGCGGCCGAACGGAACTGGCCGCTGCGCAGCACCGCCGCGCACCCCGGGTACACGAAGACCAACCTCCAGACGGCCGGGGCCAGCCTGGGCCGGGGCCGCCCCTCCCGCCTGCACCGCGCCCTGAGCACGGTGGACGTCATCCCGAAGCAGGAGGTCGGGCCGGGCACCGAACCGTTGCTCTACGCCGCCACCAGCCCGGACGCCGAGGCCGGCGGCTACTACGGCCCCGGCCGGCGCTTCGGCCTGATCGGCCCGACGGCCACGGCCCGTTTGGCGCGCGGCGCCCTGGACCCGGCCGCCAACGCCCGCCTGTGGGCGGCGGCCGAGCACCTGACCGGGGTGCGGGTCGCCACCCCGTAGGCCTTCACCCCAGCAGGGCGTAGACCGTGGAAGCCTTCGCGGCCGGCTCCGAGGCGCCCTCGGGGGTCAGGGTGACGTCCGCGAAGGCCATGCGGCGGCCCAGCTTGGTGACCCGTACGTCGACCAGCACGTCCGTGCCGGTCACCGGCCGCTGGAAGCTCGTCGACTGCTGGACGGTGGTCATCGGTCCGTACGCGCCGCGCGCGGCGGAGATCGCGATGACGGTGGCGGTGTCGGCGGCGGCCATCAGGGCCTGGCCGCTGAGGCCCCCGCCGTCCCGGGCGAGGGTGTCGGACCAGGGCAGCCGCAGCACGGCGTGCCGTTCGCCCGTCTCCTCGACGGTGAGGCCCAGGGCGAGTACCCAGGGGGCGAAGTTGTCCTTGAGGATGCGGTCCGCGTCGGCGGGAGTCAGCGTCACCCGCCGATTGTGGCGGCCCGGGGCGGGCCGCCACAACTCCCGTGCGCGCGGGGCCCGCTCACAGGCCGGCGGCCAGCTCCGTCCCCTGCTTGATGGCCCGCTTGGCGTCGAGTTCGGCGGCCACGTCGGCGCCGCCGATCAGGTGCGCCTCGACGCCCGCGGCGCGCAGCGCCTCCCAGAGGTCCCGGCGCGGTTCCTGGCCGGTGCACAGGACGACGGTGTCGGCGGGCACGAGGTGCGCCTCGCCGTCGACGGTGATGTGCAGGCCCTCGTCGTCGATGCGCTCGTAGGTGGCCCCCGCGACGGAGACCACGCCGCGGTGCTTGAGCTCCGCGCGGTGGATCCATCCGGTGGTGGTGCCGAGGCCGCCGCCGACCTTGGTGGTCTTGCGCTGGAGCAGGTGGACCCGGCGGGGGGAGGCGGGGCGCTCGGGGGCGGCGAGGCCGCCGGGGCCCGCGTAGGAGGTGTCCACGCCCCAGTGGCGGAAGTACACGTCCGGGTCCTGGGAGGCGCCCTCGCCGCTGTCGGTGAGGAACTCGGCGACGTCGAAGCCGATGCCGCCGGCGCCGACGACGGCGACGCGCTCGCCCACGGGGGCGCCGTCGCGCAGGACGTCGAGGTAGCTGACGACGTTCTCCCGGTCGACGCCCTCGATGTCGGGGGTGCGGGGGGTGACGCCGGTGGCGACGACGACCTCGTCGTAGTCCCGGAGGGTCTCCACGTCGGCGCGGGTGTTCAGCCGTACGTCGACCTCGCGGGCGGCGAGCTGGTTGCCGAAGTAGCGGATCGTCTCCTCGAACTCCTCCTTGCCCGGGATCCGGCGGGCCACGTCGAGCTGGCCGCCGATGTGTCCGGAGGCTTCGAAGAGGGTGACGGAGTGGCCGCGCTCGGCGGCGGAGACCGCGCAGGCCAGACCGGCCGGACCGGCGCCGACGACGGCGACGTTCTTCCTGGTCCGGGTCGGGGAGAGGACGAGTTCGGTCTCGTGGCAGGCGCGGGGGTTGACCAGGCAGCTGGTGATCTTGCCGCTGAAGGTGTGGTCCAGGCAGGCCTGGTTGCAGCCGATGCAGGTGTTGATGGTCTCGGAACGGCCCGCGGCGGCCTTGGAGACGAACTCGGGGTCGGCGAGGAAGGGACGGGCCAGCGAGACCAGGTCGGCGCGGCCGTCGGCGAGGATCTCCTCGGCGATCTCGGGGGTGTTGATGCGGTTGCTGGTGACGAGCGGGACGGAGACCGCGCCCATCAACCGCTTGGTGAACCGGGTGTAGGCGCCGCGCGGGACGGAGGTGGCGATGGTGGGGATGCGGGCCTCGTGCCAGCCGATGCCGGTGTTGATGATGGTCGCGCCGGCGGCCTCGATCTCCTTGGCCAGGCGCACGACCTCGTCGAGGGTGGAGCCGCCGGGCACCAGGTCCAGCATGGAGAGCCGGTAGATCAGGATGAAGTCGGGGCCCACGGCCTCGCGGGTGCGGCGGACGATCTCCAGCGGGAAGCGCACGCGGTTCTCGTACGCGCCGCCCCAGCGGTCGGTGCGCCGGTTGGTGGCGGCGGCGATGAACTCGTTGATCAGGTAGCCCTCGGAGCCCATGATCTCGACGCCGTCGTAGCCCGCGAGCTTCGCGAGGCGGGCGGCGCGCACGAAGTCCTCGATCGTGCGCTCCACCTCGATGTCGGTGAGCTCGTTCGGGGGGAAGGGGCTGATGGGGGCCTGGAGCGCGCTCGGCGCGACCAGGTCCTTGTGGTAGGCGTAGCGGCCGAAGTGGAGGATCTGCATCGCGATCTTCCCGCCCTCGGCGTGCACCGCCTCGGTGATCACCCGGTGCTCGGCGGCCTCGTCCTCGGTGGTGAGGCGGGAGCCCCCCTCGAAGGGGCGGCCGGCGTCGTTGGGGGCGATGCCGCCGGTGACGATGAGGCCGGCTCCGCCGCGGGCCCGCTCGGCGTAGAACGCGGCGAGGCGCTCGAAGCCGCGCTCGTGCTCTTCGAGGCCCGTGTGCATCGAGCCCATGATCACGCGGTTCGGCAGGGTGGTGAAACCGAGGTCCAGGGGGCTGAGCAGGTGCGGGTACCGGCTCTGGGGACTCTGGTTCATCGGGGGTGCCTCCTCGCACGGGGTGATGAACCTGTTCTAGCGAGCGGACCGGGTTTTTGCAACTAGGTGCAAAACCAGGTCCGGGGGCTTCCGCCCCCGGACCCCGGTGTCACGGGCCCCCGCCGCCGCCCGCTGTGGCACAGTTCACGGCCGGCCGGCGCGCCCGACCGCCACGAGCTCCGGGTGCGGCCGACCGGCGCGGTCCGTCGGTCAGGACCGGCGCAGGCGGACCGTGACGATCTGGAACGGGCGCAGCGTCAGGGCCACCGTCCCGTCGGCGGCGGGCGCCGCGACGGCCCCGCCCTCCAGGGGGCGTTCCAGGAGGTCGCTCTCCACCGCCGCGGTGACCGCGAAGCCGGGGGTGAGGACGGCCCGCGCCCGCCCGCCCCGGGATTCGTAGAGGCGTACGACGACGTCGCCCCCTCGGCCCTCGGCCGCCTTGACGGCCTCGACGACCACCGCGTCGTCGTCCACCGCCACCAGCGGGGCCACCGGCCCGGCTCCCCGCACCTCCCGCTCGGGCAGGTTCAGCCCGTGTCCCTCGCGCACCGCGTCCCCGATCGTGGCGCCGGGCGCGAGCCGGTGGCGCAGGGTGTGCCGGCCCTGGTCGGTCTCCGGGTCCGGGTAGCGCGGGGCGCGCAGCAGGGAGAGCCGTACGGTGGTGGTCTGGCCACCGTCGGGCCGCACCGTACGGGTCACGTCGTGCCCGTAGGTGGAGTCGTTGAGGAGCGCCACGCCCCACCCGGGTTCCTCGGCGTGGATCCAGCGGTGGGCGCAGATCTCGAACTTGGCCGCCTCCCAGGAGGTGTTGGTGTGCGTGGCCCGGTACACGTGGCCGAACTGGGTCTCGGAAGCGGTCCGTTCGGCCTTCACGTCCAGGGGGAAGGCCGCCTTCAGGAACTTCTCCGTCTCGTGCCAGTCCACCTCCGTGACCAGGTCCACGGTCGCGGCGCCGGCGCGCAGGGTGATGCTCTGGCGTACGGTCGAGGAGCCGAAGGAGCGGTGGACGGTGACGGTGGCGGACTCGGGGCCCTCCTCGGTGAGCTCCAGCGCGTCGACGTCGACGAGGTCGGTGACCTTGTTGCGGTAGAAGGCGTCGACGTCCCAGGCGTCCCACATGTTCGGCAGGTCGGGGTGGATCTGGAGCAGGTTGGCGGCGGCGTCCGGGGCGAGCGCCTCGCGCCGCCCGCGCAGGTCGTACGCCGAGACGAGCAGCCCGCGCCCGTCGACCTCCACCCGCAGCCGGCCGTTGGCGAGCACGTGCCCGCCGCCCGCCCGTTCCCCGACGGTCACCGGCTCCCCGACCCCCTCGGGGCGGCCGGCGCCCCCGGCCGGGACGCCGCGCCGGGCGTGCGGGGCGCAGTTGAAGACGAGCCGCTCCTCCCCCGGCCCGGCCAGGGCGCTCTGCGCGGCGCGGGTGATCGCGCGCAGCTCCTCGTGGACGCGGGCGTAGGTGTCGCGCGCCTCGCGGTGCACCCAGGCGATGGAGGAGCCGGGCAGGATGTCGTGGAACTGGTGGAGCAGGACGGTCTTCCAGAGGCGCTCCAGTTCTTCGTACGGGTAGGCGTATCCGGGGACCCGTACGGCGGCGGTCGTCGCCCACAGCTCGGCCTCCCGCAGCAGGGACTCGGCGCGCCGGTTGCCCTGCTTGGTCTTGGCCTGGGAGGTGTAGGTGCCCCGGTGCAGTTCGAGGTAGAGCTCCCCGGCCCACACGGGCGCGTCCTCGTATTCGGCGCGGGCCTTCTCGAAGAAGGCGTCGGGCCGCTCGATCTCCACCCGGGGCGCCCCTTCGAGGTCCCGCTGCCGGTGGGCGCGGGCGAGGTGCTCGCGGGTGGGACCGCCGCCGCCGTCGCCCCAGCCGAAGGGCACCAGGGAGCGCGAACCGCGCCCCTTCTCGCGGTAGTTGCGGGCGGCGTGCGCCATCTGGGCGCCGCCGAGGTCGGAGTTGTAGGTGTCGACGGGCGGAAAGTGCGTGAAGACCCGGCTGCCGTCGATGCCCTCCCACCAGAAGGTGTGGTGGGGGAAGGTGTTGACCTGGGACCAACAGATCTTCTGCGTCAGGAACCAGTGGGAGCCGGAGAGCCGCACGATCTGCGGCAGCGCGGCGGTGTAGCCGAAGGAATCGGGGAGCCAGACGTTCCTCGTCTCGATGCCGAACTCGTCGAGGAAGAACTTCTTGCCGTAGAGGAACTGGCGGGCCATGGCCTCGCCGCCGACCATGTTGGTGTCGGACTCCACCCACATGCCGCCCACCGGGACGAACTGTCCGTCGGCGACCTTCTTCTTGATCCGCTCGAACAGCTCGGGCCGGTGGGTCTTGATCCAGTCGAGCTGCTGGGCCTGTGACATGGCGAAGACGAAGTCGGGATCGGCGTCCATCAGGGCGACCACGTTGGCCGTGGTCCGGGACACCTTGCGGACCGTCTCGCGCAACGGCCACAACCAGGCCGAGTCGATGTGCGCGTGGCCGACGGCGCTGATCCGGTGCGCGGACGCGTGCGCCGGGGCGGCGAGCACACCGGTCAGGCGGGCGCGGGCGGCGGGGGCGGTGCCGGGGACGTCGGCCGGGTCCACCTCGTCGAGGGCGGCGTCGACGGCCCGCAGGATCGTGTACCGGCGGGCCTCCCCCGGGTCGAGCTGCGTCATGAGGTCGTAAAGGACCTCCAGGTCCTGTACGAGTTCCCAGACCTCGGTCTCGAAGACGGTGAGGTCCATCCGGGCGAGCCGGTACAGGGGCCGGTCACCGCTGGTCAGCCGGTCGCCCTCGGTCGTGGGCACGTGGTCGACGAGGATCGGGTTGGAGGCGGCCTCCACGTACCACTCGACGCGTTCGCCGCCCGCGGCCCGGTCGGCGACGCGCACCCAGTCGTTGTACGGGTTCAGGCCCTTGACCTCGCCGCCGTCGGCGCGGTGGACCAGGCCCTCGCACTGGAAGCCGGGCATCATCCGGTCGAAGCCGAGGTCGAGGACCGCCTCCACGGTGCGGCCGGCCCACTCGGCGGGCACCGTGCCGGTGACCTTGAACCAGGTGGTGCCCCAGGCCGGACCCCAGGGCTCGCCGATCGCGCAGGGCCCGTACGGCGCGGCGAGCGCCTCGGTGACCGGGACGGGCTCGCCCGGGGCCTCCCAGCGCTCGACGGTCAGCGGGTGCGCGCGGGAGTGGACGGCCGGTTTGATCCGCTCGGCGAGCATCCGGCGGAGACGGTGTTCGGTGACGCTGCGGTCGTCGTGCATGACGGCGGCTCCAGGGAGGGACGGGGGGACGGACGGAGGGAGGGAGAGGGAAGGACCGGAGCGGGGTGGGGCACGGAGGGGTGGACGGGGCGACCCTCAGGTCTTTACCGCGCCCTCGCCCACGCCGCGGAAGAAGAAACGCTGGAGGGCGAGGAAGAGGAGCAACATCGGCAGGAGCGCCGCCATGGCGCCGGCCGCGATGACGCGCTGATCGCTGACGGTGGTGGCGCCGGCGAGGGTCTTCAGGCCGAGCTGGAGCGTGTGGTTCTCGCTGTCGGTGAGGACCAGCAGGGGCCACAGGAAGTCGTCCCAGGCGCCCATGAAGCTGGTGAGGCAGACGACGGCCAGGGCGCCCTTGGCGGACGGCAGGAAGACGCGGGTGAAGCGGGTCCACTCGCCGGCCCCGTCCAGGACCGCCGCCTCCTCCACCTCGCGGGGGACCGCGAGGAAGGCCGCCCGCATGATCATGATGTTGAGGACGGAGACCGCGCCGGGCAGCCAGACCCCCACGAGGGTGTCGACCAGCCCCATCCCGCGGATGGTGAGGAACATCGAGACCATCACGGACTCGAAGGGGAACATCAGCGTGGCCACCAACACCGTGAAGACCACCCGGCGGCCCTTCCAGCCGGCCCGGGAGAGGGCGTAGCCGCCCATCGCGCAGAACAGCGCGTTCGAGGTGACGGCCAGGGCCGCGACCGTCAGGGTGTTGCCGACGTACCGCGCCAGCGGGAAGGACCCGGCGACGCGGAGGTAGTTGTCGAGGGTGGGGTCGGAGGGCAGCAGTCCGTCGTAGACGTTCTCGCCGCGGCCCCGGATCGAGGTGAGGAACTGCCAGACGATCGGCCCGAGTGTGACGACCAGCATCAGCAGCAGGGTCGCGTAGCGGGCGGCGCGGCCGGCCCGGGCGCGGGTGCGCGTGGGGGTGCGGGGACCCGTGGGGGTGCTCAATTCCCGTCCCCCTTCGACAGGCGCCGCCCGAGCAGGCTGAAGACCAGCGTCAGCAGGAACAGCAGCAGGGAGATGGCCGCCGCGTACCCCGTCTCGCCGGCGAAGCCGAGTCCGACCTGCCGGATCAGGAAGGGCAGGGTGCGGGCGCCGCCGCCGGGGCCGCCGCTCTCGCCGCCGAGGATGTAGATCTCCGTGAAGACGCGCAGGGCCGAGATCGCCGAGAGGGTGCCGACCAGCAGCATCATCGGTTTGACCTGGGGGATCGTGATGGACACGAAGCGTCGCACCGGGCCGGCGCCGTCGATCGCCGCCGCCTCGTGGAGGGAGGCGGGCACGTTCCCCAGGGCCGCCAGGTAGAAGACCATGTAGTAGCCGAGGCCCTTCCACACCGTCACGATCATGGCGGAGACCAGCAGCATCGTGGAGTCGGTGAGGAAGGGGATCGGCTCGGAGATCACCCCGATCCGCCGGAAGACGGTGTTGACGAGGCCGTCGCTGCGCAGCACCCACTGCCAGATCAGGCCGACGACCACGGCCGAGGCGATCACCGGGGTGTAGAAGGCGGACCGGAAGAAGCCGATGCCGGGGACCTTCGCCGAGACGAGGACCGCGAGCGCCAAGGGGAGGAAGACCAGGCACGGTACGACGACCAGCAGGTAGAGCACGCTGTTGCCGGCCGCCGTCCAGAAGTCGGGGTCGGCGAGGGCGCGCGCGTAGTTGTCGAGGCCGACGAAGCGGCCCCCGCGCAGGATCCGTGCGTCGGTCAGGGACAGGACGACGGTGTTGACGAACGGCCAGAGGCTGAACAGCGTCACCATCACCAGGCCGGGGGCGAGGAAGAGGTAGGGCGTCCACCACCTGCGGTGGCTCAGGCCGGTGTCGGCCTCCATGGCGCGCAGGGCCGCCGCGCGCCGGCGCCCCGCCGCCCGCCGGTCGGCCGGCGGAGTGTCCGTCGGAGCGGTCGTCGAGGTGGTCGTCGGGTCGGTCGTAGGGGTGGTCATTTCCTCGCCCCGGCGGCGAGCAGCCTGTTGGCCTCCTCCTGTGCCCTGCGCACGGCGGTCCGCGCGTCCTGTTCCCCGGTGATGGCCTTCTGCACCTCGCGGACGACCGCGTCGCCGACCTGGTTGGTCCACTGGACGGGGGTGTTGGCGTCGAGGCCCGCGCTCTTCAGCTGTTCGGCGCCGACCGCGCGGGCGAGCGTCTCGGCGTCCTTCCCGTCGCCCCTGTCGGCGAAGTACGGGTCGGCCAGCCCCTTGGCGTTGGAGGGGTAGATCGTGGCCTTGCGCGAGAACTCCACCTGGTTGGGGCCGTTGGTGACCCACTTGGCGAACTCGCTCGCCGCGTCCACGTGCCGGGTGTCCTTGCGGATGCCGAGGGACTGCGCGTAGATGCCGATGTGGCCGAGCCGGCCGGTGACGGCGCCGGCGACGCGGGTGCGCCCGTAGACCTGCGGGGCGTTCTGCTTGACGTCCTTGACGAAGCCCGGGGAGCCGGGGCCGAAGACGAGTTTGCCGCCGCCGTAGAGCTGGTTGACGTCGTCGGCCTTCAGGAGGGACTCCTTGGGCATGGCGCCCTTGGCGTAGAGGTCCTTCATCCGCTCGACCCAGGCGACGGCCCGGTCGGTGTCGAAGGTGAACCGGTCCTTCCGTTCGTTCAGGAGGGGGACGCCCATCTTCTGCCAGTCCCCGGGCAGGCGCCCCTTCGGGTCGGCCATGAAGGCGGAGAAGCGGCCTCCGGAGCGGGCGGCGATCTGCTCCGCGTAGTCGAAGAACTGCTCCACGTCGGTCGGGGGCCGATCGGGGTCGAGGCCGGCCTGGACGAACAGGTCCTCGTTGTACGTGAGGATCTCGGGGGTGACGTACCAGGGGTAGGCGAACCTGCCGGCGCCCTTGCCGGGGAGCCCGAACTGCTCCCAGGCGCCGGGGACGTACTCCGCGGCCACGTCGGGGTCGAGCCGGGCGACGTCGGCGAGCATGCCGCGGTCGCCGAGCAGTTGGAAGGAGTCGGTGGAGAGGTTCACCACGTCCGGGAGGGCGCCGGCCTGGGCGTCGGCGACGAGTTTCTCGTTGTAGCCGTCCCCGGGCACGTCCTCCCATCTCACCGTGACATCGGGGTGGCGGGCCTCGAAGGAGTCGATGACGCCCTGGACGTACGCGGTGAACTTCGGCTTCAACTGGAGGGTCCGGAAGGTGATCTCACCGGACACCTTCCCGGTCTTCTCCGCCTCCTCCACCTCGGCGGGGCCGCCGCCGACCCCGCACGCGCAGAGCGAGAGGAGGACGCTCGCGGCCAGGGCGGTACGGGCTTTCCGGTTCAGGGGTGAGCGATGCATCTTCGCCGCCTTCGGGGGAAGTTCCGGCCTCGCTGCCGGAGCGCGCGGCCCACGCTGTCCACAAAGCGGTGGAGCGTCAACGCGACCCCGGGGCCCGCCGGCCGAGGCCGTACGCGTGCCCCGTCCGTTCGGGACGACCGGGGAGGGCGAAAGGCCCGCCGTCAACCGGGCCCCCACCTGGACTGATGCGCTTTAGTTCGAAATCCCTTTCCGTCGAGGTGAGTTGGAGCGCCGAAAGGATGGAACGCCGATGTTTGACTTCTTGTCGTCGGTTCGCGGGCGCCCGCGCCCCGCGCGCACTAATGCGGTTTACCGCACGTCCCGCGAAGCCCGTCCGACGGTCCCCGCCGGCGGTCGGCGAGCGAAGAGCGCCGGCCGAATCCGGTTGTGCGGTGCGCGGTCCACCGTCTAGGTTCGGGACGACCACGACGTGTAGCTCAGCAGGAGAGCGCCGGGCTTGCTTCCCGGAGGGCGCAGGGGCGGAACCTGCCACGTCGGCCATGAACACAGACGCTGACCAGCAGCTCCCGAACGCGTCCGCCCGACGGACCGGGCCCGACGCCGCGACCGTCTCCGAGCAGGGGCCCCCGCCCGTATCCGTCTCCCCGGCCTACGCGGCGGGCCGGCTGGCCCGCGCCCTGCGCACCGCCACCCTCCACGAGGACGCCGCCACCCGCGAGCGGGCGGGGTCGCGGGCCGCGAAGTGGCGGGCGGTCCTGTCCGGCATCGCGTCCGGCTCCCTGACCGTCGGATCCCGCACCCCCGTGGCCGCGTTCCCCGCCTGGGTGACCCCCGAGGTGGTCACCGGCGGCTTCGCCACCGGGTCCGCCGCCGCCGGTGGACCGCTGCTGCCCCACGAGGAGGAGGCCGCCCGCCGGGCCGGCGTGCCCGCGACCCGCGGGGAGCTGTTCGCCCACCACCTCACCGAGGACGGTCTGGAGCGGCTGTGGTCACTGCTGGACGACGGGTGCTACGAGGTCCGGGTACCGGAGGAGGCGGCGCTGGCCACCGTCGCCTGGCTGGTGCGCGCGGGCGACCTCGACGCGGCGGCGGAGCTCGTCACCGAGCTGGCCCCGTTCGCCGACCGGCTGCGGTTCCTGCCCCGCCCCGCGCGGCGGCCCGCGCCCGGCGTCGACACCGTGCACCGCCGCACCGTCGGCGAGGCCTCCGCCGCGCTGGCCCGACGGCGACCCCACGACGCCGTGGAGGCACAGCGCGAGGCGCTGTCCGTCTGGCGCCCCTTCGAGGACGAGCTGCTCGCGCACCGGCTGGAGGCGACGCCCCCGGCCGTTCCCGGACCGCACTGGCGCGCGGACGGCGCCGCGCTCCTGGCCCGGTACACCGCCCTGGCCTCCGCGCACACCCGGTGCGCCAAGCACCGCGACCCGAAGTCGAACGCGGCGATCCTGCGCCGGGCCCTGGAGGAGGAGCTCGCGGGACGCGCGCTCGCACCCCGGCTCGCCGGGCTGCTGCGGGTGGCCGTCTCCTCGATGGTCGCCAAGCGCGGCCTGCCCGGCTCGGACCGGCACACCCGGCTGCGTCGGATCCAGGCCGAGCACGCGGCGCTGCCCTCGCACCACGCGATGGCCGCGCTGGTGCTGCGCCGCCTGGCCCGGCTCGACCCGGCTTCCGGCACCCCGGACGTCGAGGGACCGCTGGCCCCGGTGAGCGCGCGCGAGGCGCGGGAGTGCGGCCTGCCCGTGGGCGCGGTCGTGCCGCCCGCCCTCGCGGGAACGGTCCGCTCGGCGCTCAGCGCCCCGCTGGAGGTGCTCGTCGAGCGGGGGGTGGTGCCCTCCGCCGAGGTGCTGGCCCAGCTGGTGCCGCAGCTCGTCGCGGCGGTGTCCGCCGAGCGGTACGCCGACCCGGCGCTGCGGACCCTGATGGCGGCGACGTACCGCGCCTTCCGGGCCCGGCGCTCGCTCCTGCTGTTGAACCTCCAGCACCAGGTGCGGATCGGGGAACTGCCCTGGCTGCGCGCGGTCGAGGGCCACCTCGGCGCGGACGCGGACGCCGAGGAATCGGCCCGGGAGTCCGCCCACGAGGCGCTGCGCCGGCTCGGCGAACTGGCCGTGACGGCCTTCCCGGGGACGCTGTTGCCCAACCCGCTGGTGCGTGAACTGGCCGAGCTGGGTCGCCGGGCCGAGGCGGGCACGCCGTTCGTGGAGGAGCTGGCCGCCGACATCTTCATGGGCACCTTCACCCCGAAGTTCCTCGTCGCCGCCCGGATCGCCGCCGACCTGCTGGAAGGCGGCCTGTACGAGCGGTACTACGGGATCGACTACCGGCGGGTGCGCCGGATGGCCGTCGCGCGGGCCGCCGACTCCGCGCTGGGCGACCGCGGTCGCGGCCGCGGCGCGGACGAGTTCGCGGCGCTGTGCGCGGAGCGCGCCGCCGCGGCCGACGGTGGGCGGCGCGGTTGGTCGGTGGGGGCGAACGGCACCGTGATCGAACAGGCCCAGATCCTCACCACGCACAACCTGGCGACGCTGGCCGCGCGGGTGCGGATCGAGCCGCCGGCGGGCTGGGCGGGCCTGGCCCGGGACTGCTTCGCGACGGTCTGCCGGCTGGTGTCCCGGGTGGAGGGCGACCCGCGCCCGCTGCCCGTGATCAAGGACGCGGCGTACGCGTGGCGGCAGATGGTGTTCCACCTCTCGCTGTGCTCGCCGCGCGAGCGGGCGGCCGTCCTGGCGTGGATGGAGTCGGAGACGACCCGCCGTCCCACGTCCGTACGGGAGCGGTTGGCGCCGGCGCTCGCGGGACTGCGCCTGGTGGAGGCCGGTGGCAGTTTCGACGCCCGGGGCGAGGCCGACGGCGGGCGGGCCCGTCGACTGCTGGGCTGGAGCACGACCGGCCACTGGATCCGCACGGTGCCCCCGACGCGCTGAGGATCCGCCCCCGCGTGCCGGTGCCACGTACCGGCACGCGGGGGCGGCGGTGGGGTTTCCCGAGGTGGGGAGAGTGGGATCGCGGCGTCCTCACGCGGCTCCCGGTGGAGTGGCAAGAGGGCCAACACACCCCTTGCCACTCTCAACTTATAGCGCACGGGGGGGCTTGCGGCAAGGCCCCGGTGGTACCGCAGAATCGCTCCTCGTAGCCACGACCTGCGGAAATGAGGATCCACCCCGTGCCTTTGCCGTCTTCGACCGGCGCGTTCCACCTTCCCGACCACCTCGCCCCCAAGGCGCACCCGAGCCTGATCGCCGACGACGAGCGGCACTTCGCGGACCTCGCCCGCACCCTCGAACGGTCGATCGCCGAACTGTCCGACCGGCTCGACGCCTTGCGCCGGGCGCCGGGCGGTCTGGGACGGGAGGCGATGGACCGGGACGTCGAGATCCACCGGGTCACCGGCCGGCTGCGCTCCCTGCGCCGCTTCGGCCTCGACCTGTGCCTCGGTCGCGTCGTCCCCACCGGCGACGCCGGTGACGCCGAGCCCGTGTACATCGGACGGTTCGGCCTCACGGACGACACGGGGCGCCGGCTGCTGGTCGACTGGCGTTCCCCCGCGGCGGAGCCCTTCTTCGCCGCGACCCACGCCCGCCCCATGGGTCTGGCGAGCCGCCGCCGGTACCGCTGGACCGGCGGGCGCGTCGGCGACTACTGGGACGAGGTGTTCACCGTCGACGCGTTCGAGGGTCACGCCGCGCTCGACGACCAGTCGGCCTTCATCGCCAGTCTGGGCGGCAACCGGTCCGCGCGGATGCGGGACGTGCTCGGCACCATCCAGGCCGACCAGGACGCCGTGATCCGCGCGGGCTCGCGCGGCGCGCTGGTCGTCGACGGCGGCCCGGGCACGGGCAAGACCGTCGTCGCCCTGCACCGCACCGCCCACCTCCTGTACTCCGACCCGCGCCTGGGCCACCGTCGGGGCGGCGTGCTCTTCGTCGGCCCGCACCAGCCCTACCTGGCGTACGTCGCCGACGTCCTGCCGAGCCTCGGCGAGGAGGGCGTACAGACCTGCACCGTGCGCGACCTGGTCGCCGAGGGCGCGGCGGCGCGCGAGGAGAGCGACCCGGACGTGGCCCGCCTGAAGGAGTCCGCCGACCTGGTGAAGGCGGTCGAGAAGGCCGTACGGATCTACGAGGAGCCCCCCGCCTCGGGGATGACGGTCTCCACCCCGTGGGCCGACGTCCGGCTGACGGCCGACGACTGGGCCGAGGCGTTCGCCTCGGCGGCCGGGACCCCGCACAACGAGGCGCGCGAGCAGATCCGGGAGGAGCTGGCCACGATCCTGCTGGACAAGCTCGACGGCGACGAGGACGTACCGCACGAGCGGTTCCGCCGGGCGGTCCTGCACGACGAGGAGCTGACCGAGGCCCTGCACGAGGCGTGGCCGCTGCTGGAGGCGACCGAACTCGTCGGGGACCTCTGGTCGGTCCCCGCCTACCTGCGGATGGCCGCCCCGTGGCTGTCCCGCGAGGACGTGGCCCGGCTCCAGCGCGCCGACGCGCACGCCTGGACGGTCTGCGACCTGCCGCTCCTGGACGCGGCGCGGCAGCGGCTCGGCGACCCGGGGGCGGCCCGGCGCCGGCGCCGGCACGACGCCGCCGTGGCCGCCGAGCGCGAGCGCATGTCCGGCGTCATCGACGACATCCTCGCGGCGGACGACGACGGCGAGGGCGCGGTGACGATGCTGCGCGGCCGGGACCTCCAGGACAGCCTGATCGACGCGGGCGCCCTGCCCACCGTCGACCCGGACCGGCTCGCCGGACCCTTCGCGCACATCGTCGTGGACGAGGCGCAGGAACTGACCGACGCGCAGTGGCAGATGCTGCTCTCGCGCTGTCCTTCGCGCAGCTTCACCATCGTCGGGGACCGGGCCCAGACCCGCAGGGGCTTCACGGAGTCGTGGCGCGAGCGGCTGGAGCGGGTCGGACTCGACCGGATCGAGGTGGCCTCGCTCGGCGTCAACTACCGCACGCCGCAGGAGGTCATGGCCGCGGCGGAGCCGCTCATCCGGGCCGCGATCCCCGACGCGAACGTGCCGACCTCCGTCCGCGCCGGCGGGGTCCCCGTGGCCCACGGACCGGTCACGGAGCTGGAGTCGGTCCTCGACGAGTGGCTCGCGGGGCATCCGGAGGGCGTCGCCTGCGTCATCGGCGATCCGACCTTCGAGGCGAGCGGCCGGGTCCGGTCGCTGACCCCCGGGTTGGCGAAGGGCCTCGAATTCGACCTGGTCGTCCTCGTGGACCCGCAGGCCTTCGGCGAGGGCGTCGCGGGCGCCGTCGACCGCTACGTCGCGATGACGCGCGCCACGCAGCGGCTCGTCGTCCTGTCCTCTTCGTGACCCGCCCGGCCCCCGGCGCGAGGCGCGCGCCGGGGGCCGGCGGGCCCGGGGTGCGCGGGGTGCCGGGGGTACCGGCTACTTCATGCGGTAGCTCGCCTTCTCGGCGAGCCTGCCGTCCTTGAAGCAGAAGCGCAGGACGTCCTCGTCGGCGTTCTCGGCGCTGGAGACGTACCAGGCGCAGGTGCTGCCGGCGGGCTCGGCCGGTCCGCCGTCCTTGAGGGCGTCCTTGACGAAGCTCTCCCCCGAGGGGAGCTTCGCGCGGACCTCGCTCTCCGCGTCGCCGACGCGGATCGCCTCGTAGACCTTCGGGTCGAGGAAGCTCTTGTCGGCGACGTCGAGGAGCTTGGACGCGCCGAAGGCCAGGGCCGCGAGCAGTCCGATCCCGATGACCAGCGCCACTCCGCAGCCGATGAACCAACCCTTGCGCTTGGCCACTTCCCTGCCCGCCTTCCGCGCCGCGATCGCGGCGCACCACGTGTTCCCGTTGTCGGCACGAGCCTGGCAGCGGGAGGCGGGCGGGCGCTGTCCTCGAAAGTCTTCGACGGTCGCGACGAACGTCGTCGGCGCCCCGGGTCCGGGGTGCGGTCACAGGTCCCCGGGGTCGGTGTTCGCGCCGCACAGGACGACGGCGACCTCGCGGCCCGGCGGGCGGGGCGCGGTGCGCACGGCCGCGAGGGCGGTGGCGGCGCCGGCCTCGACGACGATCCGGTGTTCCTCCCACAGGGCGCGGCGGGCCGCGGTGATCGCCTCGTCGGGGACGAGCACGGACGTGACGTCGCCCAGCCGGGCGGCCTCCAGCGCGTCGGCCGAGACCCGGGTGGCCCCGAGGGAGTCGGCGGCCACGGAGCGTACGGGGACGTCGACGGGGCGCCCCGCCTCCAGGGCCGCGTTCAGGGCCCGGCAGTGTTCGGGTTCGGCCGCGACGACGCGGATGCCGTGGGCGCGCGCGGCCGTGGCGACGCCCGCGAACAGGCCGCCCCCGCCGACCGCGACGACCACGGTGTCGAGGCGCGGCAGGGCGGTGCGGATCTCGTCGAGGAGGGTGCCGGCCCCGGCCGCGATCAGGGGGTGGTCGTAGGCGTGGCTGAGCAGCGCCCCGGAGGCCGCCGCGAACTCCTCGCACGCCGCGAGGGCTTCGGCGTAGCGCTCGCCGACGAGGCGTACGTCGGCGCCGTAGCCGCGCAGTCGCTCGACCTTGACCCGGGGTGCGGTGGCGGGCAGGAAGACGGTGGCGGTCACGCCCTGGGCGCGGGCGGCCCAGGCGCAGGCGAGGCCCGCGTTGCCGCCGGAGGCGATGGTGACCCCGGCGGTGGGCAGCGCGCCCGCGGCGCGGTGGGCGGCGAGGAAGTTGTGGGCGCCGCGCGCCTTGAAGGACCCGGTGTGCTGGAGGTGTTCGAGGGCGTACCAGAGTCCTTCGGCGGCGGGGACGACGGCGACGGGCCGGATGACGCCGGCGGTCCGTTCGGCGGCGGCGCGGACGGCGGCGTGGTCGAGCTGTCGCTCCATGGGTGGGCTGCCTTTCGTGGGGCGCGCGGGTCGCGCCCCGGGGCGGTCGGTCGGCGGTCGCGGGTCGGTTGGTCGTCGCCGGTCAGTCGGTCGTCGCCGGTCAGTCCGTCGTCGCGGGGGCGGGCCGGGAGGCCTCGACGAGTCGGCGCAGGGCGGTGTGGTAGACCTCGTGGCCGGTCAGCGGGGGCAGGACGGCGGCCTGCGCGCCCGTCAGGACGGGGAAGCGTTCCGGGTCGAGGGCGGCGAGGGCCGCGCGGGAGGCGGCCGTGGCCGCGGCAGGGTCGCGGTGGTCGACGAAGGCGGCGCTGCCGAGGGTCAGCAGGTACATGCCGCGGTAGACGGTCATGGCCTCGGCGGGGGTCATGCCGGCGGCGACGCTGTCGGCGAGCGAGGGTTCGACGAGTCGGGCCAGGAGTTGGCGGCCGAGCCAGGGGCGTCCGCCGCGCAGCACGAGCAGCCCGGGGTGGGCGACGAGGAGCCGGTAGAAGGCGCCGAAGCGCAGTTCGGCGGCCTCGGCCCAGTCCGTGCCGGCGGGTACCTCGGGCAGGCGGGCGGCCAGGTGTTCGGTACAGAGGTCGAGCAGGCCGGCGAGGTCGACGCAGCGGCGTTGGACGGTGGCGTGGGAGACGTCGAGCCGGTCGGCGAGGGCGCGGAAGCTGAGGGCCTGCGGGCCCTCCTCGTCCAGGATCCGCAGGGCGGCTTCGGCGATGACCTCGGGGGTGGCCCGGTCCAGGGCGGTGGATCTCCTCGGCATGAGATACACCGTATCAGCCACTGTCACGTACGGCGTATCACCACTTTGGTGTGACATCGATTACGGCCATATTGCTGGTCATTGAGTCACAACCATCGACTTATGTTGACAGAGGGTAGTCGCACCGCTGCACTGAGCGCACGCATGACCGTCGTACCGCTCGACCTCCTCGCCCCCCACGTCAAGGAGACCCCGTGCCGCCTCGCCCGCGCGCGTCCCTCACCGCCGCCACCGCGGCAGCCCTGCTCGCCCTCACGCTCGCCCCCGCCCCGGCGGCGGCCGATCCGACGGCGACCTGGGACACCCCGCTCGCGCTCACCCCGCCCATGGGGTGGAACAACTGGGCGCACTACATGTGCGACATCGACGAGGGCAAGGTCGTCGCCAACGCGGACGCCCTGGTCTCCACCGGTCTCGCCGCCAAGGGGTACGACACGGTGACCGTCGACGACTGCTGGATGCGCAAGGAGCGCGACGCCGGGGGCAACCTGGTCGTGGACACCGACAGGTTCCCGCGCGGCATGGCCTGGCTCGGCGAGTACCTGCACGCCCGGGGGCTGAAGTTCGGGATCTACGAGGACGCCGGCTCGCTCACCTGCGAGCGCTATCCCGGCAGCGGCTCCCCCCAGGGCGGCGGCCCCGACCACTACGCCCGCGACGCCCGGCAGTTCGCGTCGTGGAAGGTCGACTACGTCAAGATGGACGGCTGCAACCTGTGGGTGCCGCCCGGCAAGACGAAGGAGCAGGCCTACCGCGACGCCTACAACTCCGTCGCCCGCGCCCTGCGCGACAGCGGCCGCCCCATGGTGCTCTCCGCGTCCGCGCCCGCCTACTTCCAGCAGGGCGAATGGGGAGGCTCCGACTGGCACAAGGTCCTCGACTGGGTCGGCGAGACCGGTCAGCTGTGGCGCGAGGGCCGGGACATCCAGGTCCACCGGCCCGCCGCGCCGACCACCTCCCGCTGGAGCTCGGTCCTCGGCAACTACGGCTACAACCGCTGGCTCGGCCGGTACGCCGGCCCCGGCAACTGGAACGACCCGGACTTCCTGATCGCCGGCGCCCCCGGACTCACCGACGCCGAGAGCCGCAGCCAGGTCGGGCTGTGGGCGATGATGGCCGCCCCCTTCATCCTGTCCTCCGACGTCTCCGCCCTGACGCCGGCCGGCCTCGCCGCGCTCGGCAACACCGACCTGATCGCCCTGGACCAGGACCCCCTGGGCCGACAGGGCGCCGTGGTCTCCTCCAACGCCACCTTCGAGGTGTTGGCCCGGCCGCTGGCGAACGGGGACCGCGCCGTCGCGGTCCTCAACCGCTCCGGCGCCGCGCGGGACGTCTCCGTACCGCTGGCCGACATCGGGCTGCACTCCTGCACGGTCGAGGCCAAGGACCTGTGGAGCGGCGGGCGCACCGAGGTGTCGGGCTCCCTGACCGGACGGCTCGCCGCGCACGACACGGCCGTCTGGAGGCTCACCCCGCGCGGCTGCGCCGAGGCCGTGCCCACCGGGCAGATCAACGGCCTCGGCTCCCGGTGCGCCGACGGTGCCAACACCACCGGCGTCGGCGCCGTGATCCTCGCGGGGTGCACGGCCGCGGCCGACCAGCGCTGGGTCCTGGGATCGGCCGGACGGCTGCACCTGGAGGGCAAGTGCCTCGCCGCGAACCCGGCGGACGGGCTCGTCGCCCTGGCCGGCTGCGCTCCCGCCCGCACGGCGCGGGAGGCGGGCCAGAGCTGGCAGCACCGCCGGGACGGGGCCCTCGTCGAACGCGGGAGCGGGCTGTGCCTGACGGCCCCGGCGGCGCCGGCCACCCCCGACGCCCCGGCCGGGCGGCTGGCGCTGAGCGCCTGCGGCGACCACCAGGTCGACCAGACCTGGTCCCTGCCGGTCTGAGCGGGTGACGATGAGGAACTCCGCGCCGCGCGCCGCCCTGATCGCCCTGCCCGCCGCCCTGTTGACGCTGGTCTGCGCGGGAGCCGCGCCCGGGGCCGCCGCGCCCCCGCCCGCCCCGGAGGCGCGAGCCGCAGGGGCCGCGACCGAACGGTCGCTGCCGGGAGGCCCGGCGGCGGCGACGCCGGCGACCGCGCCCGCCGGCGCCGGCGCCGGCGCCCCGCGCACCTTCGACACCGCCCCCGCCCGGGCCGCGCTGGAGCGGCTGCTGCCCCGCCACGCACGGCAGTTCACGCTCGTGGCCGACGCCGCGGCCGGGTCCGACACCTTCACCGTGTCGGGCCGGGCCGGGGCGGTCACCGTACGCGGCTCCACCGGCGCCACCCTGCTCACCGGCGTCGGCTGGTACCTCCAGCACGTCGCCGGCGTGGACATCGGCTGGCCGGGCGACAGCCTCGGCATGCTCCCCGCGACCCTGCCCGCCGTGCCCGGACCGGTCACCCGCTCCGCGCGGGTCGCCCACCGGTACGCCCTCAACGACACCGACGACGGCTACTCGGGCCCGTACCGCTCCTTCGAGGAGCACCGGCGCCAGGTCGACCTGCTCGCCCTGCACGGGGTGAACGAGGTCTTCGTGCAGATCGGCGCGGAGTACCCGTACCACCGGGCGCTCCAGGGGTTCGGCTACTCCCCCGCCGAGCTGAGCGCGTGGATCCCCGGCGCCGCGCACCAGAGCTGGTGGCTGCTGCAGAACCTGAGCGGCTTCGGCGGCCCGGTGGGCGACCGCGCGATGCGCGAGCGCGCCCGCGTGGGCGGTCGGATCGCCGACCACCTGCGCTCCCTCGGTATGACCCCCGTACTGCCCGGGTACTTCGGCACCGTTCCGCCGGAGTTCGCCGCCCGCAACCCCGGGGCGACGACGGTGGCGCAGGGCGACTGGGCGGGCTTCGACCGCCCCGACTGGCTGGACCCGACCTCGCCGGTGTTCCGCCGGCTGGCCGCCGCCTACTACGCGGAGCAGCGCGCGGTGTTCGGCGACAGCACCATGTACCGGATGAGCCCGCTCCACGAGGGCGGCCAAACCGGCACGGTGGACGTCAGGGCCGCCGCCGGGGCCATCCAGAGCGCCCTGCACGCGGCCCACCCCGGCGCCCTGTGGGCGGTCCTCGGCTGGCAGGACGACCCGACGGCCGAGCTGCTCGCCGGGGTGGACACCTCGAAGCTGCTGGTCCTGGACGGGCTCTCCGACCGCTACAACCGCCTCGACCGGGAGGCCCGTTGGGGCGGGACCCCGTACGCGATGGGCAGCATCCTCAACTTCGGCGGGCACACCACGATCGGCGCCAACACCAGCGTGTGGATCGACCGGTTCGGCGCCTGGCGGGCCAAGAGCGGCAGCGCGTTGGTCGGGACCGCCTACCTGCCGGAGGCCACCGGGACCAACCCGGCCGCCTTCGACCTGTTCACCGACCTCGCCTGGGAGGCCGAACCGGTCGACCAGCAGCGCTGGTTCGCCTCCTTCGCGGCCCGCAGGTACGGGCGGCCCGACGCGCGGGCGGCGGCGGCCTGGGAGGAGCTCCGCAAGGGCCCGTACAGCACCTCCTCGGGGCTGTGGTCGGAGTCCCAGGACAGCCTGTTCACCGCCCGGCCGAGCCTGACCGCCACCGGCGCGGCGCACTGGAGCCCCCAGTCCATGCGCTATCCGGCCGGATCCGTCCGCCGGGCCCTGGACCACCTGCTGGCGGTGGCGCCGGGGCTGCGCGGCTCCAGCGCCTACCGGTTCGACCTCGTGGACACCGCCCGGCAGGCGCTCGCGAACCACTCGCGGGTGCTGCTGCCGAGGATCAAGGCGGCCTACGAGGCGAAGGACCTGCCCCGGCTGCGCGAGCTGACGGGCCAGTGGGGCGACTGCGAGGCCCTGTTGGACGCGCTCACCGGATCCGACCCGAACTTCCTGCTGGGCGGCTGGCTCGACGCGGCCCGCGCCGCGGGCGGGGACGAGGCGGAGCGCGACCGCAACGAGTACGACGCCCGATCGATCCTGAGCGTGTGGGGCCGTCGCTCCACCAGCGAGGGTGGATTCCTGCACGACTACGCGAACCGCGAGTGGAACGGCCTGGTCTCGGAGTTGTACGCGCCGCGCTGGCGGCTGTACTTCGACACGCTGGAGGAGGCCCTCGAACGCGGCGCCCCGCCCCGGGAGGTGGACTGGCACGCCTTCGAGGAGGAGTGGGCCCGGCGCACCACCGACCACCCCGCCGCGCCGGTCGGCGACCCGTACGCGGCCGCCGCGCGGGTGGCCGCGATGCTGCCGGCGGCCACCGGCTGACCGGGACCGCTCCACCGGATCCGGCGGGGCTACCTCACCGCGCGCCCCCGCGTCCGCCCCTCGGAGGTGCGTCACCTGTACGGGGGAGATCCCGGCGGGCGCGGCCCGGGGCGGCGGGGCGCCGGTTTGACTGGCCCGGACCGCAGCGACCGCCGACGGGAGTGCAGCGACATGTCCGAGACCGAGCAGGAGCGGCCGCGCTCCGCCGCGCGCGGGGCCGGCTCCGGTGGTGTGTGGGAGGCCCTCGGCTCCTCGTTGGACGGGCTGGTCGAACTGCGCAAGCGGCGCCCGGCGGGCCCGTGCGCCGGCCCGTGCGCCGCTCCGTCCCCGGCCGGGCCCTCCCCGGCCGGGCCCGCCGCCGACGCGTCCCCCGCCGACCGGGGCGGGCCCGCGCCGGCGTCCGCGCGGCGCGGCGGGGATCCGGCGGCCGGCGCGGCGCGGCGCGCCTGACGAGGGTCCCTCGCGCCCGGGCGGCCCCCGGCGGATGCTGGAAGGACGGATCCGCGGAGGGTGGTCCGGGATGACCGGTGCGAGGAAGGTTCCCGAGCGGCGACGACCGGCCGCGCCGTGGCGCGGCGCGCTCGCCGGGGCGGTCGCGGCGTTCGCCGGGCTGTGCGTCGCGGAGCCCGTGGCCCTGCTGGTCCGGCCGGAGGCGGCGCCGATCGCCGCCGTAGGCGGGGCGGTGGTCGACCGTACGCCCACCGCGGTCAAGGAGTGGGCCGTCAGCTCCTTCGGCACCGCCGACAAGGCGGTGCTGACCCTCGGCGTCGTGGCGGTCCTCGCGGCCGTCGCCGTCGGCGCGGGCCTCCTGGCCGTACGCCGTCCCCGCGCGGGCGCCGCCCTCGCCGGGGCGGTGGGCGGGCTCGGGGCGCTGCTCGCGCTCGACCGGCCGGGCGCGACCGGGTGGGACGCCCTGCCCTCCCTGGCCGGCGGGGCCGTCGCCGCGGCGGTGCTGCTCCTGCTGGTCGGGGCGGCGGGCCGGCCGGCGCCGGAGGCCGGGGCGGGCGGCGCGGGCGGGGTGGACCGGCGCGGCTTCGGTCGGCTGGTGCTGGCCACGGCGGCGGCCTCGGCGGTCGTGGGCCTCACCGGACGCCGGCTCGGCGCCCGCCGCTCGGCGGGGGCGGACGCCTCCCGCGCCCGACTCGCCTTGCCGCCGCCCGCCGTGCCGGCCCCGCCCGTACCCGCCGGAGCGGACCTGAAGGTGCCCGGCGCCACCCCCTTCCTCACCCCGAACGGGGACTTCTACCGCGTGGACACCGCCCTGGTCGTCCCGCGCGTCGACGCCGACACCTGGCGGCTGCGCGTCCACGGGGAGGGCGTCGACCGGCCCCTCACGCTGAGCCTCGCGCAGTTGCTCGCCCGCCCCCTGACGGAGCACGACATCACCCTGACCTGCGTGTCGAACCCGGTGGGCGGCCCGTACGCGGGCAATGCCCGCTGGCTCGGCGTGTCCCTCGCCGACCTGCTGCGCGAGGCGGGGGTGCGCCCGCCGTCGCGCGGCGGACCGGCCGACCAACTGGTGGCCCGGTCGGTGGACGGGATGACGATCGGCACGCCCGTCGAGAGCGTCCTGGACGGCCGGGCCGCGCTGCTGGCCGTCGGGATGAACGGCGAACCGCTCCCGTTCGCGCACGGCTTCCCCGTCCGGATGGTCGTCCCCGGCCTCTACGGGTACGTGTCCGCCTGCAAGTGGCTCACCGACCTGAGGCTGACCACCTTCGCGGCGTACGACGCGTACTGGGTGCGCCGCGCCTGGGCCGAGCGGGCGCCGGTCAGGACGCAGTCGCGGATCGACGTGCCGCGCCCGGGCGCGCGACCCCGCCCGGGTCCCGTCACCGTGGCGGGCGTGGCCTGGGCGCAGCACCGGGGCATCGCCCGGGTGGAGGTACGGGTCGACGGGGGTCCGTGGCAGCGGGCCCGACTGGGCGCGGCGGACGGGGTGGACACCTGGCGGCAGTGGCGGTGGGAGTGGGAGGCGGGCCCGGGTCGGCACGTCCTGGAGGTGCGGGCCGTCGACGGCCGGGGCGAGGTCCAGCCGGCACGGCGCAGGCCGCCGCTGCCGGACGGGGCGACGGGTCTACACGCGGTGACGGTGCTGGTCCGGTCCCCGTGAGCCGGAAGTCGCCGTGTGCCGCCGGGTCGGGCGGCGTAGGGTCGGGCCATGCCGGAGACGCAGCGGGATCTTGAAGGCAGGGTCGCCCTCGTGGCGGGGGCCACGCGGGGTGCGGGGCGCGGGATCGCCGTGGAGCTGGGCGCGCGGGGCGCGACGGTCTACGTGTCGGGGCGCAGCACCACGGGGCGGCGTTCGGAGTACGACCGTCCGGAGACCATCGAGGAGACGGCCGAGCTGGTGACGGCGGCGGGCGGGCGGGGTGTCGCGGTGGTGGCGGACCACCTGGTGCACGCCGAGGTGGAGGCGCTGGTGCGGCGGATCGACGCCGAGCAGGGCCGGCTGGACGTGCTGGTGAACGACATCTGGGGTGCCGAGCTGCTCTTCGAGTGGGAGAGCACCGTCTGGGAGCACGACCTGGACAACGGCCTGCGGTTGTTGCGGCTCGCGATCGACACCCACGCCGTCACCAACCACTTCGCGTTGCCGCTGATGCTGCGCGAGCCGGGCGGGCTGGTGGTGGAGATGACGGACGGGACGAGCGAGTACAACGCGGGCAACTATCGGGTGTCGTTCTTCTACGACCTCGCCAAGTCGGCCGTGCTGCGGATGGCGTTCGCCCTCGGCCACGAGCTGGGGCCGCGCGGCGCGACGGCCGTCGCGCTGACGCCGGGGTGGTTGCGCTCGGAGATGATGCTCGGGCACTTCGGGGTGACGGAGGCCGATTGGCGCGACGCGCTGGAGCGGGTCCCGCACTTCGCGATCTCCGAGAGCCCCGCCTACGTGGGACGGGCGGTCGCGGCGCTGGCCGCCGACCCGGAGGTGTCCCGCTGGAACGGGAAGTCCCTCTCCAGCGGGCAACTGGCCCGGGTGTACGGGTTCACGGACCTGGACGGGAGCCGGCCCGACGCCTGGCGGTACCTGGTCGAGGTGCAGGACCCCGGGCTCCCGGCGGACACCACCGGCTACCGCTGAGCCGCGCCCCCGGGGCGGCGGAAGAGCGCGGTCCACAGGAAGGGCTCGCCGAACAGGGCGGATTCGGGGGCCTCGTCACGCATGCGGCGCAGTTCGACGGGCTCCAGGTCGGCGAAGATCCAGCGGAGTTCCTCGGGGGTGTAGGCGAGCCCGCCGCCGAGTCCGCCCGCCCGGTAGTGGTCCGCGTCGGGCAGCTCCGAGCCCATGGCCCCGGAGGCGAAGCAGGTGAGGGCGAAGTGGCCGCCGGGGGCGAGGACGCGTTCCAGCAGGGCGAGGTGGCTGACGCGGCGGTGGGGCGGCAGGTGGTGGAAGCAGCCCGAGTCGTAGACGAGGTCGTAGGGGCCGGCGAGGGCGCCGGTGGTGAGCTCGAAGGCGTCGCCCTGGTGGAAGTCGACGTCGGCGCCCGCGGCGCGGGCGCGTTCCCGGGCCCAGTCGAGGGCGGTCGGGGAGAGGTCGACGGCGTCCACCCGGAAGCCGCGGGCGGCCAGGTACAGGGAGTTGCGGCCGGGTCCGCAGCCGAGGTCGAGGGCCCGACCGGGGGTGAGGACGCCCCGGTCGAGGGCGTCGACCAGGTTCTCGTCGGGCTTGTCGACGAAGAACGGCACCGGCTTGGCGCGGTCCGCGTAGAACCCGTCCCACCAGGAGGAGCCGCCGGTCGTCCAGCGGTCCGCCTCCGGGGCGAACAGGCCGTCCAGCAGGGTGAGCACGTCGTCCATCGAGCGGATGTTCCGGTCCATGAGGATCCCCTTTCCCGAGGCTGTGATCTTATCGGGAAAACGGGTTAAACCCCAGGTCAGGCGGTATACGGGAAGCCCCCGCACGGGTCCGTGACGGGCTCCCGGGCGGGGGTGGGGGCCGGACCCCGAACGGGCCCCGTACGGCCGCCGTGACGCCCGCGCAGGGCCTTCCCGGGGGCGATCCGGCGCCCGGCGGGACGGGTTTCCGCACGGGTCCGGGCCCGGGTCCCGGCACGGGTCCGGCGGCGGCCGTCGGCTACGCCCCGCGCGCCTCGATCCGGCGGGCCAGCCCGTCCAGGACGCAGTCCAGGCCGAACTCCCAGGCCACCTGCGGGTCGTAGGCGCCGACCGTGCTGCCCACCCGGTTGGCGAGCGGGAAGCGCTCGGCGTGCATCACCCGCTCCAGCAGGGGGGCGCTGACCTCCCACCACTCGTCGTCGCTCTGGCGCGCGTTGTGGGCGGCGGCGTCCGCCTCGGCCAGCACGTTGGCGTGGACGAAGCCGAGGAGGTGGGTCAGGGCGGCGTCCATCTCGGCGTCGGTGAGGCCGATCCCGTCGAAGGCGCCCAGTTCGTACTCGTACTTCGAGATCACCCCGGGGCCCAACGGCGGTCGGGTGACGGCGAGGTCGGCGATCCACGGGTGGCGCCGCAGCAGCTCCCGGTTCTCCTCGGCGATCCGGGTGACCCGGCGCCGCCACGGCTCCGCGCCGTCGGGTCGTCGCGGACGGACCGGTGCCGGGCCGCGCATCCTCCCGTAGGCCTCGTCGAGCATCAGGTCGAGGAGTTCGGCCTTGCCCGGGACGTAGGTGTAGAGGCTCATCGGGGTGACGCCGAGGCGTCCGGCCAGGGCCCGCATGGTGAGGGCGGCGAGGCCCTGTTCGTCGGCGAGGGCGAGGGCCTGCGCGATCACGGCGTCGACGGTGAGCCCCTGGCGCGGGCCGCGCCGGCCGACGGGGGCCTCCTGCCCGGCCTCGCGCCACAACAGTTCCAGCGTGCGGACGGGGTCGCCCGCCCCGCTCCGGTCCTTCGTCGTCATGCCCACGCTCCCCATCCGCCTCGATAATTCGATACGTCGTACAGAATACAGTGTATAAAGAAACCTCGAAACCGTCCCTCAAGGAGTTCCGTGCACATCACCGGCACCGCGATATCCCTGACCGTCGACGACGTACGCGCCTCGGCCGCCTTCCTGGTCGGGCACTTCGGCTACACCGAGACCGTGGCGAGCGGGGACTTCGCCTCCCTGGCCCACCCCGACGGCCCCCGGGTGGTGTTCCTGCGGCGCGGGATCGAGGTCCTGCCCGAGGAGGTCCGCGGACGCCACGCGGACGGCCTGATCCTCGCCTTCACCGTGTCCGACCTGGCCGCCGAGTACGCCCGACTGCGCGCGGAGGGCGCCCCGATCGCCCTGGAACCCCGCGAGGAGCCCTGGGGCGAGCGGCTGTTCCAGGTCCGCGACCCGAACGGGGTGATCGTCCAGCTGGTCGAGTGGGCCCCCGGCACCACGCCGGACCCCGCGCCGGACGCCACGCCGGACGCCGCCCCCGACACCGCGCCCACCGGCGCGCGGGCCGCCGACGGCCACCAGGTCATCCAGGTCCGGGGCGCGCGGGAGAACAACCTCGCCGACCTCTCCCTCGACATCCCCAAGCGCCGCCTGACCGTCTTCACCGGGGTCTCCGGTTCCGGCAAGTCCTCGCTCGTCTTCGGCACCATCGCCGCCGAGTCGCAGCGCATGATCAACGAGACGTACACGGCGTTCGTCCAGTCGTTCATGCCGAGCCTCGGCCGTCCGGACGTGGACGGACTGCACAACCTGAGCGCCGCCATCGTCGTGGACCAGGAGCGCATGGGCTCCGGCTCGCGCTCGACGGTCGGCACCGCCACCGACGCCTCGACCATGCTGCGCGTCCTGTTCTCCCGGCTCGGGACCCCGCACGTGGGGACCTCCTCCGCGTTCAGCTTCAACACGCCCGAGGGCATGTGTCCGCGCTGCGAGGGCATCGGCCGGATCTCGGACGTGGACGTGGACCGGCTCGTGGACCGCGACCTCTCCCTCAACGAGGGCGCGATCACCGTCCCGGGCTTCGCCGTGGACTCCTGGTACTGGCAGGTCATGGCGAACAGCGGCTTCTACTCCCCCGACAAGAAGCTCCGGGAGTTCACCGAGCGGGAGTGGCAGGACCTCCTGCACCGGCCGGCGGTGAAGGTGAAGGTGGGGTCGAACAACTTCACCTACGAGGGCCTGATCACCAAGATCGGGCGCACCTACCTGGCCAAGGACCGCGAGTCCATGCAGCCGCACATCCGCGCCTTCGTGGACCACGCCGTGGTGTTCGCCGCCTGCCCCGACTGCGGCGGCAGCAGGCTGGGCGCCGCCGCGCTGTCCTCGCGCGTGGGCGGGCTGAACATCGCCGAGTGCTCGGCCCTCCAGATCAGCGACCTCCTCGCCTTCGTCAACGGGATCGACGATCCGGGCGTCGCGCCGATGCTCGCGAACCTCCGCGACCTGCTGCGCTCCCTCGTCGAGATCGGTCTCGGCTACCTGAGCCTGGACCGCCCCTCGGGGACCCTGTCGGGCGGCGAGGCCCAGCGGGTCAAGATGGTCCGCCACCTCGGCTCCTCCCTCACGGACATCACCTACGTCTTCGACGAGCCGACCACCGGGTTGCACCCGCACGACATCCGTCGGATGAACGACCTGCTGCTGCGCCTGCGGGACAAGGGCAACACCGTGCTGGTCGTGGAGCACAAGCCGGAGGTCATCGCGATCGCCGACCACGTCGTGGACCTCGGGCCCGGCGCCGGCACCGGCGGCGGACGGCTCTGCTACAGCGGCGACGTCGCCGGGCTGCGCGCCTCGGACACCCTCACCGGACGCCACCTCGACCACCGGGCGCGGCTGCGCGAGACGGTGCGCACCCCGCGCGGGCACCTGTCGATCAAGGACGCGGACCTGCACAATCTGAGGGACGTCAACGTGGAGGTGCCGCTCGGCGTGCTCACGGTGGTGACGGGCGTGGCGGGCTCCGGCAAGAGCTCGCTGGTCCACGGGTACCTGGCCGGCCGGGACGGGGTGGTGGTGGCCGACCAGTCGCCGATCCGCGGCTCGCGCCGCTCCAACCCGGCGACGTACACGGGCCTGCTGAACCCGATCCGTACCGCCTTCGCCAAGGCCAACGGGGTCAAGGCGGCGCTGTTCAGCGCCAATTCGCAGGGCGCCTGCCCCAAGTGCAACGGCATCGGGCTGGTCTACACGGACCTGGCGATGATGGCCGGGGTGGCGTCCGTGTGCGAGGAGTGCGAGGGGCGGCGCTTCACGCCCGAGGTGCTGACGTACCGGCTGCGCGGCAAGAACATCAGCGAGGTCCTCGACATGCCCGTGGCGGAGGCGCACGGGTTCTTCACCACCGGCCAGGCGCGGGCCGTGCTGGGGCGCCTGATGGACGTGGGCCTGGGCTACGTCCGCCTGGGGCAGCCGCTCAGCACCCTGTCCGGTGGCGAGCGCCAGCGGCTCAAGCTGGCCATCAGCATGGCGGAGCGGGCCTCGACGTACCTCCTGGACGAGCCGACGACGGGGCTGCACATGGCCGACGTCGACCAGCTGCTCGCGCTGCTGGACCGGCTGGTGGACGCCGGCAACTCGGTGATCGTCATCGAGCACCACCAGGCGGTCATGGCGCACGCCGACTGGCTGATCGACATCGGTCCCGGCGGCGGTCACGACGGCGGCCGGGTGGTCTTCGAGGGGACCCCCGCGCGGCTGGTGGCCGAGGGGGACACCCTGACGGCGCGGCACCTGCGCGAGTACGTGGGCGCGTAGGCGCCGCCGGCGGGGCGCGGCGGGGTCGGGGTCACGCGGACGGCGGGCGGACGGACGGGCGCCGCGACACGCGCACGCGCCGTGCGCTCGCTGCGTACAGCGTGCGCACGACACCGGGGCCTGTCGTCGAACTCCTGTCGTCGCCCGGAGGGCGGCCCCGCGGCGTCCGGTGCGTGCTCTCGGCGTGCCGGGCGGAAGCCCGTGTACTGGACGTACTCGGTCTT
>NZ_JBEZIB010000057.1:0-33513 GCF_040650855.1 Streptomyces sp. NPDC048606 | reverse complement strand
ACAACCTCGCCCTCGCCGGATAGGCCTACGGGCGGTACAGCAGCCCACTATCCCCGAGGCAACTCAAAGATCATTTACGGGACAACCCTTAGGCCCAGCCCTTGCCGGGCAGGAAGTCCTCCGGCTCATGGGCCATGGCGAGGTCGACCAGCCGCTCGGGTTCGTAGACGTTGTGGCGCTGCTGGTAGTACTCCTTAGGCGTGGTGTATCCGGGCAGGGCGTCGCGGATGCCGCTGGTGTGCTGCAGCAGGTGGCGGATGGTGATGTGACTGCCGTCGTTGCCGTTGCCCCGCACCACTGCGGGCAGCCAGTGGTCGACCGTGTCGTCCAGGGACAGCCTGCCCTCGGCCTCCAGTTGGAGGACCACGGTGGCGACCAGCGTCTTGGACGTGCTGGCCATGCGGAAGTAGCCGCCCGAAGAGACCGGGCGGCCGGTGTTCAGGTCGGCGGTACCGCTGGTGGCGACCGACTGCCGACCGTCGGGCGCGATCACGCGGGCCTGCACACCGCTCACACCGAGCGCGTGGATCGCCTCGGTGTCCCGGCGTAACCGCTCCACAGGGGAGGGACCGGCGGGCTGAGCGATGGCGGGGACCACCTCGGCGGTCAGCAGCGCAGCGACACCGAGTGCCATGACCAGGTAATTTCGCAGAGTCGAAGTCATGGCTGGACCCTAGTTTCGCCCCCACCGGGGCGCGATCGGGCGTACCCCAGGATCGGAACGGGGGCTATCCCCCCAGCGCGGGCCGTCGCCGTTCCGGCGTCGATCTGCCGAGCGCGGTGTGACGGTTCGCGCATCCAACACCACCGAACGGTCCCGCCGTCGGAGGGACCGCTCTCTTGCCGAAGAGCCTCAACCTTGATCGTTTCCTTGGTCCGGAAACGTCACCCCCCTCTTCTCTGCTCCTGATGTCAGCAGTGGAGGAGACCATCAGGGTCCGGGGGCCGCGCAGGCCGGCTCAGGCCAGGCGTGACCGGCGGCCGGCCGATGACCGGTCGCGGGCAACGGACGAGGGGCAGGGCTACTGGCGGGCCAGGGGGAAGACCAACCCGGCGGGATCGACGAACCAGTTCCGCGGCGACGTGCTGCGCGTGCTCGGAGTGCTGAAGGTTGCCACGGCCGACCAGATCCAGCGGATCGGTGCCCCGCACCTGACGTTCCGGCACGCAGACAAGGAGACCCCGTCGAAGCGGAAGCAGGCCCACACCGCCTCGCACACCGGCGCGCTCTCCGACCTGCGCCGGCACGGCCTGTCCGAGAACGGCGGCGCCACTGAGACCGGCGACACCCTGCGCACCCCTCACCCTCAAGGGTCCGGGAGCCGCTGCGAGCTGCGGCGCCCGGCGACGGACATGGGCTACACCGCACGGGGTGCGGGCTCCTCCGGCGCCTCCCACCCGATGGCCGACGACCGTGGCCCCCCTCTCCGCAGTTCGTCCCACAGTGCGTACAGGGGGGTGGCATGATCGCGCGGATTGTGTAGTTTGAGGCGCGCCGCCCCATCGCCGCGCGAGCGGAGAGGGCGGCGGGAGCGGGAGGCCGAGGCCTTCCGCCGTGCCGAGTGCACCCGGGGGCGGGGCAAAAGGGGTGGCGTGTCATGCCGGTGGCGATGGTCGAAGCGGTTCTGCTCGCGCGCAAGAACGAGCGGCGCTTCGAGGAGCTCAAGCGACGGCGCAAGAAGCTGGAACGGCACATCCGGCAGGAGAGCGAGGCCCAGGAGGAGCGCCGCCGGGCCGTTTATGACCAGGCCCTCGTCCCCTTCCTCGCGGTCTTCGAACGCCTCAAGCACGTCGACCTGGTGGAGCTCGCACCCGTGGACCGGGCAGGCACGGGCATGGCGGACGTGGAACTGTGCGAGCTGCGGAATGTCGCCGTCACGGCGGTGGCCTCGCTCGCCGGAGGCGCCGCCGCCGGCGCCGGGGTGGGAGCCGTGGCCTACACGGCGGTGGGAGCCTTCGCGGTGGCGTCGACGGGCACGGCGATCTCGGGACTGTCGGGCGCGGCGGCCACCAGCGCCACCCTGGCCTGGCTCGGCGGAGGCTCGCTGGCGGCCGGAGGCGGCGGAGTCGCGGCGGGCACGCTGGTGATGACCGCCCTGGTCGCCGGTCCGGCGCTGCTCGCGGCGGGGGCCCTGCTGGAATGGCGCGGCCGCACGGTGAAGGACGAGCAGAAGAAGTTCGCCCGCCGGCTGGCCCAGGCGGGCCGGGAACTGAAGAAGGCCCGGACGGAACTGTCGGCCGTGTTCCAGCAGAGCCGGGAGATACGCCTGGTGCTGGGCGAGCTGAGCCGGGCGCTGCGCGCCCGGCAGGCCCCCTTCGCCGAACTGGTCGACCGCAGCGAGGACTACGCCTCGTACGGACCCGGTGCGCGGGCCCTCGTGAAGGAGATGTTCGACCTGGCCGTGGCCACGGTCGCCGTGATGGGAGCGCCACCGGCCGGTGAGGACGGGCGCGTGAACGAACTCTCGGGCCGGGCCGTCGCCGACGCCCGGACCCGGCTCGCGGCCCTGGCGGCCGCGGCGTGAGCGAGGCAGAGCCCCGGCGCGCGGACAAGGCGGCCTCCGCCGCCTCGCGGGCGGCCGGGGCGGCCGCCTGGTGGGCGGCGGACGAGGCGACCCGCGGATTCGCCGCGGCGACGCTGGAGACCCTGGACACCAGGGAGACGGTGCAGCGCCTCGCCCGCCGCTACGCGGCCCTGGGCAACGCCCAGCGGGCCGGCCACCTCTTCGAGGTGGAGCACGCCCTCTCGTTCAACCAGGCCGCCGCCCGGGCCGGGGCCGGGGTACGGGCCGTGGTGTCGGAATGGGCGGCGGGAGGCTCGCAGACGGATGCCGCTGACCTCCTGCTCGTCGACGGCGGGAAGACGGTCGGCGCGGCGCAGGCCAAGCTGATGGCCTCGGCATCCGGCACTGCCCACCAACTCCGCCGCGCCCACTACACGGGCATGGGACGCCTGGTGGCCGGGGACAAGGTGGCCGCCGTGGACGACCTCCTGGGACGGCGCCTGACCATGAACCCGGACGGGATCGGCGTCGCCGAGTACGCCGACGCCCGCGCCCACCTCACCGACTCCGTCCGCTACGGCGGCATCTCCTCGCAGCCGGTGGACCTGGCCGACGCCCACCGCCACGCCACCGACCCGGAGAAGTGGATGCGCGGCCGGGTGCGTGCCGCGGCCGCCGGGGAAGCCGCCGCGGCCGCCGTCACCGGGGCGGCCGTCGGCGCCGCGGCCGAGGCCGCCGTCACGGCCGCCGGGCAACTGGCCCGAATCCGGGCCGGGGAGACCTCGCCCGCCCAGGCCGCGCTCACCGCGGCCGCCGCCGCGGCCCGCGGCGCGGCGCGCTCCGGCTCGCTGGCCGGGCTCTCGTCCCTGGTCCGCACCGCCGGCCGCGCCGGGAGGCTGCCCGCCGCGTTCGGCGGCGGGGAACTCGCCTCGGCCACCGCGAGCGCGGCCCTCGCCGTCGCCGGGGCCGGCCTGCAGTTCGCCCAAGGGGACATAGAAGGAGGCGAGTTCGCCGCACGCAGTGCCGAAGCAGCCCTGCACGCCTGCCTCACCTGGGCCTGCGGAGCCGTCGCCCAGACCGTGATCCCCGTGCCCGTCGTCGGAGCGCTGGTCGGCGGGCTCGTGGCGCAGGCCGCGGGAACCGTCATCATCCAGGGCCTGCAGGCCGCTGTGGTCATCGCCCGCGGCACCCGGAGCGCCGGGACGGACACGCTCGAACACGAACTCCTCACCGCCTCCCTGACCACCGGCCTCATGGCCGCGGCGACCGCGTCGCTGGGACCGAACACCCACACCCGCACCACCGTCCTGCCCGCCCTCGAACCCGTCCGCGCCCACCTCACCGGCAACGACCCGGCTCGCGCCCTGTCCTCCCTGGCCGCCCTCACCGCCGACTACGCGGGAGTCCCCCTCCACCTCACCCCCGAGGAATTCGACACCTGGATGACCGGCCCCGACGACTTCGCGCTGGTCCTGGATCCCAACTGGTGATCCCCTGTCGGTGAGCCGACCGCCGTACCCCTCCGGGTTTCCCGATCGGGCGACGAGCACAGGTCCACCGTGCGGCCTCCATGCCACGATGTCGCCATGCACGTGCCGGATGCTCTCGTGGCTCTTCAGATATCGGTCCATCAGGAGCGGACCGCACTGTCCGACTTCGTCAGGTCCAGTGGCCTGTAAAGGAGTGGAATGCTGTCGTCCGAGAGGAAGGCCGGCAGGCGTCAGAGATCCCTCGCTCGTCCGTTGTGCCCGGCTCGGAAGCCCCGGTTCAGGCTGAGACATCACGAACTTGCACGATCCTCAAGACATGCTCGCGGGCCCGATGAGCTATTCCCTGCGACCGGCGACGAACTGCGTGGCAGCGGTGCACACGGCAAGAATCGCCGCGGAGATCGCGAGCATGGCACCCGTGGGGGCGAGCAGTTTCGCCGCGTCGGGGGTCGTGGCCATCAGGGTGAACAGAAAGTTGACCGGGGGCATGCCCTTGACGAAGAGGGCCCCCAACACCAGCGCGAGGGCGGCGACCAACGCGTATCCCTGCCGTTTGAAGACCGGCTTCGAGCACAGCACGCCGATGGCGATGCCGACCAGGGCACAGGTGAGCTGTGCTCCGAGGCCCAGCAGGAGGTCGGTCGCGGTGACCACGTAGTCGCCCATCCACAGTGGGAAGAACAGTCCGAAGGCCATCAGGACGAGACAGCTCAACAGGGCCGTGCCGATCGTCGCGAGCAGGACCGTGAGCGACCGGCCGCCCGCGGTGATGATGACGATCGCCCGCTGCGGCGGGTCGTCCAGGCTCATCAGAGCGATGGTCAGCCAGGTCGAGGAGACGAACAGCGCGCCGGAGGAAGAGGCGTAGGCGGGGGGCAGCGGGCCGCTGCCGTTGACGGTCAGCACGCCCATGAGACCCGTGAACAAGAGCAGCGGGGCGAGGTAGCGCTGCGTGTGCAGCACGGTGGCGAAGGTGTAGCGGATGAGCGCGATCATCGCACGTCTCCGTTCGCCGTGGCGTTCGGCACCCGGTGGTGATCCGTAGTGGTTTCGCTGACGCGTTCGACAGACCAGCCGTGCCGGAGCGCAGTGAGCAGCAGAGCGTCGATGGACCCGCGTCCCACACGCATCCTGACGCCCGTGCCGTCCCGGCTCACCGTCATTACGCCGTCCAGTTGTTCCCAGGGGAGGTTCTGCGGTACGCGGCCGTATCGGCCCGCGGTCAGGACGACATCGGACACGGGCAGTGGCTCGGTCGCGCACAGCTCCGGTCCACGCAACGAGACGCGGCCCTGGGCGACCATGTAGGTCCGGGTGGCGCGGGCCCGGACCACCGACTCGCGGTGGTCGGTGAACACCACCGTGCCGCCGAGGGCCGCGACCTCGATCATGATCTCGGCGAGCACGCCATGGGCATCGGCATCCAGCCCGGACCACGGCTCGTCCAGGACAAGCAGCCCGGGTTCCACCAGAAGGGCCTGGGCCAGCGCGACCTTCTGCGCGTTGCCCTTCGAAAGGCTCGACAGGGGGGCGTGCTTGCCACCCACCAAGGCGAGTCGGTCCAGCAAGCGGCCGGCCCGAGCCGAGGCGACCGAGGTGGTCAATCCGCGGACGCGGCCCATGTGTGTCAGGTACGCCATGGCCGACATGCGTTCGTTGGGGGAGAAGCGGTCCGGAACGTACCCGACAACGGGCGGTCGGGCAGTCACCGATCCGCGGGTCGGCCGCGCCAGCCCCACCGCGATCCGCAACAGGGTCGACTTCCCGGAGCCGTTCCCGCCCGCGAAGGCCACGACCTCGCCGGCCGGGGCCTCGACGTCCACGTCTCTCAGGATCCAGTCGCCACGACCGTAGCGCTTGCTCACTGATTCAATACGTAACAACCGATCCCCTTCGTCCCATGCAGATCCCCACGCGCTCGCAGCCTACGAGGTTCGGCCTCCGCTTCGCATAAGCCGCGTACCGCGGTGCCGACGACGACCTCGTCAGCGCGCAGGAGACCGCCCAGTGGGTGGACGCCACGACCGGCGGTTTCGAGTGTGCCGAACTCCCCGGTGGCCACATGTACCTCACCGACCATGCGGAGGACCTCCTTCGCATCGTCACCGAGGCCCTCCGGGAAGGTCCGGTCACGGCGCGATGGCCGGCCGGCAGGACCGCCTTGATCACCGGAGCGGCACGCGGCCTCGGCCGGGCCGCAGCCTGCGCCTTCGCGCGGGAGGGCGCCGACCTCGTTCTCCTCGACGTGGCGTCCGACCTGTCCGGCGTCCCCTACCCGCTCGGCTCGGCCGGCCGGCTCGAGCACACGGCGGCGCTGTGCAAGGGAGGCCGGAGCGGCCGTGCTGGTGGCCGAGGTCGACGTCCGGCACACCTCCGAGGCCGAGGCCGCCGTCCGCGCCTCGCTCGACCGGTTCGGACGGCTTGACGTGCTGGTCAACAACCCAGGTATCGCCACGCCGTCGGGCCGCGGAAGGGACCCTAGCCTTCGAGCACCGCTTCTCGACGGGGGCTGCTTCGATGACCGGTTCAGTGACTTCTCGGCGGGCTTGGTGGCGCTCGGACGTGTTTGGGAGGCAGCCGGCGTCCGTCACAGACCTGAACGCGGTCGTGGCCGCTGCGGTCGGCTGGTCCGGCGGGAGCGTGCTCGGGCCAGTCCGCCGAGGACCGTGGAGATCAGCCCCAGCAGCAGGGCCGCGGCGCCGGCGACCACCCCGTTGCCGATGCCGGGACTACCGTCGGCGGTGGCCAGGACCAGCCCACCGTTGACCAAGGCGATCAGCCCCGCCACGAAGGCCACGACGCCCCTGCGCCCGTCGCCGTTACCGGTATAACGGGTGGAACGGGGTGGACCATGTCCTATGTGGTGAGGCGGACGAGTCGCTTGTAACGGCAGAGGGCTGCAGCCAGGCCGAGAAGGGCCAGGTGGTTGCGGGGATGGCGCTCGTAGCGGTGGTTGAGCCGGCGGTCGGCCCGGCGACTGGTGGACCGTCAGAGCCCGTGGGGCCGGCCGGGTTCCTCCTGCAATGTGGGGGATAGCCTTTGGCCATGACTGACGAGTGGTATGTCCTCATCGAGGAGAACGTTCATGAGCCCAGACGGGTCGACGGTACGGAACTGAACCTGTATCGGTGGAGGATGGCGGGCAGCTACTTCATCGATGGTGGTGAGGAGCGTGCGCAGGAGGTGGCCGTGGACGCGGCTCGCCACTACCTGCCGAGGGAACTCGCGGACCACGCCAGGCCGGGAGACGTCCCGGGCCGTAGCGCCTTCCAGACCGGGGATGGCGCATGGATGGTCTCGATCAGGCAGCGAGGCCGCGGATGTCACGTAAGGGTGACCATCGGCCGGCTCGTGCACCTTCAGGATGAGAGTGAGGCCCCGCCGGTGTCCTTGAAGGAGAAGCTCCGCAGCGTCGTTCAGCCTCCGGCCCCTCGTCCGATCCCTTGGAGCCCGTCCCCGCGTTCCTGAGCCCCTGCAGGTCGTCGTGTACGTCGAAGGAGTGGAGTTCGTCGCGCGGACGACGACCAGGCAGGCGGCCTGTTCACGGTGCCCCACGGTGCCCGGTCGGCTCCGCGGCGGTGATCGGCGGCGTCCGGCCGATCGCCGAGGCCCGCCGCCAGCCCCCGCAGCCGGTACGCGCTGCTGCCGACCGGAGATCCCGGCCCGCAGCTTCACTGCCGCAGAACTGGTCGAACCGCAATCGGCGCGGTTCGCGACGCCAACGCCGTCCGCCCTTCCGCGCCGGCGGCTGCCTGAAGTTGGCCGCGCGACGACGCGAACGCGACCGCGTCCGCGGCGAGAGCGGGGTGTGCTGGGGCGGTCGTCTCCGCGCCGCCCCAGCGGGCCGGCCGTGTCACACCGTCTTGATGCCGCCGCCCTCGATGACGTAATGAGCACCGGTGACGCTCGCCGCGCGGCCCGAGACCAGAAACGCGACGACGGCCGCGACCTCGTCGGCCTCGACCATGCGGCCCGTGGTCACGCCCATCGCCGCGGGCACCCCTGCGACGAAGTCCCACAAAATTCCGGGCCCTGCTGGGACATAGAGTTTCGGAAAGAGACTTGGCGGGGTTCGTGTTACCCGAGGTAGCCGGTTGCCAGACGTCCGGCCCTACTCGTCTTCAATTGAAGTCGGCCACCAGCCGCAGGATTCCTTGCAACCCTGGTACGTCAAACCGTGGTGCAGGTCGCCCGGGCGCCGCGGGCCCGACCCTCGTCGAGGTCCAGGCGCGCTGCCGCACCCGGCCGGCAGGGCACAAGACACCCCGCCGGCCGGTAACGTCCCGGAGATCCAACGTTCTCCCAGCGTGACGGCCGACTACCGATGGGCGAAGGCGGTGGCGACGGAGGCGGAATTCCAGGGTGATCCCGCGGGTGGGGGCGGCGCAGGCCGCGTGTACCGCTCCCGGGGCGGTATCACGCTCCGTATTCCTTCTTCATGTGCGCCTCCAGCCGGGCGTTGAGGGCCGCTTGGTCGGCCGCGGCCTCCTCGTGGGTCAGGGTGAGCCGGGGAGCCCAGCCCCCCGCGCACACGTCGATGACCTCGGGCAGGGTGACGATCATCATCTCCAGCATCGCGGGCCGGTAGCCAGGGGGGAATCCGAGCTCGAACTCCTGCCACCAGTCCACCTCCTGTCGGGAGTTCATGGCCCGGCCCGGCTTGACCTCGGTGTCCATGTGCGAGAAGCCGAGCGCATGGTAGGCCCGCAGCACGGCCGCCTGCGAGGGCAGGGCGTGCACCTCGACCTCGTCGAGGTCCCCGCGGTCCACGGCGTTGTCGATCGCGAGCTCGGTACGGACCGCGCTGTACGCGCCCTTGAGCCGCTCCCCGCCGGAGTGGGTGAGCGGCATGCCCAGCGGCAGCCGGAAGGCGAACGTGTGGGTGCGGACTTCCCCGGCGGCCAGCGTGAAGGGCGCACCGAAATCCCGGGCCTCCATCACGTGCAGGTAGCGGGCCTCGGCGCCGTGGTTCTCGAAGCGGACCACCAGCTCGGCCTGGAAGCGCTCGATCTCCACGTCCACGGCGCCGCCCCGAACGGTGACCGTGCCGGACAGCTCCTGACCGGGCTGCACCCGGTGCTCGTCGAGCACGGTCTCGACCTCGGGCGCGTTGACCCCCAGCGCGCTGAGGAACTTGCGGAACGCCATACGACATACCCCCCTGAAAGAAGGCCGGAACCGGCCTCGATGATGAACGCGGATCACGCTATCCGGGTGAGCGCACCGGGTGGCGTCAGGACGACCGTTCATGGTCAAAACGACGACGTCGACGCGTGGGCGGGACATGGGTGCCTCCAGGCCGTGTCGTCAAAGTCACGTTTGGGCCGCCCTGGCAGACGGCCGACGCCATTTTGACGACACTCCCCAGCGCCGCTGCCAGAGGGTGAGCCGGGTGGCGTAGTCGGGCAGGTTGCCCTTGCTCGTGGTGATGTCGGTGACGTCCAGCATGGCCAGCCGGCGATCGCTGGTGACCGTGCACAGCAACGTCCCGACGGGGACGGTCGTACGCAGGTCCTTCGCCTCGATCTCGGCCGGCAGCACGTCGCCCTGGGCGCCCTGGAGGCACTGCTGCGCCGTCTTCCCGGCGCTCTTGCCCATCGGCGTGTAGAACCTCCACCGGCCCCCGGAGATCTCGCTGAGCTGGATGTCCCGGCCCGGGGTGGCGAGGTGCCTCGGGGTCGTCGCGTAGGCGTGGACGCCGAGGAGGATCTGTCGGAGTTCGGGCCGGGCCGCGACGTTGGGGCGTTCGGCGAGCCGGCCGAGGGCCTCGGTGTGGGCGCGGTCGGCGGCGGCGTCGCCCCGCTGGCGGGCTTCGACGAGAGAGGCCAGAAGGTGGTTGGTTTGTGCGTTCGACGGCCTCGCGCAGGGCGGTGCGGGCCTCCGTGACGAGCGGCAGCCGGTCCGCACCCCGGTGTGGTCCGGCTCCCGGCCCGTCGGAGTAGGTGGCGGCGAGCAGCAGGGACTGTCCGAGCACCTCCAGGACAAGTTGAGGGGTTCGGGGGCGTGGTCGGTGGAGCAGGTTGGCAGCTGTATCAGGGCCAGACGTGTGTGACCCAGTACTGCTGCGCGCACTTGAGCGGGGAGCCTGTGTTGTAACCCAAGGTGAAGGCCGTTGTGCGTTCGGACTTGTTGCCGTGCGGCTGATAGGCGCCGATGGTGGTGTCGCCCGCTGCGACGAGCGCCCGCACTGCCTGACTCAGGTCTGCGTGGCCGACCATCTTCTGCTTGACGGCGTGCTTGGTCCAGGTGCCGCTGAAGCAGTCCGCGATGAGCTCGGCCTCCTTCACCGGGATGGTCCTGCCGTTCGCGTCCAGGACAGGCGCTTCGTCCTTCATCTCCACAATGGGGGGCAGCTTCAGCTGCGTCATGAACTCCTGGACGACCTCGTGGCCGTACTCGTGCGCCAGCACCGTGGCCACCGCGAAAGCGTTGGTCTGGGCTTGCAGGCTCATCGCAGTGCCCACGGGCATGTGAATGACACCCGTGAAGGTGGTTCCCGCGGGGTCGGTCCACGTGTCGGCCGGGCAGTAGAAGAAGTTCTGCGTGTTGGTCTGGATCGGCTCAGGCAGACACCGGCTCACGGACTGCCGGCCAGAGCCTATGAACAGGACGTCCGTGGAGGGACCCGTTAGCTTTCCACCCCTGAAGTAGTTCTTCCAGTACTCATCGATCTTGCCGAAGGAGAACGTCAGGTAGTTGGCAAGGCCTTCAGGAGTATCGGTAGGGATCTGCTGCGCGTAAGACGCTGGAGCGTCGGGGGGCGGAGGCGGCTGCGGTTCACCCGTCGCGGTTCCGCTGAAGGGGCTGACCGCGACGAAAACCAGAGCGGCCATCAGGGTGGTGCACGAGGTTGCACCCTTGCGTCGGCGCATGGCGTACTACCTTTCGAGACCTTCCCCCTCTCCACCGTGCGCCCGCCGGATTTCCCCAGCAACTCCTACGGGCAGTCCCTTGCCGGTGCCCGCTGGCGTCAACGAGGTTCGACACCAGCGGGGGCGAGAGCCGCCTGGCTACAGAGATACTCAGGGTGAGGTCGGTGGGTCGATGTTCGGGGCGGTCGCGGCGAGGCAGCCGTCGATCAGGTGAGCCCGGAGTCAGATTCTTCCCAACTCGCGGCGGAGGACACGGTGGTGGAAGGGCCCAGCGCGTCCACGAGGAGAAACTCGGCCGAAACGTCATTCCCGGCCGCTGGACCTTCCAGATCGGTTGAGGCGTACGACCGCACCTACTGCGAGCCGTTCCGGAAACCGCAGCGGCAGGCCCTGCAAGCTCTGGTCAAAGGGTGCGATCACCTCGACGAGGCCGAGTGAAGGAAGTACGCCGCACCAAGGGACATCCCGAGCACACTTCTTGCCTCAACTGAACCACACGTGCGGGAGGTCGGGCTTTGATCTCTGGCCGGGTGGAAGGGGTACTCCCCCCGACGTGGTTTGCGAGGGCCTTCCATGCCCCGCTCCGTGGACCCTCCCATGATCGATCGACCAAAGTCCCCTGAGTAGCGCGGATCCGTTGACTCGGCAGTGATAAGAAACCGAATATCCCAGTGAAGCTAAAACCGAACCGCACAGGGGCGCTGACGACTTCGCCGGACGCCTTCGGCAGCCGCTCAAGCGCTCCTTGTCCGTCCTCTCCGGTGCCCGTAGCGCTGCCCCTACCGCCAGTGGCGGGCGCCCGGCAGTGGAGGGACACTAAATAGAGACCACTTTCTCTGTTCAGAGCTCCGCAAGGAAGCATTGGCCCACCTGGGCGCGAGGGGCTGAAGCGTGTGGAATTCTCCGGGATGACACGGCCAGGTATTCCACTAGAGAAGCTTCCCGACGCCTCTTAAATTTCACCAGCGCTCAGACTATCCAGTCATCGTTCGGAGGTAGACGATGTCCGTCCAGGGGTCAGCCGACCACCCGGAAGAATCCGGTGAGGTGCGAATTTGGCTTGACGAGGAGAATCCTCCCGGGAAGTCCATCTTGGACGCCTTGGAGCTGCTTCGCCGCGAACAGCAAACAGAACTAATTCAACGTGAGCAAATTGGCGAAGGCACTCTCCCCTCCCTGGAGGAGGAGAGCTTGTCGATCGATATCCAGGAAGAACTTCTCCGTTCGCAGGGAGTCGACGTCGACAAAATGCGCGACGCGCAGGCTCGCCTCGACAACCTTCGGCTGCAACGAATGATGCAGCTCCGCGACCAGCTCACTTCCCCCAAAGCCCCCCAGGGGGTCGGGTCGGCAGCCCTGAACGATCGCCCGAGCGGCGACCTCGATGTGGAAATGTACCGGGACGGCTACTCGTATATCGTGGAGCATCCCGAGCTCCTGGACAGCCTCCTCGAAACCTTGAAGGAGAACTCTCGCTTCAAGCTCTTCGCCGTCGATTTCCGCAACGACTTCAACGTTGTCGGTCAAACCTGGCGCGACAACAACGACGGGACCCGGTCGCTCGAATTCACAGGCGGGCCAACATCTAATTCCTTCAAGACACACAGGTACACGTTCGGAGCCACTCTGCACTTCACCATCAGACCAGAGAATATAGTGCCGTCCCCATCCCGTACCTGGAGAACCGCTCCACGTCTCCTTCAGTACGGTGCACTCTTCAGCTACAGCGGAGAAAAGCCCATTGTCGGTGGAGATAGATATTCCAGGTGCTGGCGGCACACTGAATTCCAGCTCTGGCAGCCAGTTTTCGGTCCGGACGGTCCTGGTGTCCGCAATGTCGGAGCGCCGCAGAGGGAAACGGACCTACTGCTCGACCAAACCAACACCTACTGGGATGCGACGTACCACATGCCGGCGTTCCATCTCTTTCCGCAGGCAGTCTTCGGGGAACGGGATTTCTCCAAGGCGACTCCTTTGAACGCCAGTCTCACCATGCACTTCGAGACCGCGGTCAAGGGGACTGGAGCAGTCCTTTACACGCACCCGACAGTGACAATTCGCACTCAGAACTGGCACCTGTTCCCTGCCCCCTGACGTGAACTCTCAGGCTTCGCACACGCAGGCCTGCACGGTGTCGAGGCCGGCCCTGTGTGAGAGAGCGGGTGCGACCGAACCGCCGTCTCGGATGTCAGGGCCGGCTGCTTACATGCACCCATGGACACCGTGCACACGACCGCCGCCCTCCTCCCGGACCCCGCCGTGCTCCGCGCGTACCTGCGTGCGCTGGCCGTGCTGGACCAGGCGCTCTGCCGTGACCCGCGGTTCTCCCGCTACTCCTTCTCCACCGCCTGGGGGCCTGGGACGGAGGCGGCCCTGATGGACAACGGCTCGGGTGACGACTTCTCCGTCCTCTTCACCCCGGCCGGTGTGCTCGTCCGCGGCTTCGACCACGAGTCGCAGATGAGCCCGTACGCCACGGACGACGAACAGGTCTGGCCCGGTGTCATCGACGAGGTACCCGCCGCGCTGCGCCCGCTCCTGGACGACCCGGCCTTCGTCGACGAGGGCATCGGCGCCCCGCGGGTCACCGCCTGCCTGTGGTGGGAGACCGGCGGCAGCGCCTGGCGCACCGGCTCGGGCATCGAGTTCCCCTCGGGCAGCCCGGACCCGGACGGCTCCGGGCACCTCTTCCGCCTCCTCACCGACCGCTCCCCCGAGGCCGTCCAAGCGCACTTCGAGCAGGACTACGGGCGGCCCGTCCCCCTCGACACCGTCCGCCACGTCCTCGCGGGCCACCCCCTGACCCCCGAAGCCGCCCGCGGCCTCAACCCGGCCGCCCTCTCCGACGAGGCCCTGCTGCGCCGGATCGCCGCCCACCCCGAGGTCGAGGCGTACCTGGCCTGGGACGGCGAGTTCGACCTCACGCGGACCGACCCCATCGAGTCGATCGCCCTGCCGGCCGGTCTACCGGTGGAGCCCGTGGCCGGCTGCAATGCGGGAGGCACCCACTACCTCTGCGGCCCGGCCGGCTCCGACCGCGTCCGCCCCGTCCTCTACACCGACTCCGAAGGCCAGGCTTCCCTCATCGCGGAGTCCCTCGCCGAGGCCCTGACCCTGGCCATCGTCCTCCCCTCCTGGCACGACGCCCTGGCCGGCTTCCGTCCCCCCACGCTCAACGCCGACTACCTTGAGGACAACCCGGACCACCCCGAGGTCCGCGACCGCCTCCTCGCCGCCCTCCGCCTTCCCCCGGCCACCGAACCCGAGGTCCTGGCCCGCCTCCTCACCACGGCCGCCCGCACCGTCCCGGACGGCTTCCTCCCTACGGTCGAGGGCGAGGAGGACGCGGCCTTCGAACCGATGCTCCATCTGCCGGCCGAGTAGGACAGCCCCGCCACGCGCCGTCTTCCGGACCCGACACACCGCTACGGCGAGGCCATGACCGCACTGCCCGACTGGGTGCGCGCGCTCGCGCGGTGACTCCCGGATCTGGAAGGTAGCCAGCGGCTCCACGGCGGCGTTCGTCAAGCTCTATCCCAAGTTCGCCCGCGAGATCAGGGGCTGCGAGCACGCTGGCCGGGCGCTGACCGCGGATGAGGCTCCGCAGGTCATACTCGCGCCGGATCCGGGTGGCGGTCGCCGGGCGACCAACGAGTACGCGTGAAGCAGACCCAGGTCGTAGCCGACGGGCAGGCGGTCCAGGGTGCGGCCCTGCCATCCCCACACCTCCGGCCCCGAGACCGGCGTCTGGAACCGCTTCGCGGCGGCTGCGTGCGCCCGCCGCATCCGGTCCCTCTCGTCGTGCTCCGCCGGAGCGACGAACACCGCCTCCCGTCTTTCTCGTTGCACCGTCACGCCCCCTCCGTCACGATGTCGGCCTCAAGGCGGTCGACGGGGCGGGGCGCTACCACCTCACGCCCCGGCCACCGGAAAACGAGACGGCAGTGCTTCTTGTTTAGGACGTCGCCGACGGGCAGGAGGTCGTCGGGCGTGCCGGCGGGGTGGACCGTCAGGACAGGATCGGCGTGCCGGTCGTTGTCGTCGGCGCGGATGTGGCGGTCCCAGGCCCGGACCGTGGCCACCAGTTGTTCGGCGAGCTCGGGGCCCTGCTCGCCGAAGGCGTGGGCGACCCACTCCCATTCCTTGCCCTGCGGGCTGTCGCCGTCCTTGGTCTGGACGTGGATCAGGTAGGCGAGCGAGGCTCCGCTCATGACGGCGGGGGCGTCGCGGTCCTTCGCAATACCAGTCACCCCCTCGGCGGGTTCCTGGTGGGCGGCCAGCCGGCAGAAGCCGGGCAGAGTGGTGGCCGCGTACAGCTGCAGGGAGCCGAAGTAGGAGTTCGCAGCGCCCATGGTCACGCCGGTCGCGACCTCGTGCCGCCGCCCGCGTAGTGCCTCCTCCAAGCCGGACGTGTCGGCGGCGGGCCCGTCGTCGAAGCGTAGCGTCAGCGTCCCGTCGAGCAAGGGGGAGACCGCGGCCGGCCGGGCCTGCTGCCCCTGGTCGCGGACGAAGCCGCAGTAGGTGAATCGGCGGGCGTGCAGCACCACGCCGCGCCGCTCGAACGCGATCGCCCGGGTGTAGCCGGCCATCTCCAGCGGGATGACCAGGCGTCCACCTTCGGCCAGCTGCTCACGCCAGGCCGGGGAGATGTCCCAGCAGTTGTAGGTGATCATGCTGCCGTCGAACCCGCCGCGAGGTACGAGGTGGGCGGGCGCGCCGAGGGCTGCATCGGTTTCGACGGCGGTGACGCGGCCGCTGCCGGCCTCCGTGAGGAAGGCGCGCGTGCGGCGGACGACCCACGGGTCGATGTCGACGGTCACCACGCGACCGTCAGGACCGCTGGTGTGGGCGATCAGCTCGGCGTTGTAGCCGCCGGATCCCGCTTCGAACACGATCGAACCCGGCACCGGACAGAGGCTCTCGATCATGTCGGCCTGGAGCCAGGCCGCGGACACCGAGCTGATGGCCGTCCCGGTCTCGTCGCGCCGGGTGATGACCGCCCGGTCGCCGCCGTCGTAGGCGGCCGCCAGGTTCGCTTCCGGGGCGAACCGGTGGCGGGGCACCGTCCGCAGCGCGTCGCGGACGGGCTCGGACGGGGCCCACCCGCCGTCGATCACCGTCTGGGCCATCGCCTGGCGCAGCCGGACGGCCTCGTTTGGCTCACCCGGTGCGGGCGGACGGCCAGCGGCGAGCGGGTAGGAGACCACCGGCGGCAGGTACGGGATGACGCCGGGCCACACGCTGTCGATCGCGAGTGCGGCCGAGACGAAGGCGTCCCCGACGCAGGCGAGAGCATGCAGATCGAAGAACTCCCACCGATCGAACTTGTCCGGCTCGGGGTTGGTCAGGGTGCCTGTCCAGGCGGTGATGCGGACGACGGCCGTGAGCCGCGGGATGCCGTGGCTGTCGTCGACCAGCATCGTCACCACGTGCGCGTCGGCCGGATCGGCGATCAGCCTGGTCTCCTCCGCGAGTTCGCGCACCGCCGCCGTGGCGAAGTCCTCCGGTCCGGTGGTCTTCCCGCCGGGTAGCTCGAGCATGCCGCGCCGGGAGCGGCCCAGCAGGACCCGGCCGGCGTCGTCGGTGACGATGGCGAGGGCGCCGGTCAGCGCGTGGCCGATGGTCGGCCGCTTCTCCACGGCCCGGGCGTCGCTGTGACAGGGGCCGCGCAGGACCAGGAAGGCCAGGCCGTCAGAGTCCGCCCGCTCCACCGTCTTCCAACCGGCACTGAGCAGCGTGATCTCGTCCTCGTCCAGGGCGATCCCACGCCGCTCCACGGGGGTGCTCTCGGTGATCGGGGTGATGACGACGAGTGCGCCGCCGTCGCGCCGCCGCTCGCCCAGCCCGTGAACGACCCGGCCGCGATCCCCCACGAACGGGTACACCAGCCGCATCGTGATCAGGTCGTACCCCTGCTCGTCCAGCGGGGCCGGGTCGTCGCGCTCGATGTCCAGCCGCAGCCAGCGCACGCCGTCGACGGCGTGCTCCTCGCGGGCTCGGGCGATCGCGCTGCCCGTGAGGTCGACGGCGTCCACGGTGTAGCCGACACCGGCCAGGTGGGCGGCCAGCTCCCCGGTCCCGCAGCCCACATCCAGGGCCCGGCCCCCGCCCTCGGGGACCGGGGCGTGCTCGGCAAGGAGTTGCCGTTCGCGCTCACCGAGCATGCGCCACCCCTTCCCCTCTCCGTAGTGCTGCTCCCACTCGTCGCGGGCGGTGTACATCAACGTGCTGCTCCTCGTGGTCGGTGGGGTGGGGATCAGGGGTGCTGTTCGGTGCGCAGCCGGGCCAGGGTGCGCTGGTCGCGCTCCACGAGCTCGGGATCGCCGTGGGCGGTGCCGTAGGAGATGTCGGAGACGGCGTCGAGGACGGACGAGACAGTGAGCTGGGCCTCCTCCTCCGGGGTGAGGGGTCGCCCGTAGCCATCTATCACGGCCTGGAGGAGGTCGGGGCCGGCCGTGCCAGGCGTCGGAGAGCCGTACGAAGTCCCGCACGGCCGGTGGGTGCCGCTCACGCAGCGCCGCCGGGGCGGCGCGCGAGCAGCACGGTGAACACGGCGTCCTCCTTGAGAACGCCCTGGTGGGCGTGGTCCTGGAGCAGCCGCAGAGCAGCGGCCTCGAACTCGTTGTGGCGGCCGGCGAGCAGGGCGGGGCGGGCGAAGCAGGTGGTGCGCAGGTAGCCGATCACGCCCTCGGGTGCCCAGGCGCGGGAGACGCGGAAGGCGTGCTCGGTCACCTCGCTGAACGCCGAGTCGGCCAGGTCGTCCTGGTAGGAGCGGCCCGGCCCGGCGTACGTGCCGCCGGTGCCCGCTCGCCGGTCTTCGCCGAGGTAGCTCTGGATCAGCTCCCGAAGGGCGGCTGTCCAGTCGGCCTCGTAGGTCCAGAGGCTGCCGTCGCCCATGATGGCCACGACCGCGCGCGGGGCTGCCACCCGGTTGGCCATCGACAGGACCTCCGGGCGGGACATCCAGTGGAAGGACCGGGCGCAGGTGATCAAGGTCGGAGTCCGGCCGGCCGCGGCGGGCGTGAAGGTGTGGGCGGCGCCGATGTGGAGGTCGACGGTGCATCCTCCGCGGACCGGTTCGAGTGCGGCGCGGGCTGCCTGAAGCATCGGTTCGTTCACGTCGACCAGGTCGACGTGCACCAGGGGCAGGACGGGCAACAGGGCGCGGGGCACCTGGCCGGTGCCGGTCCCCAGGTCCAGCAGGACGGGCGCGGGCACACTGTGCTGGGCGGTGGCCAGGAGGTGGACCGCGGCGTGTGGAAGGCCGGGACGGTATCGGGCGTAGTCGGCGGCCTCGGGCCCGAACAGGGCGTCGTCCGAAACTGCCGCAGAGGCCGGTTGGCCGGGGCGGGTCATCGTGGAACTCCATTGTCGCTAGGGAAAAGCTGCCAGGTCAGGGCGCCGTTCGGGCTCGTGGCCCGCTGACTGCCGTCGGCGTCGAAGTGGAGGCGGTAGACGTCCGGTTCACCGGCCGCCCGCCACCGGCCGGCGACCTCCTGGATCTCCGCCCAGATGTCCAGGGGCCCGCGGGTCGTCACGTCCCACCGGCGGTAGCCGGACTCCTTCACGCGCATCCACGACCCGCACTCGGGCGCACCGACCGTGAGGTCCTCGGCGCCGAAGTCGCGCACCAATCCCGGGCAGAGGTGATCCAAGGCCAGCCACATCCCGCGGTCCGTGTCGGGAGGCGGCGCGAGTCGGCTGCGCTGCGTGCGCCCTTGGTCCGGGGTGATCGTCGCGCGGAAGCCGGCGGACAGGAACAGCCGGTCGAAGCCGGCACCGGCACGGTGACCGAACTCGACCGCCCGCAGCTCCGCCTCCACGCCCCCGTCCGGCCGTCGTTCGACCACGGCCAGGCCCGGCCACGACGGCGACGACGTCCCGAGCGTCATCAATGCCCGGCCGCCCAGCGCCAACTGCTCCACCAGGGCCTGCGGCACGCGGCGAACGGCGAAGGAGACGAAGACCCGGTCGTACGGGCCCGCGTCAACCCACCCGGCCGTGCCGTCCCCGGTCACCGCGGCCGGCCGGTAGCCGAGGGCGGACAGCCGTTCACGGACGGCCGCTGTGACGTGCGGGTCGATGTCGAGGGTGACGACGCCGCCGTCGCCGCACACGAAGCACATCACCGCCGCGGTCACCCCGGCGCCGCTCCCGATGTCCAGGACGCGCTGCCCGGGCCGCACGTCCAGGAGCTGGAGCAGGCCGGCGGTCAGCCCCATCGTGCTCGACATCGCGGTCATCACGCCCCCGCGCCGCGGCCCGGGAACGCGGCCCAGAATCGGCTCGCCGCCGTGCTGGATCGCGACACTGTCCCCGCTGTGCAGCCGCTCCAGCAACTCGTCCCGGTCACCTGGGCGGGAGAAGTCCAGCAGATCCCAGCGCGGCGACATCTCGTTCTGGGCGCTGCGCCGCACGTACGCCTGGGGCATCAGCACCTCGCGCGGCAGCGCCAGCAGGGCCTCGCGCACCGGCCCGGGCATCAGGTCTCCGCTCTTCTCAAGCCGGGCGACCATCGCCGCCCGGGCCGTCGCAGCCCCGGAGGCGTCGACGGCGGACTGCGACGGAAGGAGGGCCGTGGCAGGCACGGTGGGGTCGCTCAGCACAGTGCGCTCCAGAGGATCGAGGGTGCGGCAGCAGCAGCGGCCGAGTTCGGCGCCTTGGTCACAGGGCATCGCCTCCGAGCGAGCGATCGTGGTGGACGCCGTCGTCCGAGCGCGCGGGAGCGGGCACGGCCGGAGGCGATGTCCCGAGAGCGGGCGGCTGGGCGGCGGTGGGCGGATCCGGCATCTGCCGCAGCGCGCGCAGCGGGGAACGGCCGAGGAGCACGAGGGGGACGAGCAGCAGGAGGGTCCCGGCGGTCAGGGTGGGCCGCACACCGATCCACGTGCCCAGGCCGCCGGCGAGGAGCGCGGCCACCGGGCGGGCGCCGGACGTCAGCCACGTGCTCACCGCCTGCATCCGCGCCTGCATCCCGACCGTGGTGATGATCTGACGGATGGACCGCTGCGTGGTGCCCGCGGCACCGGCACAGGCGAGCTGCAGGAACAGCGCCGCCCCGATCGTGATCTGCCAGGCAAGGCCCGGGGAGGCGAGCAGCAGCGGCAACTGGGTCAACGGGGTGATCGCGAGCGCCGTGAGCATCATCGGCCCCGGGCCGTACCGGCGGCCCAACGCTGGGGCGGTGAGCGCCCCGGCGGCCGCGCCCAGCGCTCCGACGCCCAGCACCACCCCGAACGCGGTGGCGCTCATCGCCAGCGACCTCAGCAAGTACAGGGCCCACAGGGTGTTGAGCAGCCCCAGGGCGAACGAGATCGCGGCGTTGACCAGGGTCAGGGTCCACAGCCGGTCATCGCCGCGCACGTACCGCAGACCCTCGCCGATCTCGGCGCGCAGTCGGCGGGATGCCGGGCGGGCGGGTTCGGCGGTCTGGATGCGGGCGGTGCACACGGCGCTGATCAGGTAGGAGGCGACGTCTCCGAGCAGCGCTCGGGCGGGGCCGAGCAGTGCGGTCAGCGCGGCGCCGAGGTGGCTTCCGGCGGTCGCGGAAATCGCGAACAGGGCACCCACGCGGCTGTTGCCCCGCTGGATCAACGATCGCTCCACGAGGCTGGGCAGCAGGCTGATGGCCGCCGCATCGTGGAGCACACCCGCCGCTCCCTGCACCACGGCGACGATCATGAGCTGGGTCAGGGTCAGGGTGCCCAGCGCGGCCGCCGCCGGCACGGTGGCGAGCGCCGCCGCGCTGACCAGATCGCCGGCGATCATCTGCCCGCTTGGAGTGCCGGTCGGCGAGCGCGCCGGCGTGCAGGGCGAGCAGCGCGGGCGGGAGCTGGCCGAGGACCGCCAGCCAGGCGACCTGGGCGGTCGTGGCGTCCAGGTGGAGAACGGCCAGTACCGGCAAAGCCATCTGCGTGAGCGAGCTACCGGCCACGCTCGCGGCCTGGCCGGTCAGGTACCGGCGGAAGTCCTGGTGCCGCCACAGCGAGGCGCTGGAAGAAGTGGGGGAATCAACGTAGGACGTCACGGAGCGCCTCCTCGGCTTCGTCCAGGCACTCCCACAGCACGCCCGTGGCCTTGTGCCGGGCGCGCGCGTACGCCTCCAGCGCCGGGGTGACCGCGGCGGGGTCGTTCAGCGGCTCGGACAGGGGATAGACCGAGCAGGCCAGGTACCCGGCGGCAACCCGCGGCACAGCGAGGAGGTCCTCGGCCGGAAGCTGCGGGTTCGCCGCCCGGTAGGCGCCGGCAGCTCTAGCCAGGCCCGGGATCCATTCGTCCCGGCGGGCCAGGACGGTGCGCGGGTCCAGCACGATCCGGCCGAGTTCCCAGGCGGCGCTGCGATGCGACGGGGGCCGGAAGTCGATCACCGCGGCGACCGCCTCTCCGCGCAGCAGCAGGTTGGGTGAGGCGAGGTCCCCGTGCACGACCTGTGCCGTCAGCGCGAGGGGCAGCTTCTCCAGGCGGGCCGCCACCTCGGGAAGGGCGGCATGACGCCGCTTCGCGGTTTGGGCGCACCAGGCGGCGAACCCTCCCCGTGGCGGCGGTGCGGCGGCCCAGCGGGCGAGCAGTTCCTCCAGCCGCCGTCCGGCCCGCGTGACGTCGCACACTGCGCGGGCCGCGACCGGGTGCGGCGGGCCCACGGGGTGGCTGGCCAGGGCCCGGTGCAGCCGACCCACGGTCTCGCCGACCGCTTCCCACCGGCCGCCGGACAGCCCGCCCTCAGCCGTCTGCGCGTCCGCGACGTACTCCGTCACGGACACCGACAGCCCGCCGGCCGACGCGATCGTCTCGCCGGTCACCGTACGCCGCACGGCCGGTACCGACACCCCGGCGGCCCGGGCCGCCTCGCCCAGGGCCAGGGCCTGACGTTCCCGGTCCAAGTTGGTGCCACGGGGGTACGCCTTCACGAACCACCGCCCGCCCTCACGGTCTTCGGCCAGGTAGTTGCGGGTCGCCGTTCCCGCCGGGCCCTGGCTGACCGCCGCCGGTGCGATCCGGTACAGCAGCGCCAGGATCTCGGCCACGACCATCGCCTCGGCCTCGCTGCTCATCTCGGCACCCCCGGCGCCAGGGCAGTCCTGCCGGCAGCGCCGGGCCGGACGCCCGGCCCGGGCCTGCGGCTGGTCGGCGTGCGCACGCCGTTCACCAGCCCACCTGCGAAAAGGCATGGCCCTCGGCAATGCTGCTGATGGCCGTCCGGGTGTAGGAGACAAGCCGGTCCGGAAGCTCGTGTGGCGGCCACCACTGCCAGGTCAGGCACTTGTCGGGCTCGCGGACCTCCGGAGTGCCCTCCCAGCGGCGCGCCCGGAAGACGAGCTGCATCAAGGGCAGGCTGCCCGGGGCGTCGACGACATGGACAACGTGCGCGAGCTCGACGTCAGCGGGGTCGATGACCAACCCCGCCTCCTCCCAGGCCTCGCGGACCAGGCAGTTGAGAGCGGACTCCTGCTCGCACCTCCCAGCCAGGTAGTGCCAGGTGTCGCCCGCGTACTTCGAATCGCGGTGACGCAGGCCGAGCAGCACCCGGCCCTCGTCGTCCTCAAGGTGGAGGTGGACCCCGACGCCGTTCAGCACCACTCGGTCACCCCCATCCCACACGGCAGGAACTACGGCCGGCTCGTTGCCTGGAGGGTTCTCGGCCGCGTGCCGGGCGTCCTCCACGGCGTAGGGCGTGAAGTCCTCGAGGCGGAGGTCGGGCACATCCTCGGACAGCTCTCGCAGCAGGGTGCCCTCAAGGCTCTCGTCGTCATGCGTACGCTCGCCGCCGAGAAGGGCGAACGCCCCCGACTCCCAGATGACGCCGGGCTCGTGGTCGCGCAAGTGGAGCAGGTACCGGCCCTGTCCGTCGTGGATCAGCGCGGAGACGTTCACCGGATCCGGCCGGCCGTCCAGCCGCGCCTGGAGGAGCTTCGCGCGCAGGGGCGGCGAGGTGACCTCCGTGTGCGGGAGTCCTTCATGGCGGGCGTAGGACTGGTCGTAGCGAAGCCGGCCCTCGTACAGCTCCCGCTCAGCGTCCGAGATGTTGTCAGTGGCGGCCTTCGGGTCGCTCGCGGTGTTGTCGCTGCCTGGTTCGACTGGAGTCAATGCGTTCCCCCTCGTGGATGCGGTGGTGGCGTCGGTGTGTTCAACGACGCCGCCCGATTTCGAGCACCTGTTCCTTTCGGACGGGTTGCGCGCCCGGTGATTCAGCGGATTTCCGAACGTGCGCAGTGCACCGACCCTTGCAGCGCAAGGGCACGCGGCCCGGGGGTGGTTGGCCGAAACGCCGATGCTCGGCCGCTGCGTCGGTCGGCTGTCAACTGGCGCCCGTCGACGGCGCCTCACCCTGTCCGCCGGGAGTGGACGGCAGGCCCAGACGCAGTGTCATGACCGCGTGGTCGCTCTCGACCGATCGGCCGGTGCACGGCTCTTCCGGGGGAATCAGGGCCGACTGCCCGGCGGAAGAGGCCATCGGGTGGAACCCTTCCCCTCGTGGGGTACCTGGCGGTGGTCCTCCGGATCAGACTGGAACTGGCCGGCCGCGTAGGGACGGAGAAGGCGCAGACCGCGGTCGACGATCGTCGGGTGCTCGGAGAGGTTGAGCCGCAGGAGTTGGTGGTCCGGATACAGCGCATCCCAGGCGGCGGAGGTTCCGCCGTGGACGACTGTCGGGTTGAGCTGCAGTCCCGCTCGCCCGCACCGCGTCACCCAGGACAGGAAGCCGTCCTGCGGGGTGCTGAGTTCGACGAACGCGGAATAGCCCGCGGCCGGCTTCATGCCCGGGACGCGCCGCACCGGAGATCCCGGGCTTTCCAGTGTATGAGCGTTGCGGCGGAAGCGTTCGCCCATGACGGTCAGGTGGGCGCGGACACGGCGGTAGGTTTCCTCCCCGGGGAGTGCCGCCAGACCTGATCGACGAACGCTGTCCCGGGAGAGCTGGACGAGCTTGGCCGTCTGTTCGACGGGAGCTTCCATGACGGTCAGGAGGGAGGCGTAGAAGAGCATGACAATCTCGCCGACGGGGTCCCCGCTCATGGCCATCCGCTCGAACCGGTCGCGGGCCAGATGCTGCAGCAGCGCCTTGTCCCGGGTGACGACGACGGCTGCGCGGAGCCCGGGCAGGGAAAGGTCCTTTCGATGTCGTGGACGCGGTCACGGAGCGCCGCGGCGGGCTGCGGGCCGTCGGCCCCGATCTGGAAGGGGACGTCGAGGAGCGCGAAATCCGGTTCGGTGAGGTCGGGCAGGGTGTGGTGGGCGCCGGTGACTCCGTTGGGGAGAACCTCCACGCGGCAGGTGCGCGTGGCCGGGGACGTGCCGGTGTGATGAAGGGTGCCGTCGTGCCGGTAGTAGCCGGTCACCGGGGCGCCCCAGCGAACAGCACACTGGTCGAAGGCGTAGTAGTTCGGCAGCGGCAGGACGAGACCGTGGCTGTTCTCGGCGAGGTGCGCGATGGTCAGTCTGATGGCCTCGGTGCCGCCGCGGGTGAAGAAGACTTCGGACGGGTCCAGCTGCATGTCCAGGTGGTTGCCGAGGAGTTCGGCCATCGCCGCCCGGCCCGGGCGCCGGCCTGGCTCCGGCCGGCGTACGCGGAGAGGGTTCCGTCGCGGATGAAGCGGTCGAGCAGGACGGAGAGGTAGCGGGCGAGGGTCGGGGAGGGCGGGAAGCGGTTGCAGCCCTCCCCGAGCTCCAGCGTCGTCTCGGTGCCGTCGCGAAGGGTTTTGAAGGCGGTGAGGCAGTCGGCCTGCGCGAGGGCCGGGATGGTGTCGTGCACGGTGGCTCCGGTGCGCCATGGGCCGGGGCGCTGCCGGGCTTCCGCGGTGCGGATGTAGGCGACGTTACCTGATGGGGAGCGCTTCGGGGGCGGTTGGCTGCAACGGGGTGATCTCGTGCAGAGCCGGATTCCGCTCGTCCGGTACGGGCTCGGAAGTCAGGAGAATGCGGGCGGCCGCGTCGAGGTCGGGTGTGTCGGTGTGCCGGTCACGCCGCACCCAGATGGCGTCGATGCCCGCGTGGCGGGCTCCGGCGGCGTCGGCCTGGGGGTTGTCGCCGATCATGACGAGCCGATGTGCGGGGTCTGCGGCCGACCGTGCGAGACGGAACGCGTGGGGGTGGGGCTTCTCGTATCCGCTGGCGGTGGAGTTGATTACCGCCTGGAACCGGGTGTCGATGCCGAGAGTGGACAGGAGTTCGGGGAATTCAGGAGAGGAGGACGTGCGTCCAACCGTGCTCGGTGAGCCGGTCCAGGACGCGCAGCGTCTGCGGGTAGAGGCTCCACGCCGGCGGGATCGGCGTAGGTGGCGCGGGTCGCGGCGGCCACGGCCTGAGGACGGGAGATCCCGAGGCGGGTGAGTGTCTCGGCGACGACGCTGGTGATGTGATCCCACCAGGCGTCGGGGTCGTTCAGGTGCGGGTGGGGTTCCTGTGCGGCGTGCCAGGGGAAGCCGGTGGCGAGGGCCTGGAACATCTCGGGGAAGGTCCAGGGGTGGCCGGGCTGCTGGCTGTCCAGCACTTTGAGGAGGGATTCGGCTCATGTGCAGTGGCGGCGGTGGCCGAGCGTTCCGTCGAAGTCCCATATCGCGGTCTTGGGTCCGGTCACCACAGGTCCAGCGCTTCCAGGACCTGCCCGGCCGTGGGCATGGGTGCGGTGGGAACGTTCGTGAGGAGGTTGTTGGGGAGGTCGGTCTTCGTGTCGAGCTTGATCATCTCGCGCCGGCGCAGGACCTGCGGCCACTGCGCCGCCCAGGCCGGGCGCAGTTCATCGGCGGGGATGTTCTCGAGTCGGCGCCCGCCGGTCAGGAGCCGGGCGGCCGTCTTGGCACCGATGCCGCGAACGCCGGGAATGTTGTCGGCGGGGTCGCCCATCAGGGCGCGGAAGTCCGGCCACTGCTCGGCGAGGACGTCGTGGCGGGGGAGGATGTGCTCGCCTGCGGTGTAGCGGCGCTCCATGCCCAGGCCGGTGTTGAGCAGGCGCACGCTGGGGTCGGCCAAGAGCTGGATGTAGTCCTTGTCGGTGGTCATGATGTCGACCGCGCGGCCTTCGGCGCGGGCGGTGGTCAGGGTGGCGATGACGTCGTCCGCTTCGCGGTCGTTCTGCTCGATCCATCGGATGCGCGTGTGATCGAGGGCGTTTTTGACCAGGGTGCGATGTGTCGGTTTGGTGTCAGTGGGGGTTGGCAGTGACGGTCCGTCAGCCGGTGGTGTTCGTGCTGGTCCCATGACTGGGGGGCGTGTCTCCTACTGACATGGAAGCGGTGCCTGGGTGGTTGTCGCTGTCACGGGGCGGTACACCACCAGGGTCTGCACTGCCACGGAAACGGTGCTTCTTATCCATGGCGGTGTATCGGCCGGGAGGCTGGGGGCTGTGGAGGTCTTCTCGGTCGTGGGGTGTGTGGCGGTGGTGGAGCGGGGAGGGTTGCCGGAGGCCGCGCGGGTTGAGATGCGTGGTGCGGCGGTGGGTCGGCTGCTGGAGTTGCGGGCGGCGGGTCGGCTCACGGCAGGCCATGTGCGGGTGGCCGCGGGGGCGTTGGGGGTGTCGGAGCGGACGGTGTGGCGCTGGCTCGCTGCGCCCGGTACCGCTCCCGGAGTCGTTCCGGGTGCTCGGCTGGCGCGGGCGGACCGGTTCGTCGTGACGGACGAGGTGCGTGCGTTGCTGGCCTTGTGGGGAGGGAACGTCGCGGCGGTGCAGCGTGAGCTGGCCGAGCGCGCCGTCGGCCAGTCGCCTCCGGGTATTGCTCCGTCGTTGACGACGTTGCATCGTGCGATCCGGCGGGATCTGAGTGCGGGGGAGCGGGCGGGGCTTGCTGGTGGGGAGCGTGCGGCCCGGAAGCATGATGTGTTCCTGGCCCGGCCTCGGGGCTGGCGGAATGAGGTGTGGGAGGCCGATCACGTCCAGGCCCCCGTTCTGGTCGAGGTTGAGGGTGTGGCCCGGCGGCCGTGGGTGACGTGGTTCGTGGACTGCGCGACGAACACGGTCATGGGGGTCGCGGTCACGCCCGGGTCTCCGTCGCGGGAGTCGGTGCTGGCCGCTCTCCGCGCTGCGGTGCTGCGCGAGGAGCCGTTCGGGCCGCAGGGCGGACTGCCGGAGAAGGTCCGTGTGGACCGGGGCAAGGACTTCTTGTCGAGGACGGTCGCGGCGGCGTTCGGCGCGCTGGTGGTCGAGGTGGAGGACCTGCCCGCCTACACCCCGCACCTGAAGGGCACGGTCGAGGGCCTGAACCGGGCGGTGGAGTCGATGTTCCTCGCCGCGCTGCCCGGCTACGTACGCCAGCCGCGCCCGGGCCGGCGCCCTGGCCGACCGAAGAACGAGGCGCTGCTTGGCTTCGAGGACTTCACCGCCCGGCTGCTGGGCTGGGTGGAGTGGTGGAACACCGTGCACCAGCCGGGTCCGCTGGGCGGGAAGACCCCGCTGGGAGCTTGGGAGGCGGATCCGACTCCGGTGCGGGAGGTGAGCCCGGAGGAGTTGTGGACGTTCACGTTGGAGGACGACGGACGGATCCGTGTGGTTTCCACCCGCGGTGTCCGGTTCCGCAGGCGGGATTATGTGGGGCCGTGGATGACGGGCCTGGCGGGTACGGGGGTGCGGGTGCGGTTCATGCCGCACCACGATCACCGCATCGAGGTCTTCGACGCCGCGACCGGCCGCTACCTGGGACCTGCGACTGTCGCGGACGAGGCGAGCCCGGAGCAGATCACCGCGGTGCGCACCGCGCGGGCCGCGCGGAGCCGGCGTCTGCGCAAGGACCTCGCCGCAGCTCAGCGCGAGCGGTATGCCGCGGTGACGCGGCCGGGGAAGCCGGAGCGGGTGGACGCGGTGTCCACGATGGAGGCTGCTGCCGAGTTGGCGGTGGCTGACCGGGCGGATCTGTCGAGGCTGGCGCTGCCGGACCTGATCCCGCCGGCCGCGCCTCCGTCCGATTGGCGTACCCCGGCCTCCCTCGCGGCCCGTACCCGGCCGAAGCCGTCACCCGCGCCGGATGACAACGAGTCCGGCGGCAGGCCGCAGGCCGGTGTCACCAGTGACGGGGAAGGTGCTGCGGGCGGTGGTGTGCGGTGACCGCGCCCACGTACCAGTACGTCGACCTGCCCGACGCCTCCATCGTGACCACGAAGGCGCTGTTGACCGCGCGGGAGAACATCGCCGACACCGTTGCCGCGCGGGCGATGATGTGCATCCACGGGAACGCCGGCTTCGGGAAGACCCTGGCGGTCAACACCTGCCTGCACGAGCTGGAGGACTCCCGCGGCGAGGAGGTCTGCCGGGTCACCTTCCGGGCCCGCCCCACCGCACGCGCGGTCCGCTACGAGCTCTTCGAGACGCTCCGCCTGCCCGGGGAGCCGCCCCGCCACCCCTCCGAGTTCGACCGCCTGCTGAAGACCGCCCTGTCCGAGCGGCCCCGCACCTTTCTCGTGGACGAGGCGCAGTGGCTCAACGGCGAGGCGTTCGAGTACTTCCGCTACCTGTGGGACGAGCCCGCCACCCAGATCGCGATCGTCTTCGTCGGCGGCGCCGGCGCCCACACCGTGCTGCGCCGCGAGCCGATGCTCTCCTCCCGGATCTTTATCTGGCAGCAGTTCACCCGCCTCACCCCCGAAGAGGTCCTCGACGTCGTCCCGCTCTTCCACCCCGTCTGGGCGGACGCCGACCCGGCCGACATCACCTTCGCCGACGAGCAGGCCGCCCACGGCAACTTCCGCGCGTGGGCCCAGCTGACCGCCCACATGCGCACCGCTTTGGAACGCACCGGACGCCCGGGCCCGGACCGCGACCTGCTGCGCTGGGCCTTCAGCCGCCTCGCATGACGCCACCCGCCACACCCTGCCTGGCCGTCGTCCTCGACGCCGGGGACGACGCCGCGTTCACCCACACCGCCCTGGCCGCCCACGCCCCGCACGCCGGCCGCATCACCCTGCACCCCGCGCCGGGCACGGTCAGCGACTCCGCGCTGGCCGGGGAGCTGCTCTTCGCCCTGGGCAAGCCTGCCCATCTTCCGGGCCGTTTCCCGCACGGCCGCCCGCCGCTATGGGAGGCAGCCGCGGCGTGGACGGCGGCTCTGGCCATGACCCGCCTGACCGTCTTGCGTGCCCATTTGCTCGACGACCGCCGCCTCCAGCGCCTCCTGGCCCTTCAGCGGCAGACCGGCATCCACCTCACCCTGGTCGTCCACCGCCCCCGCCTGACCGCCGCCCTTACCCGCGCTCTCGCCCCCGTCACCTACACCCACAACGCCACCCTGGCCGCGGCCCGCGCCCTCTACTTCGACGGGCGCCCGCCCACGGCCGGCGGCGCGGCATCGGCCGCGGTATCGCCTGCCGCCGGGCCGGCCCGGTGGCTCACCCTGCCCTCCCTGGACCGGCTCGTCTCCTACGACAGTCCGGGCCCGTGTCCGGGCCCGTGCCTGCCCGGCTTGATCGACTGGAGACAACGGCCAGCGCCTGAGCCCCTCACCGCGACCCAAGCCGCCCAGGTCGTCCGCCGGATCCACACCGCGACCGCCCACCCCCGCCTGGCCGCGGCCTTGGCCGCCACCCTGTTCACCGGCGCCTCCTTCCAACAACTGGCCACCGCCCGCAGCGATGACTTCCACGACGCCCCCGCCCTCCTCGCCCTCCACGACCAAACCCGGTTCACTGACGGCTGCGCCACCCACCCTGTCCCTGCCTGGGCCGCCGTCTTCCTGCGCGCGGCCACCTACTACGCCCACTCCACCGCCGCCACGCATCTGCTGGTCGAGCCGGGGGAGCGGCCGGCCCTGCTGCGGCTGGCCGAGACCGCCCGGCTCCGCCCGCCCCAGCCGCCCGACGCCCCGAACGCTCGCAGGTCCGGCAAGGCGGTGTGGGACTGGCGAGAGGTCCGGGAAGCACGGGGGTCGCGGCCGGCGCCGCCCGCCCCGTGACGCCGCAGCCGCAGACCGGGCACCTTTCGTCTTACTGGAGGCCGAACTCGATGAAGTCGATCTCCTGGAGGGTGACGTGCAGACCGTGGGCCCGCCGGCCGGCGTCGCGGAAGTAGAGGTGTCCCAGAGCTCGGCCGATGATCAGCTCGTGCTGCTTCTCGCTGGCGCCCGCGTCGAGGGCGGCGAAGATCTGCTGTGTCACCGTGGGGTTCAGGCGCCCGGTGATGCGCCGCATGCGCGGGTCGTCGGAGCTTGCGGGACCGGCCTTGAACCCGAACCGGGCGCGGGTATGGACGACCACGCCGCCTTTCTCGGCCGCCGCACGCCGACGGGCACGGATCAGCGGCTGCCAGCGGGCCTGTACGAGTTCGGCGATCTTCTGCTCGTGACGGGGGTTCGGGCGTCCTTGGCCGCCCGGTTTACGGGTCACCCATCGCTGGACGGTCCGCTGGGACACACCCAGGACGGCGGCGACCCGCCGCGTGGAGCCCCGCTCCCACCGCAGCAGGGCCTTCAGTCGATCCGCCGTGGTCGCAGGCACCGGTCGTGTGTACAGGAGCCGCTCCAGCCCATCACCTATGGCCCGCACCATTCCACCAGCTCTCTCGACGACACCGCATCCCAAGCTCCAGCAGGTCCACCCTTGCCACCACCCCGGGACGGCGGGCGGTATCCGGCATACAGCTGACGCCGGTATCCCGGCTGGGGTAGAGCCCCCGGCTTCCGCTGGCGTGGCGTCCCAGAGGTGATTCGCTCGCTGACACGCAAGCGGTGGCTGGCCTTGCTGTACTGACACAAGGTGGTGTTTGCCCTTGTCGGGTGCTGTCACGAAACCGGTGCTTCGCATATGGGCTCAGCCACCGAGGGGAAGAGCGGCGACCTGAGTCGGCCGGCCTTCGCCCACCGCTACGGCTTCGCTCCGCCCGGTGCAGTGGGAGGTGGAGGCGCTGGAGCCGGCCTGGCTCTAGCGCCTGTTCCTCGCCGCCCTGCCCTCTACATCGACCGCGATGTCCCTCCCAAAGGCCGCATAGATCATTCCGGGTTGGTCAGTTGGATCGATGTTCGGGGTCGGCGGCTTGTGCTTCAGCGAAGGTGCCGTAGTCGGTGGAGCGGTCGATGAAGGTGAAGTCCATGTCACCAGCGGTGAAGCGGCTGGTGTAGTAGTGGCCGGCGGCTGCCTGAGGGGTCAGGCCGGTGACCGATATGCGGCAGGCGCCTTCGTGGCGGGGGCTGCGATGCGCGTGCTCGACACGGGGCTTGTTGTCGTACAGGAAGCCGATCTCGGCTGTGCCGGAGTTCTCAGGGGCCTGGACGGTGGCGTTGCTCGAGCGGGAGGTGCTTTCCGCAGTGCGGAGCGTGGCGTGCAGGCTCCAGTACGTCTGCTCGATGGTCATGTACGTCGTGATGGGGCCGCGGTTGCCTCCTTCGGGGATGTGGCTGTCCGGGCCGGGAGTCAGTACTGCGCGCCAGGTGCCGGTGACCCACGGGCGGCCGGTGAAGCGGTGGATGACCGGCCAGTGCCAGGCCCATTTGTCGAAGACGATCACGGCGTAGCCGACGGCGGCCGGGATGTACGCGAACAGGTAGCGGAACTCGGACGGGTACAGGCCCAGACCGACCAGTACGCCGGTGTAGAGCGTGGCCGCGATGGTGGCGCCGGTGCGAATGGTGCCGGCCTGGTTCATCCTCAGCCTCCGTAGTTGAGGTAGCGCCAGCCATGCAGGATCAGGTTCAGAGCGTCCTGCTCGTCCCACTTCTGGCCTTCACTGAAGACCATCTTCACGCCGTTCGGCTCCACCATGCGCTTCCATTCCATGCCGGGGGAGTCCAGTTGCCGGTATACCTCCAGCAGGCTTCCGCGGACTGCGTCGTCGAGGTTGCCGTCCAGGAAGATGTGGTCGGGCACGTTGTAGATCAGGCACTCGGAGAAGTAGGACGGCAGGGCATCAATGATTCCCTCTGCTGTGAGGTCGTTCTCCACGTTCTTCAGGACCCGCACGGCGCACTTGTACCGTTGGTGGGTCGCGTTGTTCTTCGCCCGTCCGTTGGCGAGCTGGAGCTCCGGCCAGTTGACGATCTTCTTACCGTCCCGGCCGAAGACGACGCTGCCCTCGTGCTTGCCCCCGGCCACTGTGCTGTCGTAGAGCACGTACTTGAAGCACGGCACCACGTCAGTGCTGGGGCGGCTGCCGAAGACTTCCGGCACGTAGAAGGCGATGTTGTGGTCGGCGTCCACATCGCCGAATGACTCGGTGAGTGCTGTATGGACTTCCCGGCGGAGCTTGTCCTTCGTCCACGGGCCCACATAGTCCGGTCCTTCGGAGAGCCACGACTGACCGTCGTAGTAGAAGCACTCGTTCATCTGCACCTTGATGTCAACGTCGCTGTCTCCACGGACGTTGGTGTTGTTCGGATACGACCCCTTCGCCTCGACCTTGATGGCGACGCCCCGGAAAGGCTCATGCCGATTAATTGCAGCCCGCACCATGCGCTCCGCGCGTTCGAGGCGCTCCTGCTCCGCCGGCCCTGGCGGACTCTTCCACTTGCCGATCAAGGCCAGCCGCTGGTCCGTGGTCAATTGCCTCGCCATGTAGCCCTCCGCCGCGCCGATGCGTACGTCGACAACAGCCTAGGAGCAGGGTCCGACAACAGAGCCTCACAGCGGCGGCGCACTTCACTTGACCGCCGCGTTCAGCGACCGCCCACGCTCCGGGTCTCATGCCCAGTCGATGCCGAGCTTGGCGAGGGCGGCGTGTTGGTCGGCGTCGAGTTTGTCGCGTCGGCTTTTGGTGTTGGAGACCCACACGCCGAGCTTCACGACGACCGGCTCGGCCTCTCCTTCGACTGCGATCTCCTCGCCGTGCGCGCGGGGCACCGGCCGGTCTGCGCCTTCCCGTTCCATCCACTGCGCAAGGGCGGCCAGGCCGCGTTGGAATGCCTGCTGCGCCTTGCTCGGGCCCTTCGTCCCGCGGCTGGCTGCGGGGGCGGGAGACGGCTTCTGGTCGGGTTGTACGCCGATCGCGGTCAGCCGTTCCTGCTGCTCGGGCAGCAGCCGCGCCCAGTGGGCCGGCTGTTTCTGTTGTTGGAGCCATCGTCCGATGTCGTCGCCGTCGTGGACGACGCCCGGTGTGATGTGGGGCAGGATGCCGTCGGCGTCGACCAGGTCCGCCAGGACCCGGTAGTGGCGCTGCCAGTCCAGCGGCCACGGGCAGTCCCAGTCCTCGTCGATCCCGGTCAGCTGCGCCGCGCGCACGGCGGCCCGGTTCGGGTCTTTGCCCAGGCCGTTCTTCGCGCCCTTGCGGCGGAGGTTGGCCATGTGCTGCCCGATGGGCACCATCTCGTCGTCCTCGCCCCATACGGCGTTCTGCCGGGGTGCGAGGTGTCCGGTGGCCCGCCGGTAGGAGCGGAGCACGGCGAGCTTGGCCTCCCAGGCTTCCTCGCCGGGCTCCCAGACCATCCCGGCCTCGGGTGCGTCCAGGAGAACCTTGCGCCGGTCCTCGAGTTCGCCGGCGCGCAGGGCTTTGCGCTGCTGGTGGACCCACCGCCCGAGCGGGAATGCCTTGGTGACGCCGACTGCGACCTCGACGTCGTAGGGGACGGCGTGGACGCCGGTGATCTCGTTCTCCTTCCGCCAGCGGATGAGGGCTTGGTAGCCCTCCAGCCACACCAGGGACTCCGGCCGGTAGACGCGGGTGCGCAGGAACGCGGCGATGGTGGCCGCGTCCCGGGGCGAGGAGAAGTGCAGCAGCGCCGACTCGGCCGCCGCGTCGGCGCC